>JAKSVP010000001.1 GCA_024427265.1 Mycoplasmoidaceae bacterium
TTTTGAAATCTAATTCTAGGGTGTTGTAAACGAATTTATCAACACCATAGATTTCGTCATACTTCTCCAAATTAACGGCTTTGTTTCCACATGAAGCCATAGTGACTAATGGAGCAGCAACAGCAGAAAGTCCAGCTAATCCTACTAGGCCTCCTGTAAGTAATTTTTTGTTTTTCATATTTATCCCTACACAGTCATTATAAGCAATTATTTTTTACTAATGAAAAAATTAAAATATATAATATTTATATGAAAAAGCAACTAAAGTTTTTACTTTCTTTAGGAACAATTGCTAGTTTTGTGTCAATATCGCCGTTAGCTGCCTGCCAACCTAGCGGGTTGTTTGTATCAACAAACAATTTTACTTTTTTAACAACAAACAGATTTATTGATATTCCGATTCAATTTAAAGATATACCTAACTCTGACGTTTATGTTGAAATTGAGAATGCTCCAGCCAACACCATTAGTTTAGAACAGAATTTATTTCATGTTTCCACAAGAAACATTAATCTACACATAAAATTAGATGATAGTGTTACAAGTGATTCATACATAAACTTTAATCTTGCTTTTTGAATAAAAAATACTAAAGGGAAGCAAGGTGTTTTTAGACTATACGATTTTGTCTACTACTACCAAATAATTGATCCCGAAGTGGATGATTTAATATCTGTTCCACAAACAACATCTACATCTGTGAATAAACACTTTTTCATGTACGACTTATATTTTGATCAAATCCCAGATAGTGAGACAGTTAAAGTGGAAATATTAGATGACACTTCTAGTAAGCTAAAACTTAGACAACAAGAATTCCCTATCGAAATTGGAACTGGCATTAAATCTAGAATTATTCTAGATTTAGATATTGGCATTTACCAAAACCAAGCCTTCCCATTTAACCTAAAATTTACATTCACAAACTCTAAACATAAACAACAACAAACAACTCTATATGGTTTTGTTGGATTTTTCATTAAAAAACAAGTAGATGAAATACCAGATGAATATTTTCTTTTGTCTAAGATAGCAAACAAAAAAAGTAACGATGGTGAGGACCAATACGCATTAAAAGGAATCAAAGAAGGCGTAGATCCTCGTGACTTAGTATCATACACCAAACTAGTTATACCAGACAATGTTGTCACAATCGACCAAGACGCATTTGAAAACCATGATATGTTTCCAAACATTATTGGACTAACTATTCCCAATAGTGTTGAGGACATTGGTGCGGGTGCGTTCGGTGGACTTGATAACATAAATGAAATAGATTTATCTAGTTATGAAGAATTACCACAATGAGCAACAGAGGGTGACAAAAGAGATATATTTAGTACAAACATGACATTTCAATTTGGTTTTGTTTGGACAAGTAGTAATTTAAATATTAGCGAAATGTTGTGAGAAAAAGGACTACCAAATCATTGAAATGACTATTCTGATGAATGTGTGACTGGAAAAGATTTCTACACATTTAATGATGAAGGCACAGAGATTACAGGAATTTCAGAAGACGGGCTGGATCGTCTTGAAGAAATTAAAGTAATCAAAATTCCAGATAATGTTAAACACATAGCGCCCGATGTTTTTGCTCCAATGAAAACAAGACCATTTGTTGGTGAAGAAGGACTAGAGACAAGATTGTTATTTTTGAATGGAAATCTTGAAACTTTATCACGAAACACATTTAAAAATGTAGGTATTTCAGGACCGATTATTATAAAATCACCTTACATATCAACACTTCCCGAATCAGCATTTGAAGATTGCAGTGTGTATGACGACCCGTTGATTACAGGGGTGAAAGAAGATAGTAATAAATCAATTTATTTTATTCAATGTAATAACTTAACTTTGATTAGTAATTACGCATTTTCTATGACAAAAGCATCTAACGATGAATTATCATTACCGCACAACATTAAACAAATAGGCGATCTTGCTTTTGAAAGTTGTTCATATAAAACTATTACAATACCACAAAGTGTTTCACAAATTGGCACTTATGCTTTTGCTGACATTTATTCTGAATCACCCAAAAAAAGACTATCTAAGATAGATTTATCTGATTATGATGAAATATTAAATCCTGAGGAAGAAGAAAGTCAACAAACATACATTCCATCATGACTAGTTGCTACAGACTCATTTACATTTTTAAATGCTTGTGCAGATAGTGGTGTTGTAATATTGTCCAACGAAATAAAAAAAGAAGTTGAAGATAATAACGAAAACTGAAATGACTGAGTTAAGAAGATAAAAAAGAACCATGGGATTCCCATGAATAACGACAAATGAAAGTTTGAATGTTCTTAATTTAGATGCCAAATACTGGACAGAATGCTGATGTAGCACCATCAGATCAATTTCATTTTCTGGAACCATCTTCATTGTCAACCCAATAGATGTGTGGTTCATGACCATATGCAGTATCATGCATACCAGTGGTTCTTAAGAAATATCAGTTTTCAGTTACTTTACTTGTATCTATTTCTTTAGCAGTAAGGCGTTTTGTAAAAGATTTTAGTGATTTGTAGCCCTCATCATCCTTTTTTTTATCTTCATAATACGCATATCTTTTACCCTCAGGTCCAGCGTAAAATGGATCTTGACTATCAGAAGGAGGTTCATCTCCCATGGCTTCCCATAGACTCATTGGCCAAAAATAATTTGGATATGTTTTCATTTCTGGATCATCAGCCACACCACCATGTACCGGCATTTCAATTAGACACTCTCTAATGAGAGGCATCACAATCACTCCTGAATCTTCATCTCTCTTGAAAAGAGAATCACAATTAAAATCTTCTAGGGCATATGATCGGGCTAGACAATATGATTCATAATACTGAGTTTCATATTGAGAGGGGTGGGCTTCAGTTCAAGGTGTATAACCAATAGGCTTTTGAAATTCAAACGAGAAATCAGTTTTTACTTCTTCTTTTATTTGTGAAGAAGGATTCAAAGCTAAATAGCTATCGTGATCAAAGTCAATAAGTCTAGCTCAGTTAATCACGGAACCATTATGTGTTACTTTTTTATAATCACCAACTTGAAAACATTTTTTTGCTTCCCTTAACTCGATTGAAGTAAAAGCATCATTATCAGAGATAGATGATAAGACAGATCAACTAATAATATCTGATATTTCTCCGCCTAACACATTAATTTTTATATCTCTGTCACAATATTTTGCAGGTATTGTCATTTCATTGTTAGACAACGAACAATCATTTATGATGTTATCACCATCATAAATAATTTCTAAGTCAGATTTTTTTAAATATTTATGTGTTGGAAAATCTCTATCACCAATTTTATAAGTAGAAGAGACAAATCTGAATCTGTGAGTTTGTCCATGAGTAATTCTATGTGAGGCTAAAGTGAAACCAGTACCTATTGTGTGAGCCATAGTTACATCATGGTATAACCCCACACTTAATTTTAAAGTTGCTGAAGCAGCCACTATTTCTTCGCCATCTTCAAAGAAAAGTGCTTCGGCAGTAAGAGTGCCCGTACCAGTTTTATCGTTGGTTTTTACTTCCCCAGTGTTTTCATCAATAGTTGCAATTTCTGGATTATCAAATGATCAACGTATTTTCTTATAAGCTTTTTCTGGTTTAAGGTTAACATCGTATGTCTCTGTTTCATTGGCATTTAATTCAGCAGGACCCACAATTGTTATTGATTCTGGCTTTGCATCAATGATTTTAACTGCTTTGCTGCCTTGTATTCTATCATCAACTTTACTAATAGCAGTAATTGTAACATCACCAGTTCCATATGTTTTCATATCGCCATTAGGCATAATAGAAGCAATGCCTGGAGCACTACTTTTTCATATTACATCAGCTGTTGCAAAAGCTGGTTCAACCGTTGCTGTATAACTTACAGTTGTATCTACAACAACTTGGTCAGGTCCGTTAACTGTAATGCTTGTTGGAGCAGGAGGATTTACTATTACTTGAAAGCTAGAGCAAATAGAAGTGTCACTATTTAATGTAGCTATTACTGAAAATGTTCCAATAGCCGATGGTGTAAATTGACCATCAGCAGTAATGTGTCCCGCTTCAGGATTAGAAAGCGACCATGACACTTCAGTATCGTTTCCATTTGATCTAACTTCAGCAGTATATTGATAAGTTGTACCAACATCAAGTCTTCTTGGACCTGTAATAAAAATATCTACAGAATTATGTAATTTTAGTTTTAATGAATTTGAATTTGTGCATGACGATAAAGAAATAGGCCCCACTAAAAGAGACGCTGCGGTTATGCTTTTTAAAATTCATTTCATTTTCATAATCATTATACCCTAATTATTTATTGAGTTAAGCTAACTCAGTGTAATTTAAATTGCACTCAATTTCATCAGTATAAGTTAGATTACTTTGTTGGTCTTTCACTTGGAATTTTACAACAAATGTATACCAACCATAAGGTAATGGTTCACCACTTGACCTGTATACGTTAAAGGTTGTTGTAAATTTATTATCTCCTGTTTCGCTAGGAGTAATAAATGACACAATTGGCTCAACCACATCATCAGGTCAAGCACCAGATTTAGAAATTATTATAGGGTTATCTAAAATATCAAACGATGAATCAAATTTATCAAGTCAAATTAAGTTTTGAGCTTCAATTTTTGTATATTGAACTTCATCCGCATCAACTAAGTTGTCTGCTTCCACATGCATTTCGTGTGTGTCAATTGCAGGAGCTGTGTAGAAACTATATTTAGAGTCATCTAAAATTGAATATCTAACAGGATCGTTATTATATTCTAGTGTTATACCAACATCCCAATTTGTATATTGTTTAACTGGCTCTCGTGTTTTAAATTTAACACTGAGTGAATAATCGGTTGTCTGGATTCCAGTTTGATGGAATTGACTATTAGTAATTTCCCATGTTGGAACACCAGAAAAATCGATTTTATATTTGTTGTCATCCTCATTGAATGGAGCGTGCAAAAAATAGAAATCTTCTGTCGTTACTCATTCGTTTGCTTCCTCATTAGTAGGGAAACATCTCATTGACTTTTTTTCTTTTTCAATCATCACAGGTTTATAAGTTATAGAAAAATCAGACGATGTATATATTACTTGACCATTGTATGACATGTCAATCTTAAGTTTATAGTCAGTAGCATAAGGGTTAAATGCATCAACACTAATTTGCAAGTAGAATCATTGCCCTGTGGCATGTGTATCTACAAATATATCAGTAAATGCTATACCTGTTAATTGAGTAACAGATATATCTAAATCTGAAGGTTTAATATTTTTATCAGTTAAAATGAACTTATCAGTAACAGTATATGACTCGCTATCATTTAAGTCAAACATGTCATATTGCTTTTTGTCAGGTTCAACTATTAATTTATCTGGTAAATATTGACCAATTAAATCTTGAGTCACAAAATGTTGTTTTTTTGATTGAATAGTACAATCGAATTCTAGATTAAATCAAGCAATATCAGAAAAAAGAGGTAAAGTTGCATTTGTTATAGACACTTCAATTGAGAAGGATTTATTAGGAGCAATAGTAGAAGCATCAGTAACTTTTAATTGTAGCTCTGTTGCTTGCCCGCTCATAGTTATAGATACGTTATCAAATTTGTTGTCTTTAGGCCTTCATCCAAGCCAAATAAAATCATATTTTACTTTTCTATCAACAAAAGTTTGTGATTTTGCCACTTCTTCGATTTGTGGTCCAGTTGGAATGTCTTCTTCTTTACTACAAGAAGTAACAACAAGAGTAGATAGGGGGATGCTACCAACACAAAGGGTTGTCAATGCTTTTAATATTTTATTCATTGTTATCTCCCTCCTGTGCAACTTCAATAATTTTTCAAGAATGTTGGTCAATAACTAAACCTGATTTATCAAAAAAACTTTTTCAATCATCAGAGAATGCAAAGTTGTGTGCTACATATATTGTTCCACTCTCACTAACATTGTTAAAAATACCACGACCGGTTCATTTCGGTGCACCAATATTTGGTGTATATTTACTAAAATCGATACAACGCAAATTTGTGCAATATGCAAAAGCAGTGTTGTCAACATTAACAATTACGTTAGGATCAAATGATATTGAGCTGATAGAACATGATGCGAAAGCATCAATACCAATAGAGTGAGTATTAAATTTAGGTAATCACGGTTGTATTTTTAAATCTATATTTTGTCAGAAACAACGGTCACCAATACTTGTAAACTCGATATCTCTTGAGAAGTCCTGAAGGACATTGCAAGAGTAGAAAGCGTCATTCCCAAGTGATATTGACATACCATCTCTTGGTACGTAAATTTTTTGTAAACCAGTACACATTTGGAAAGCTTCATCACCAATTGAGGTTAATGAAGAAGGAATATGAACAGATGTTAATGATGAACAACCCTCGAATGTTGCTTTTTGGATTGTATACAAACCTATTACATATTGCATATTAACATTTTGTAAATTGCTGCATTCAGCAAAGGCAAATTGGCCAAGATGACGTAAATCTTTACTAAAAATTATGTCCCCTGAAATTCATGACTTATAAAATGCTCATCCACCTATGGATTGTAAATAAATGTATCATTTATCGTCAATGCGACCATTAGTTTTAACATGTATTGTAGTGCATGGAGTTTCACTAAATGCAAAATTACCAATATTTTTAGGATATCTATGAAAAATTACATCATTTAAATTGTGGCAACAATAAAAACATTCATCAGGTATAGTGTCAATAAAGTCATTTAATTCTATAGATTCAGCAAGTCATAAATTTTCACTAAAACACTTAGGTCCTAGTAACACTTTGTAATGATGTCCATGGTAATTAACATAGTTAGGAAGAACTAGACGTAAAAATCTTACACCAGTTGCATCATTATATGTAACTGTTTTATTTTTTGTATTAACCGTATAAGAGTCTGGATAAAAACGACCATCAACAACTCCTTCTCAGTCAGATGCATCAATTGAGTATGCTTTTTCTGAACAACTAGATAGGGAAAAACATGGAATCACAGATAAGGGCATTGAAATGAAAGTTATTACCGAAGCTTTTAATAATTTAAACTTTTTCATATTAAATTCAATCAAGATAGAAATCACACAGACAAGCTAGTCCCTTATATACCTTGTCATACACTCTCATTGTTAATAATTTAAAGTTAGCAAAATCTCAATAATCAGCAGTATGAACTTTTTTATTTAAATCGAATTCATAATAAAAGTCAATTTTATAAATTTTATAGTGATCGAATTCTCTTTGAACTTCTTGAATATCAGCACCAAATTTAAAACATTTCTTAATTTCTGGATCTAAGCTAGTGTTTAGATCAAAAGCGAAATCAAAGTTAGGCATTTCGTATTTTCCATACGAGCAATAGATTGATTTCAAACATCCAGAATGAACACCCGAAGTTCTTACCGCAGGACAATATAAGAATGAAGAATAAGTTCCCGGTGTAACTAAATCAATTGAATGAGGATCATCATCTTTAGGTGAATAAGTGATAACACCTTGGTTTTCTTCAATAGGTGGTTGTCATGTATTAAAATGAATAGTTAAACAAATGCGTGGATCACAAGCAAAGTATACTTTGATTGCATCAAACAAAAGAGTACAGTTATAAACACGGAAATCAGGGATAGTGGTTGTTCAATTATTATCAGTGTAATCTTCTCAATCGATTGCATGGTCAGGATTAGTTGGTCCATCCAAATGGAAACGCATATATTGACTACTATCACTTGTTATTAGTGGAACAAATTGGATTGGTGACGTAAAACCTTCAGGTCTAGGTCTTGTGTCCATTTCAAATAAATCTATAGGTTTTTCATTAGTATATTCAAATTCACTTGTTTGGATTATATTAACAGATGTTTGTTGTCCGTCACGATCCAGACATTGAATTTCATTATTGGCAAAGCCACTGAATGGTGAATCAGAATAAGGAACTATATACAAATACATGAAATTAAAAATTTCAGGAAGATCTACTATTGTTGCTTTGACTGCAATTCTAGTTGCATTTGCAACTTTAACAGTAGATGCGACAGAAAGCAATCCATTTTGGTCAATTGTCACGCCATCAAATGGGCATTCTAAAATTTCTCATTGAATGTTTTCAACTTGTCTTGTTTTACTTGGATAAACAATGGCTTTAATAATTGTAGATTGAGATGGCATCAAGCACTTTACATTAGATACCAAAACAATCTCTTCAACGCCCTTGTTTGGTCTACAAGATCCTACAATCCCAATTGTAGAGCATACCAGAGACAATGTAGGTAGACAAATTAATTTTTTTAAATGTTTCATTAATTTCATACCGCCTCCTACTCTATCTCATCTGGGTAGATGACCTTTCATTTAGACTCAGGTAATCCATGAGCAACCAAATACTCTTTTCACTCTTCTTTAGAAGTGTTGTAATTTACAATAACAGAACCTTCACCTGAAACTTTAAATGAATCTGATGATACTAGTCATTCATATTCGTTGGGGATTTTTTGATAGTCTGTTAAATTTATTCAAGCAAGACTACTATTATCAGCAAACGCTAAAGGTTTAATTGTACCTAAAAATTGTTTTAATTTTAATTCAATTACACTTACTGACTTTAATGCACCACTACCAATGTAATTAATAGTAGATGGAATAATAAGACAGTTAGTAGATAGAAGCTTGCAGCCATTGAAAGCATTATCACCTAAATATTTCAATGATCTAGGCAAAGCAAAATCTCCTCTCATATTGCTACAGCCATAAAAAGCTTCATTATCAATTTTAGTTAAAGAATTAGGTCATGAAAATGATGCTCTTAAACCTGTGTCATTTTTGAAGGCTTCTTTACCTATAGTTTGTAAACCTAAATTCAAATTAAGTGTTCATTCACTATCAGGATATTGCGCCTTAGTTAGCATGTTTTGAAAAGCATAATCATTAATGGTTTCAGTTCTATCTTGGAAAGTAAGAGTATTAAATTGAGTTATTTTATTTAAACCTAACGTACTAAAACCTTGAGCGATCTGCTTATTGTGTGAATAAGCAATATATTCATCTAGGGAGTCAACACTCTCACCATCAATAATGCCTCAGTGTTCACTATCGATAGTCAGCCCCATTTCACCAAGAAGGTCTTCTCATTCATCTTTACGAGTATCTTTTGGATTCAAAAGTATTACTCCACTTTTATCAAATCCGTCAAAAGGAGGCAAAGCTTGGAATTCAGTTCATTGTCTAGGAAGCGTTGTAGAGTCATCAAAGTTTTGAAGGTCTAATATATGAACACCATCACAACCTTCAAAAGCACCATCTAAAATATCAATTGTGCTTGGCGACAATGTTATTTTTGAAAGACTATAACAATTATAAAAAGCAGCTTCGGGGATTGTGCTGGCTTCGATATTTAGATTACCTTTCAAACCACTGCAACCGAAAAATGCACCCGGACTAATCTCGGTTATTTTTGTTCAATCATTAACACCAACTAGTCCATCGCAATTTGAAAAAGCAAAATCGCCAATTTCAATAAAACTTCCTTGAATTTCTAGAGATAATTCACAATTAGATATTTTTCCAGGTAACACAAGTATTTGTGGGAATTTGTGAGAATCCTCTGCGAAAGCATATTTACCAATTCTATTTACATTTGCAGGGATGGACAAGACATTGTATTTTGATAAATCTACTTCCTCTCCTGATTTTCAACCTCTTAGAATTATTTTGCCAAGTTCTTCGCCCTCAGTTCCTTCTTCAATATTAAGCTTGTATTCAGGGATTGGTCTATAAGTTTCTGTAGAAACTATGTTAAATTGCATTGATGCTACAGAACTTTTTAGTTCTTGTCTTGTCATAAGAACATTGTCTCAAATGTCTAATGAGTCAAGTTTTGTGTTAACCAAAACTTGTTTAACACCTGAAAAATCTATACCAACAGATTGGAAAGCCGATTTGTATGAATACATTCAAATTGGAACATCTTCATATTTTGTTAAATCTATTGTACGAACGTTTGTGCAACTTGCAAATGCAAAGTCACCAACTGTCTCTAAAGAAGATGGTAGCACTAATTTTTGATCAAGAGATTTGCAATTGTAAAAAGCTCTATCTCCCACTTCTGTCAATAAATCTGGTAAAACTAAATCTCCAGTAAAACTACAATATTCAAAACAATGAGCACCGACGGATTGCAATCTGCAAACTTCACCACCAATAGAACGGAACACTATTTCAGTTAGACCAGAACAACGGAAAAAAGAATAATTACCTATCTTGTGTAATTGTTGGGGGATTATAAGGGTAGATACATCACAGCTAATACCATCAAACATATAAGCAAAAGCGTAATCACCAATTTCGGTTACGTTTGATGGTATGTTCATAATTGTATAATGTCCAGTATAAATATCGCTTTGCTTTATGTTGTCTTTAAAACCGAGTAATTTGCCATTTTCAATCTTATAGAATTGTTCAGGTATTTCATCATTGTCTGCATTATTAAAAGAATCTAGTATGGCACTAGTTATTATTTGTGGAGTTATACAAACAGGTGCTGCTATACAACTAAATAAAGCTATTTTACTTAATCTCATTTTTTCAATATAATTATTATATAAAAAATATACAAATATGAAAAAGCCTTTAATTCATACCATAGGTAAAGCTGCTTTAGTACCATTTTTAACCATATCTTCATTGGTGTCTATATCTAATTTAAGTAGTTGTGGTTCCACTTTAAAAATTAAAGCTCCAAGTGATAGCAATTTTGTAGGATATGTCAACACCGTTCATTCTGGATACGTTACAATAGGTAAATTTTCATATAATGGTTCACTTGACAGTATTGATGACATATCTATAACTCATACTTTTAAACAAGGTTTTGCTTCATTCGAACCATCAATTTCAGATATAGATTTTACAAATAAAACATTTTCTGTAATTTTAAAAATATCAAATGGTTATAAAGGCAATATTAATGGTTCACTTCAATTTTCATCAAATCAAAGAAAAATTGTATTTGAATCAAGGAATTTTTGCATTGAAATAAGACAACGTGTCTCAATCCAATTACCATCAGTTTCATTAGATACTAATGTCATTCTGGATACTTTTCCTGAACGCCTAATTGCAAATACACCGATTTTTACATGTAGTGGAATTGATGACTTTATGAAACTTCATGTATCATCAACGTTTAGTGATGAAGTTGTAGAATTTCAAACAACCGTTAAAGAGGAAGAAGAAGACAATAAATTTCATGTGAAAATACAAATAAGTAATGCTACTAAGGCTCAAGATTTTTTTGGACATTTGATATTTGAATACTCATATGGTGACACTAAAGTCAAAATTTTAGAAACAAACGATTTTAAATTATCAATTTTGCCTGAGAGATCAATTATTGAACCAAAATACGAAAAGCAAGATATTATTTTGACAGACAAAAAAGCGAGTTTTACACTTGATGGTTTTCAATTTAGGGATATCGATATGCCTGTCCATTTAGACCCAGTTGTTACTTTTCCTTCTGGACAATCTTTTCCTGGTGATTACACAGCTAGCATTATTAATTGAAACACATATTTCAACACTTTTTCTATTCAAATAGATATTACAAACGGCACATTTACAGATCAACCAATTGAATTTAATATCTCATTCATATATCAGGAAAGCTTAGCATACTCAATAGAAACATATTATGCTCAATTTTATGTTCCTATTTCAGAAGATGATTTAGATATAGAAATTAATGAAGAAAGTAATTTGGTTGAATTAGTAGGTTTTTCAGATCCACTGGAATATGATTACAATACCTTTCTAGTTCCTGATTGAGTACAATCAATTTCATTATCAAATCAAGCAAAAAGAGTGTTGACTGAAAAAGAACTTTATCTTATGCTACCAAGACAAGGCGACTTAGTTAATATTAGTGATCATTGTTTTGAAGGCTGTAGCGGACTAATTGGAACACTATTTTTCCCTTCTACACTTCTTTCGGTTGGAACAAGCCCCTTTTATTCAACGTCATTTACCGTGTTAGATTTTACAGATTACAATGAAATCCCTATATGGTTTCATCACACTCGTACACTTGATGGACTACAAGGGACTCAAGGAACTGTTTTAGTATCAGCTGATATACCTATCGATGTTTGAGATGAGCGATTGACAATAGAAGGTTTAGATACTCGTTTTTGAAACATAGTACAAGTATAGTTATGAATAAATATGCAATAATTTTAGCAGCTGGAAATGGAAGGAGATTAGCTGCTAAAAAGCCTAAGTGCTTCATTGATATTAATAAAAAACCAATTTATCAATATAGCTTAGAACTATTTCAAATTTTACCTCAAATTAAGCAAGTAATTTTAGTTGTTCCTAAACAATATCTATCAAAGATAAAACCTGAAAATGATAAAGTAAAAATTATTAGTGGTGGATTGACTAGAAATGAATCATTTGAATTAGCTATTCAAGCTATCAAAAATATAAAAATAAATGATAAATTAATCATACACGATGCAGCAAGAATCAATGTTCAATTGCAAGACATCATAAATGTTGTTAAAAGCAAAGAAAAATTTGGAACCCTATGTTACATAGGCAAAGCCAATAAATCAGATTTTCGTATAGGAAAATATAACATACAAACACCACAATTTTGTTTGTTTTCCGTATATAAAAAATCACACAAAAATAAACTAGGAAAAGACTTATTTAGTTACCTGAACCTAAAACCAACTCTTAGTAATTTTATTGTTTCAACAAACAAAGAAAAAAACTTTAAAATTACCTTTAAATCAGATTTAGAAAAAGCTAAATCTATATAACATTTACTTAAAATTATTTATAATTTTAAGTATGAGAGTTCCTAAAGATTATCAAAAACGTTTTAAAACAAAATGTGTTTTACACGATTATAAAAAACAAAAAGAAGCTAATGCTATTGCAGTCGGCGGAATGATTTCTGCTGGTAAATCTACCATAGTAGAAAGAATAGTAAAAGATTATGGTTTTGAACCAGTTTATGAATTAAGTAGTGATCCAAATGATTTAATGAACATCTTATTGGATAAGATGTATCAACGTGAACAAATAGCAGAATCTGTTTGTCAATTGCAATTCTTGTTAAACAGATTTACACGTTACAAAAACTGCATTACTAAATCTAAAAATCCAGCAACAAAAGTGTTTGATAGAACAATCTTTGAAGATAGATTATTTGCTTTTCATAATATGTTGGATCAACCAACAGTATATGAATACTATGAAAAATTATGGAGAGATCAAGTTAACCAACTAGTCTATGAAATAGGTACTCCAAAACTTTACATCATTTTAAAGCTTGATTGAGAAAAGTTTTTAGAAAGACTTTATAAAAGAAATAGATCAGTTGAAATCAAGAACTTTAAGAAAAATGAGACATATTTCCGTTTATTGAATAAAGGTTATATTGAATACTTAACTTCAGTTTGTGCAGCTTATCGTATTCCTTATATAGTAATAGATGTTGCTGATTTAACTGTAGATCAAGAAATGAAAATTATTGATAAAGAATTAAAAGCAAGAAAAATAATCAAGTAGTTATACTACTTGATTTTCTTTTATTGATATCGGTTTAAGATTTAAGAGTTTAAGTTTGCTAGAGATTTTATTCTTATCACCAGCTAAAGTTATTAAGACAAACTCTTTTTCAAATTTTTTATTGTATATTTCTTGTTTAAAAATGGAATCTATCTTTTTAACTTGACTATATTCAACTTTAATTTGGATTAAGTCACATACATTGCAAGTTTTAAACTCTGCTAACTTAAGAGTTTGCGTAGCAACGTCCTTAAAGGTTGATCTTAATGGTCCAGGCCCAAACTTAATGCCACCAAAATATCTAACAACAACTAATAATGTGTAGTTAAGTTTAGAAGATAGTAGTGCTCCATATATTGGTTTACCAGCAGTACCTGATGGTTCACCACCATCTGTAAAATAGTATGTTTTATCATCAAAGATGTAAGCATAACAAATATGACTTGCATCTGGATATTCTTTCTTTAAGTAATCAATTTTGTTTTTTACTTCTTCTTTACTATTTACAATAAATCCAAAGCATAAAAACTTTGATTTTTTAATAGTAAATGAAGAATTAATTTCTTTACTTAAAATTTTCATAGTGAAAAAATATAATAATATACAATTATTATAATAAAATGTAATGTATGCAAAAACTAGGGTTTGACACTAAAAAGTATTTAAAAATACAAAAGAAAGCAATTTTAGATAGAGTTAAGAAGTTCGATTCAAAACTTTACCTAGAATTTGGTGGCAAATTGGTAGATGATATGCACGCAGCTAGAGTTTTGCCTGGCTTTGATAGCGATGCAAAACTACAATTACTTGTGCAATTTAAAAAAGATGCTGAAGTAATTATTGCAGTAAATGCACAAGACTTAATTAATAACAAAGTTAGAGTAGACTCTAATTTATCTTATCAAGCAGAAGTTGAAAGACTAATAGAAGTTTATTCAACAATCGGAATTCCAATTGCTGGTGTTGTTATTTCAATGTATGAAGATTCACCAAACATTAAGGAATTCATGAGATTGTTAAGAAACCTTGATGTTAAGGTTTATAAACACTATAAGATTGAAGGATATCCAAAGGATCTTCCTAAAATCTTGTCTAAAGATGGTTTAGGTAAAAATGAATATGTTGAAACACATCGTAAAATAGTTATCGTAACTGCACCAGGTCCTGGTTCAGGAAAGATGGCAACATGTTTAAGCCAACTATATCATGCTCACTTAAGAGGTAAAAAAGCAGGATATGCTAAATATGAAACATTCCCAATTTGAAACTTGCCTCTTAAACATCCGGTAAATATTGCTTATGAAGCAGCAACGCTAGAATTGAATGATGGTAACATGATTGATCCATTCCATCTAGAACATTATGGTGAAACTGCAACTAACTACAACAGAGATATTGCTAGCTTCCCATTATTAAAGGCAATCTTTGAACAATTATATGGACGTAGTCCATACTACTCTCCAACAGATATGGGAGTTAACATGATTGGTTTTGCTATTACAAACGACCGTATTTGTAAAGTAGAAGCTAAAAAAGAAATTGTTCGTAGATACTATGGAGCATTAAAAGATGTCTTCTTAGGTAAATATGATGACTCTATTGTAACTAAAGCAGAATATTTAATGCATGATGCTGGTGTTAAAGCAGAAGATAGAGTATGTGTCAAAGCTTGTTTAGATAAAAAAGATAAAGTAAAAACACACACTGTAGCTATAGAACTTAAGCGTGGAGTGATTGTAACAGGTAAGAAGTCCAAAGACCTTACTGCTTCAGCTGCAGCAATTATAAATGCATTAAAAACACTTGGAAACATAAAAGATGATATTTACTTAATGTCTCCATATGTTCTAGATCCAATTAAGAAAATGAAGCATGATTCATTTGGATATAGAGGAAGATTAAATCTTTCTGAAGCATTAATTGCTTTAGCAATTCAATCATTAACTAATCCACTTGCTTCTATTGCATTAAAACAACTTCCTTTATTAAGAGGAACGCAAGCACATGCTAGTTGTATCTTAATGCAAGCTGAACAACAAGTATTTAAAAAACTTGGAATTAATATAACAGAACAAGCTTGCTCATATATCTCAGCATTAAAAATTGAAAAAGAAAAAGAGGAATAATTCCTCTTTTTTTCTTATTTAACGATATGACCCATTACAGTGCCAGAGCAATTTGCAGCATTTGATTCATCTGTATCAATGTGCATTGCTAGTTTGTAAGTTGGTTTAACTCTAACAACTGTGTCATCAAAGATTAACTTACGATCTTTAGTGTTAACTTCAACTTTTACGATGTCACCATTATTAACACCTAATTCTTGTGCATCTTCTGGTGTCATGTGTACATGACGTTTGGCAACAATTAAACCTTCCTTAAGTTCTACTTTACCAGCAGGACCTACGATTGTAATTGGAGCAGAACCTTCGATGTGTCCTGATTCTCTAATAACAACAGGAACTTTTAATCCTCTTGCGTCAGTTGCTGAGACTTCAACTTGGTTGTGATCTCTAACCGGCCCAAGGATTGAAACACCTTTTAACATAGTGTTTTGTCCTGTTTTAGGGTTAACTGGACCCATTAAGTCAACTTTTGTACCACTTAAAAATTCTCCAGGTTGTAATAATGGTTTCTTAACTTCTAATTTAAATCCAGCACCACAAAGAATTTCTAGAGTTTCTTGTGTAACATGAACGTGTCTTGCACTAGTTTCAACAATAAATTCTTTCATTTTTTATCTCCTATTAATAATAATTTTAACATAATCTAATAATATATTAAAATATATTATTAGGTATCTTATGAGAAAAGAAATAAATGCAATGTTTCCGGGATCATTTAACCCTATTCATGCTGGACATTTAGATATTATAAAAAGAGCAAGCAAACTGTTTGATAAGTTTTATGTTGTTATTTCTGTTAACGACTACAAACCCCAAACAGTTAGTTGCAAAGTAAGAATTGCTAAAGCTAAAAAAGCTATAGCAAAGTTAAATTTAAAGAATGTTATTGTTGTTGGCAATAACGGGTTAACCGTTAAATTTGCAAAGCAACATAACATTTCTGTAATAGTTAGAAGCATTAGAAATTATATTGATGCTATTTATGAAATGGATATGGCTAAAGCTAACCATAGTTTGGACAACAAAATTGAAACTATGATTATGCTTCCTAAATCAGAGCTTACTAATTTATCTTCTACAGCATTAAGATATTTAAAGGATGCTAAGAAAAGAAAATAATGCCTGAATTTCCTGAAGTTAGAACATTTATTAATCATTTAAAGAAACAACACATGTTAGGACAAAAAGTAACAAGTGTTAATTTTATTGATGATAAAGTTCTAAAAAATTCTAATCAAAAAACTTTTTCTAAATTTATTGTTGGTGAAAAGTTTGTAGATATAGATCAAATAGGCAAATTAATAGTTATTACTTTATCTAACGATAAATATTTAACCATTCATTTAAGAATGGAAGGAAAACTATTCTTTATTGATTCATCTATTAAACCAGATAAATTTACCATGGTAGAAATGATATGTGGTAAAAAGAAATTAGTATATTTAGATTTTAGAAAATTTGGAACCTTCTATATATATAGGACAAAGAATGAATTTTTAAAATCTACTGAAGTTACTAAAATGGGACCACAACCATTTGACAGCAAACTAACTGCTTCATACTTGATTGATTGTTTTACAGATAAATCACAATCAATTAAAACATCATTACTAGACCAAAGCATTATTGCTGGCATTGGAAATATTTATGCAGATGAAATTTTATTTGAATGCAAGATAAACCCTCAACGTAAAGCCAAGCATGTATCTAAAATTGATTGTGAACATATTATCAAATCATGTAGAAAGATTATGAAGCAAGCAATCGAAAACTCAGGAACAACAGTTTCATCATATGCTTTTGCTCCAAACCATGCAGGAAGTTTCCAAAAGTATTTAAAAGTACACACTAGAGAAAATCAACCTTGTAAAGTTTGTAAAACAAAAATTAAAAAAATAACTGTAAATGGAAGAGGAACATATTACTGTCCTAAATGTCAAGAAAAATAAAAAAGGCCCATAGGCCTTCTTTTTAATGCGTAGATGATCAATCTAATTGTTCAACAGTCTTACGTGTTTTATTTTCATAATTTTGAGCTATGTAACCTGAATTTACCTTTATTACTCTTGTAGCCAAATCAGCAAAGATTGGGTTGTGAGTGACAATAATAACTGTTGTTTTATAGTTTTTGTTAATGTCAACAAATAGTTGAAGGATTTGCTTTGACATTTCTTCATCTACTGCTCCAGTTGGTTCATCACCAAACACAATTGCAGGGTTTTTAGCCATTGATCTAGCTACGGATACACGTTGTTGTTGCCCCCCAGATAATTCGTGAGGGAATTTTTTTGCATGTTCTGACATACCAACAGTTTTTAATAAGTCATCAATATTTAAACGCTTTGATTTATCAGATTGTAAGTTTCAACCAATTTCTACATTTTCTCTTACATTAAGGTTTGGTAACAAACCGTATTGTTGGAAGATATAACCAATGTTATCTTTTCTAAATTGAGTTAATTGGTTATCTGTCATTTTAATAAGGTTATTACTATTAACAATAGTCTTACCGTATGTTGCTTTGTCCATACCAGACATAATGTTTAATAATGTAGTCTTGCCAGAACCTGATGGTCCTAAAATAACAACAAATTCACCACGTTTAATTTTTAAATTAAATCCTTTAAGAACCTTAGTTGCCATTCATTTGTTGTAATAGTATTTTGTAATATTTTCAAAATCAATAACATATTCTGAATGAACTGTTGGAACATAGTTCTTATTTGCTTTGTGCGATAATGCGTCAAACTTTTTGATTAGTTTAGCATATTGCATTGATCTAAATGTTTCATCTAGACTCCTTTTTCTATCTTTACATGCTGTAATCTTCTTTTCTAAGATTGAAGCTTGTTTTAATCAGAAGTCTTTTGTCTTCTTTGATCTAGAATCAATGTAATTGAATTTACCTTTAAGAATTTGGTTCACAACTTCCAATTCAAATTGGAATCTTCTTAAATTAGAATTGTTTTGGGTTAAGACTCTTAATCTTCTAGCAGGGAAGTGGTTATCAGTAAATTCTTTGTTTTCATATGCAGAAACTATTGCATATAGTTCATCAGCTGTAATATTCTTTTTACCAGCAGCACAGTTGTGGTCATATAAAAGAAGATTAATGTAGTGAGATAGTTTTGACTTTAATGTTAAAACATTATTTTCAGCTAAAGCTAATCTCTTAGTAGCATCTTTTTTAATTTGGTATTTTTCCAGATTAGTGATAGCAGGAGCAGCATTGTAAGCTTTCTTGGCACTACTTAATTCAGCAAAAGCATTTTTATAAATATCTAAGTAATATGACAAACGTTCAGCGTTCTTTGTCATAATTCTTTTTTTCTTACCATTAGGAATATGATTTAAATTTTTTAAATCATTAACGGTTGTAAATACTTTTTTCTTTTGTAATTCTTTCATAATGCTTCTCCTATTTAATTTGGTCTACCAATCTATCTCTCTTAAGTGAGACAAAGCCTATTGCATATGAGCCCACTAAGATGACACCAATTCCTCCAATTGCTGCTACATAGTATCATCATTTTTGAGTGACATCGACCAAGATATTGGCTGTATTGAAGATTATTGATTGGTAACCTAGTGTTAAACCAAACGATAATGGAACAGCCAATCCAAGACCAATTACGATTGTTGGAATGAATAGAGCTAAAATAGACATTAAGTTCTTAGCATCTGAGTACCCTAATGCTTTTAGCATTGCCGCCATCTTCTTAGAGTCATTGATAATCAAACTTGAAATGATGGCAACAATAATAATAGTGATAGGAATAACAATTGCCATAATTGATGTTTCAGCCAAGTCAAATGTTGAAATCAAGTTAGAGTAGATTAAATCACTTGCAGCAACATCCATTGCACCACAAATGGCTGTAATCATCGTAGTATCACCATAAATGTTAGCTACATCATTAATGAAATCGTTGATGTAACCATTATATTCACCTATATCAATACGTTTAACTAAGAAATCAGCATTAGCTTGATAGTATGCTGGATTATTGACACCAGACATCATGTTAGCTATTGATAAGTTGTTGCCAAACTTTAATAATTCTGCAAACTTATTCTTAGATCCATTAGATTTATAAACAGAAGCCCCAGGATACATACCTGTATATGAATATAATGACACACCATTGGTGATTGGTTTACCAGCCTTATTTTCTGTATAAATACCATTAAATCCAACCGGAACTTTAATTGGCATTTGATCAGTACCAACAAGTTTAGCTGGTCCATCAGTTATTACTGGTTTAACAATTGAACCACTATTATCAGCAAAAGAGTAAAGAGCAATATTATTTGAATCTTGAGCACCAATTCCGGACAAGTCTGCTAATTTAGGTGGTAAAGAATCTGATCAATCTGGGAATCGACTATCTTGCATTTCTGTCCACATCATATATTTGTGAGTTTTATTTCAAGTTTCACCATTAGGTAAACCTAAAATATCATTAGCGCCTTTTTGTGTTGTATAAAATGCTTCATCATTTGTTCCTTGTGAAATTCCAACAACCACAAACTTGTTGATATTGTAATCTTCTGGATAATCCTTACTATGTAATTGTTGTTCAAATCTATCAACTGTGTTAGTTACATTGATAGATATTCAATCACCAACTTTTAATTTATATTTATGAGCAGCATAAGAGTTGATGATAATTGGATGAGCATCATCTAAATCAAAACTATGGATATAGTTAGTATCAAATAATCATTTATTTAAATCATTACCTTGTTTATCAGTTAACTTGATATATTGAGAGTTTTGTGTAATGCCTTCAATTTTAATTTCATGTGACGCATCAAAACCTCTATTATTAGATAATTGAGTAATGTTTCCAGAAACATATGTATATGTTTCATCTAACTTATCACCTTCATGTTTATCCCAGTTAAGAGGAATAGAACCATAAGTTATTGGATATTCTAATTTGATGATTTCAGGATCTGAATATAAGGTTGTGATTAAATGAATGAAATCTGGATTAAATGCCATTAACGCATAACCTACAGTTTCCATATCTGTAATAAATGAATATGTATCAGTTTCATCATCATATTTAAAGAAGCTAGGGAATTGGCTTGCATATTTATGACCTGCTAAATTAGCAATTTGGTTATAAGCATCAGCAGCAATATTTCTTGAGTTGGCTGGCATTAATGCCAATGCAATTTCTCAAGGGTTTGATGAACCGAGAATAGATGAACCAATGTTGTAGTCCATGCCTAATCTTGAAGAAATTTTGTTTTGCAAGTATAGTAAATCTTGGTTTTGACCATCGGAATCAGACATGTTTGGCATCATTAAGTTTCCATAATGACCTAAAGCATGTTGATACGTTTCACCACATAACGTTTCATACAATGCCATTACAGGATTTTCAAAAATAAAGTTTCTAGAATAAGGTTTTGTGAATTGGTGATATGATGTAATACCATCTTGTGTTGATCATGTTTCACCTTGAGTTGCTGTGGTATTTCAATATATATTGAATAGGTATTCACTAGGATCTGATCAACCAAAACCAGTATATGCATCGCCTTGTTCTTCTTGTTTACGAGAATAATCATATACAGAATAAACTGAACCACTAGCAGTTGGTGTTGTTAATTCAATATTAAAGTTGTAATCAAATTGAGTTGAATTGGTTGTTCTAGATTGATTCAACTTATCAAATGTAGTAAATGCAAATACTAATGATGACATAGTTAAACAACTCATAGCAGCTAACATTAATAATCTACTAATTGAGTTGAATGCTAATGCAACCCTAAATCTGGTTAAGACACTAAAGTGTTTGAATGGTTTTTTAGCAATACGACTAAAGCTGTTTGTTTTAAATTCAGAACCAGCTTTCATTAATTCAACTGAATTAACACGCAATACTATCATTGTTGTAATGAAACAAATGATACTAAAGATAATAAATGGAACAAAGATACAGGATAAGAAGGAAATCCAGTTGAATTTAATCAGAGGCGTTGGCAGCATTCAATAGTTTTTAAATAGTGATAACGCAGCTGCTTGTAAACCTAATCCAGTTAAATATGCAGCAATACCACCAACTAAAGCAGGGAATAGAGCAAATGGTAATAATGAAGCACCAATCTTTCACTTCTTAATACCATTGGCTCTCATAATACCAATGTTAACTCTGTTATTTTCTACATAACGTTTAATAATAACAAAACATATTACTAAACATAAGATACCAATAAATGAACATAGAATTGCTGATACTACTTCAATCACATGAACTAGATTTGGCAAATAAGCAATTCTAAAACCAGAGCAATTTAATAAATTGCTTGCATCATCTTTTCAATAAGCACACTTAACATTATCTGGGAAGATCATGTTATCTTCTGCTCATTCATTAATCTTATTAATAACGTATTGCTGTCTATTAGTATTAACATTAGGTTTGAATCTAGCAATTAGATATTCTTCAACTGTTGAGTTAATAAATGCCAACTTAATAGTGTTGTATCCAGAATCATTACAATATACTAAACATTCTGTTTTAGTATTTGGCGTTGGTCTTGAGATATCAACAACTGGATACATGAAATCTGGAGTTAGACCACAACCTCAAATAATTTCGTTGTAGCCACCACAAGAAGCGATATGTTGACTATCAATACCATGTCATTGGTCTTCTTCTTCGCCACGTTCTACAGTAATGACTTCGTCAGTTCCTGTAATTTCATAATCCATACTAGATCAAGAAACATTAGTATATGGATTGATTCAGAAATTAAATTGATCTTGACTTAAACTATTAAATCAAGCAGTTGCTACTTTTTGATTAATTTCACCACCTGGTTTTCTTTCATATTGGTTTTCATATCATACTTGATATGGTTCAAAGTTATTTAAGTATGATGGATTTAAAACATACTTATTATTCTTTTCTAGATGTTGAGGGTTAACAATAGAGAATCTAGATGTTCAATTGGAAATAGTACATGTTTGAGGTGTACCCAATGTTTCAACTCATGTATAAACAACATTACCATTAGTACTAATGGTTATTGTTTCAGCATAATCAGTATATCAAGTTGACAAATAAGAGTTATATGCTGCAGGAATTTGGCTTGGAGGAATAATAACATCTAATAGAGCATTGTAGTATTGAGCTGGATTTAAATCAATTGCAGCCAATGTTTTCAAAGTAGGAACAAGATTAGGTTGAGTTATATTACCTGATAACATTCTCTTAAATCTTATTTGCATTATTTGTGAATACAAAAATGACGGAGATTTAATACTTGAGCCATCATCTCATTGTTTAACTTCTGACAATGGATAAAGTGGTGTAGTAGCTACATCATTAAAATCAGAAGGTACTGTAATAGTTAAACCAGTGTCAGTTGTTAAACTACTTCCTGGTTCTAATTCATTACCATTTCTATCATAGAAAACAATTTGAGAATCATATGGTGCTCAATCATTTGCTGAGAATAATTGATTTCCTCTTCTACCAGAAGGATCTGAGAATAGTACCATTGTATCAATGGTATCTTCTGGGTTAGAATCAATTATCTTGTAGAAAATATTATCTTTCGTTGCAGTAACATTTACTGATTTAAAGAATCTATGTTCTAGATCATCTTTAAATTCATCAGTGTCTAAATATAAAGACAGAGGAGTATCTGTAGTTGTCATTACAGAGTAAATGTTATCTGTTTGTTGAGTTAAGAAAGTTAAGAATGATTGATAATCATCATGAAAGATATTGTTGTTAATTAGATTTTCATAATCTGCATCTGTTAATGTTGTGCCAGCATTTCATGCTGTAACAATACGATTTAGGTCTTGTATTTTTTGAGGGATAGTACCATCAAATCTTTGAACAACTCTAAATTCAAAATCAACCAATCTACTTTTTGGTTGTTGCTTTGCGTATGATAAATATAAACCAGTTGATGTTTGATCATCTAGTTTAAGATGATATGTTCTAATACTAGTGTTACCTTGTAACAAATGTTCAGGTACTGTATATCAGTATGTACCAGCTTGTTCTGGAAGACCTGTTCCATGAGATAATTCATTAGTTGTTAAATATTCTTTAATTTCAGAATCTCTTAATGAATCATATGGAGTAACAGTAGCGGTAGCACCACTAACAGTGTAATTTATACCTTTGGTATAAGGTGCATAGCTTGCAGAACCGATTTCATATAGTTCTGAAGCTGTGAAGTCATGTAACTTACCCTTGTTAGCTAAAGAAGTATATTCATTTTTAATATTGGTTGTTGTGTTAGACATAACACAGAAAACACCTAATCCAAAAAATAACAAGAAAATCAACCCAATGATTGATATCTTGTTATTTTTAAATGATCTAACAACGTTTTTGATTAGATTTTTCATAATCAATATTTTATATTATTTTAATATAAAATAATTTTTCTTAAAAAATAATATATTTAACAAGAAAGACTAAAGTATAGTGTTTATAATAAAAATATGACTGAAACAGTACGTAAAACAAGAAATCCATTTAAAAAAGTACCATGATATGGATGGGTTGGTGCAGTAATATTTATAGTTTTTCAAATTGGACTATATAAACTAGGCGGATATATATCCGAACATCTAGTTGCACCACATTGATCACTATGTCCCAAGATAGATGTTATTGATAATGCAATACCATATTGTCCATATTTCTTTATTCAAATATATTTTTTAGCATATGGTTTTTGATTTATAGCACCCATATGAATATCAACCGGTAAAAAAGAAAATTTCATAAACTTTATGATTTATGGAACGATTGCATCGTTCATTGGTTTTATTTGATTTATTTTGATGCCAACATGGATGGACAGAACTGCAGCTGGAGAAAATTTGATAGAAAAAGCTGCTGCAATAAAAACTCCATTTACTAGATTTTTGGCTCAAGCAATAATTAAAATGGATACAGGAGACACAGGTTGAAATCTTTGCCCTTCATACCATTGTATGGCTTCCGCACTTTGCGCATTCGGTGTAATGAGAATTAAAGAACACCGTCTAGGAACAAGAATTGGTTTTGAGGTAATGGCAGTGTTAGTATTCTTGTCAACTGTCTTTGTAAAGCAACACTATTTTGTAGATATATTAGGAGGAGTTGCAGTAGCAACAATTCCATTTGTCTTAACTCGTTTTGTTTGACATCCTGGGGAAAAAATAATTTTAAACAACCCACTATTCTTGCAGGCAAAACACCTGACAAAGAAAGATGTTAAACAAGCAGAAAAAGCAGAAGAAAAAAAGTAGAGGTAACTCTACTTTTCTTTTACTTGTAGGAATAGATCATCTAATCCTTCGGCACTTGCTGCACTTGGCGCATCTAACATTAAATCAATACCATGAGAGTTCTTTGGGAAAGCAATAACATCACGGATTGTTTCTGCTTTAGTTAAGATCATTAGCAAACGATCTAAACCAATTGCAATTCCACCATGTGGTGGAACACCATAGTCAAATGCATTTAATAAATAACCAAATTTAGCTTGAGCTTGTTCCTCAGTTAGACCAATTGCTTTGAACATTCTCTTTTGAACTTCAGTGTTAGTAATTCTTATAGAACCACCACCAACTTCATAACCGTTCAATACTATATCATAAGCACGAGCACGAGCTTTAGCTTTGTTAGTATCAAAGTTTTTTAAACTTTGTTTAGCTGGTGAAGTGAATGGATGGTGTGCAGCTGCATACTTACCAGTTTCTTCATCATATTCAAATAGTGGTCAGTTAACAACTCATGTAAATGCTAATTCATTTGGATTAGCTAATTTATATACATTATTGCAAGCAATTCTTGCTGCACCCAATGTGTTATTTACTTTGTCTAATTTACCAGCACATAAAATTAATGTTCCAGCATTAAAACCAAAACTTGCAAAAGCTTGATTTGCTTTATCATCTTCAATTACTTTAGCAATTGAACCAGCAACTTTTTTGCCATTTTCAAAAGTTAAATATGCAATTTGCAAACCTTTATCAGTTGCAAACTTTTGAACAATTTCAAAATCATTTTTATTCATCAATTGTTTATCAATTGCAAAACCTTTGATGACACCATTTTCCTTTAGAATATTTGCAAAAATATTAAATTGTGTATTAGTGAAATATTGCGATAAATCCGCTAATTTTAGATTATATCTAAGGTCTGGTTTGTCACAACCATAGAAGTTCATACATTCATCATATTCCATTACTTTGAATGGGGTTTTAATTTCAATGTTTAATGTTTTCTTTATTGCATGTTTAAACATTTTTTCTACAACACGCATGATGTCTTTTTCTTCAATGAAAGACATTTCCATATCTAGTTGTGTAAATTCAGGTTGACGGTCAGCTCTTAAGTCTTCATCTCTAAAACATTTAGCAATTTGAAAGTATTTCAAAAATCCAGCAACCATTAATAATTGTTTAAAGATTTGCGGACTTTGAGGCAATGCTCAGAAATGGTTTGGAGCATTACGCGTTGGAACAATATAGTCACGTGCACCTTCAGGTGTTGGTTTAGCAAGACAAGGTGTTTCAACATCAACAAAATCTTGTTTGACAAGATAAGCTCTTAATTCATTAATAAATTTAGATCTAAAAATAATTTTATTTCTAACAGTATCACGACGTAAATCTAGATATCTATGTTTTAATCTGATATCTTCTAATGCGTCGGTTACATCTTCAACGATCATTGGAGATGTTTTAGATAAAGATAAAATCTTTAATGATTCACATTTAATTTCAATCTTGCCAGTTTTTAGTTTGTCATTTGGTGTTTTTCTAGCAACAACTGTACCTTTAACATTAACCACAGATTCTCTAGTTAAACCTTCAATGTTTGTAGATTCATCTACAATAACTTGAACTAAACCATAACGATCAGCAACATCTAAGAAAGTGATGGAGCCCATCTTTCTGATTTTCTTAACTCAACCTTTAATGTTTACTTGTTGGTTAATGAATTTTTCATTAACATTACCGCAATAAAGTTTTTTCATATTATTCTTCTTTACCTTTTTTCTTAATGAAGTAGTCAACTAGTTTTTCAACTTTTACTTCTTCTTGTTTCATTGTCAATTGGTTCTTTACAAGAACAGATTGCTTCTTAACATCTCTTGGTCCAACAATGATTACATATTTAGCATTTTGAGATTCAGCATATTTAAAATGCTTATCCAACTTTGTTGTGTTTCAATTAGCACTACAA
This sequence comes from Mycoplasmoidaceae bacterium, assembly GCA_024427265.1. The sequence goes on from JAKSVP010000001.1 coordinate 26,958, forward strand.
CTAAATCCTGCGATTCTTAACATCTTACATATCATTGCACTAATCATGCTTGTTTCTTCAGCTAGGTTAGCAACTACAACATCAAGATGTTTGTAGTTATCTATTTCTTTTTTCAAAGCAGTATTACCTGTTAAAGCAATTAACAATCTTTCAATACCTAGAGCAAAACCAACACAGTTGGCATCTTCTCCACCTAGTTCTTTAATCATAGTGTTGTATCTACCACCACCAACTAAAGTTGGTTGTCCTTTTAATAATTCAGATGTAGATTCAATTTCAAAGATGAAATTACAATAGTAATCTAATCCTCTAACTAATGTGTCATCAATCACATATTGAATTTGTAATTGTGTTAAAGCATCTGTTATCTTTTTAAAGTAATCAATTTCTTCTTGCGTAGCAAATTGTGTTACTTTAGGAGCTAATTTAACAAACGGTTTCTTACCATCTACTTTATCATCTAAGATTCTTAGAGGGTTACGATCTAGTCTAGCAACAGAATCTTCTGTTAGTTGATCTTTGAAGTCAGCAAAATACTTTTTCAAAGCTTCAATTCATTTTGCTCTAGTTGCCGTAGAACATATATTATTGATCTTTAGAACATAATCTTTATAACCAAAAGTATTTAAAATTGATTCTGCTAATAAAACCATATCAACATCATCATAATATGAATCAGAAGCAACGCATTCAACACCAAATTGGTGGAATAAACGTAGACGACCACTTTGTGGTCTTTCATATCTATACATTGGTTCAATGTAAAAGAATTTCATTGGATGAGGCATTCTATGTAGTAGTTTGTTTTCAACAACAGCACGACATACACTAGCTGTTAATTCAGGACGAAGAACCATGTCACGGTCACCTTTATCTTTAAATTCATAGAATTCTTTATTAACAATATCAGATGTATCACCAACAGTTCTAATAAATAATTCTTTGTATTCAAAGCTTGGTGTTTTTATTTGATAAAAACCATTTAATTTGGCAATGGTTTTGCAAGCTTCACAAATAATATCGAACCCAGGTTCTAGTTCATAAATATAATCTTGAGTTCCTCTCGGTTTTGTTAAATTCATATTGCCTCCAATAGATACCACATATTATAAATTAAAAAATATATTAAATATTTACAATAAAGTTTAATTATGTATATAATTAAGAAACTATGACAAACATTGATCAAAAACCTAATAAATTTGATTCTAGAAAAAAAAGAGTTGCAATTCTCCCAATTATTTTTTCTAGCATTCTTGCTGCAGGTTCTTTAGCAGCTTCTGGAGTTGGTATTTGACACATAGCTTCTAACTATACTGAAAGTCCTGAATTTACTAGATCAGTTAAAGGCAGATTACAAATTGATCCATTTGCAAACTACAGCGAAACTGAAAAATCTCAATTTGAATACGACGATGCAAATAGAATAACAAAAGAGTGCGCTGAAAAGCTGTCTAGATGATTAAAAGATCAAGGACAAAAAACATATGATGTTGCATATGAATGCTATGAAACCGAAGAAGAACACGAATTTGATTGCTTCTTAACAGCACAATTTGAAATTGATAAAGTTTATCGTAAACATTACTCTTCTGAAGAAGAAAAGAAAGAAAAGATTGACAATGACCAATACTTATCTTTCTTTAGTGAAAAAGGGTTTAACTCTAATGAAAAAACATTCGTTTACCGTTGATGACTAGAAGATGAAGGACAAGAACCTGTATATTCTGTCATCCCCTATAGACAAGTTTTTAATATTCCAAGTAAAGTTGACCCTGATAATCCTGAAGTTAAAACAATAGTTGACAAAGATGGCGGGAATGGAGTTTTGTTCACTATAAAGTCAGAAAGTAAAGCTTTAATTAAAGAAATTTTTACTAACTTAGCTGATGCTAAAAAATCCACTCAACAAAAAATAAATGAAGATATTAAACCTTTTTGTCAACCAAGATTGTACATTGTTAATAATATAAATGGTTTGTACAACGAAGTTAACTACCATTTAGCCAACTGAGGAAATCAAAACTATGGTAAAGATCGTAGTTATCTTAACCTTTATGAAGATTCCGCTTATGCTAAATTTTCAAATACATATAAAACCAAAAATTTTAAAGGCGAAGATTATGACAAACCTGATAGTTTAGCTTGTAGATTGCAATCAGTCAAAGACCATGATCGAGATGATTATGATATTCCTAACGCTGACATCTTTAACTATATTGATCAAGCAACGCCTGGAACGAATGAAATTGATTTTACTCATAAGTATGTTGATGACATAGTTACAATAGCTAATTTCGATAAATTCATTCCTCAAGAGATTACTGAAAAATATAAAAATGAAGTTAACTTTGAATCATTAGAAATCAATAGCGTTAATTATTTCTGATATACCCAATCAACTAAGAATCTTGCTACGACTTATTTGAATAACCAAATAAAATATGGTTTTGGTAAGGCAGCCATCAAGACAATTAATTTAGATGATATCACATCATACAATAAGTCATTTACTACAATCACTCAAGACAATTTTAAGTCAATTTATGTAGCTCCATCATTCACGGAAACAATTTTTGGCGGAAGTAGCCTGGTTGGAATTTTGAGTTTGGGTTTCTTAATATTTCTAATTGCTTTATTAATAATTCTAGCTGTTCTATATAGAACAACCGGAGTAATGAGCTGAATCTGCATGATTTTTGCTCTATCTATGACTGGATTAATTGCAACAATTGGCGCAACTGCGATTAGTATGTCATTGTTATTTGGTTTATTCACTATGGCTATGGCAGGCTTCTTAGCTTCGCTAGTTATATGTGGAAGGATGAAACGTAGACTAAATTCGCATGAAGACACTCAATTAATTGTTAAGAAGACATTTAAACAATCTTTATTACCAATTACTGACATTAGTGTAATCACATTAATCTTTGGTTTATGTTTTACATACATTGCACCAGTTGCATTAAATTCTTTAGGATTAGTTTTGATTATTGGATCATTTGCAATATTTATAAATGTATACCTATTTAATGGTTTACTGCACATTTTATTCTTTAATAATCAATTGACATTTGCTAAGTTTGGTTTCTTTGGGAAACCATCCAATATTGCAAATGAAATGTTGTATCAAAGCAATAGTGCTATTCCTGCCAGCATGGATGCAACAAGATTAGATTTAGCTTTCTATAGTTCAATGAGCAAGAAGAAAATTGATTCAACTGGTAAGAAAGCAATGATTGCTGTTATCGTGGTTGGAGTGCTATTAATTGCTGGAATTATTGTCTTCAGTGTTTTAGGATTTACTAGTTCAACTATGTATCACACAAGTAATTGTTTAGCAATTAAAACCGATCAAGATGTTCTTGGTCTTGGATGAGTAAACGAACTAAGTTATACATCTTATTATCATGATGTTCAAAATGGTTGATGGTATTTCTATACTAATGCAAGTAATATTAACGATGTTGCTCTATCCATTGCTGAAAAACTTGATGACGACTTAGGCAATTTAGTTTTAGTACAAAACATTGTTGGTTCAACAAACCACGATATTCTAGATTATGCATTGATCTCTATTCTAGTAGCTACACTATGCTGTTCATTATATGGAGTAATCAGATACAATTGAATAGCCTTTGTCCCAATGTTAGCAGGATCATTTGGAATACCATTATTAATCCTAGGATTAGCTGCAATCTGCCAAGTAAAATTTGACCAATTCGTTGTTATTGGATTTGTGTTCATTGTTGTAGTTAATACCATCTTTACTTCAATGATGATTGGAAACATTAATGGTGCATGAAGTAGAAAAGATGCTTACAACAAACAAGAATTTAAATATATTGTTAATGTTGCTCTAACAAACAACTGAACATACATTTGAACAAGCGGATTAGCATACTTAATTTTCATCGTTGTCTTTGCAATAACTGGACCTATCGGCATTTCTTCAATTGTTGCTTTATTGATTATTGGTGGTATTGTAACTGTATCAATTGCGCCATTTACATTGTCATTCCTTGACTATCAATTTATGAAAGTAAGAAATGCTGTTCTTAACCGTATTGTTGAAAGAAATAAAAACAAAGTTGTTATTAATTACGATGACATTGATGAACAAGGAATTGAAGGAATTAACCAATTTACTAGACAAATTCCTGTAAGTCAAGAGAAAAAACAACAAGGAGAATAATATGACACAAAGCTTAAGAACAATTAAAAACACATTAAAAGTTGTACCTAACTTTCCTAAAAAAGGTATTAGCTTTAAAGATATTACACCAATCTTTACTAAGCCTAAAGTTCTAAAATTAACAATTAATGAAATGTTAAAAACCATTAAAGGCAATAAGTTTGATATTGTTGTTGCCCTTGAGTCTAGAGGGTTCTTGTTTGGAACATTAATTGCTCAATCATTAAACTTACCTTTTGTTCCTATTAGAAAAAAAGGTAAACTTCCAAGAACAACAGTATCAGCAAGTTATGCGCTTGAATATGGCAAAGATACTATTGAAATGCACAAGTACGATGTTAAACCAGGATCAAGAGTTTTAATTGTTGATGACATTGTTGCAACTGGTGGTACTGTTCTAGCAGTTAAACAAATGATGAAACAAGTTAAAGCTAAAGCTGAACATTTATTAGTTCTAGGTGTATTAGCTGAATTACCCGAAGGTCCAGCTAAAATTGAAAAAGCAGGAATGAAAGTTCATTATTTGCTAAAACTTTAATCCAAAGAAAAATGGGGTAATCCCATTTTTATTTTTATTAATCTATATTATTCAAGTAAAAAATATATTATATGTATAATAAATATCTATATTTATTATGGAATTTATAGGTTTTGGAAAAGATATTCACAAAATAACTAAGGCAAAATCCAAGATTGTTTTAGGTGGTTATGAATGTCAAAGCAATTACAAAATTATCGCTGTTTCAGATGGTGATCTAGTTTTGCATTCAGTTGCTGATGCAATACTAGGCGCATGTCAAGGTGGCGATATTGGAATTGCTTTTCCTGACACAGATGTTAAGTGTAAAAAAATGAATTCAAAATTAATTTTGAACTACGCACTAACTATGGCTAAAAGAAAAAACCTATCAATTGGGAACATTGACATCACTATAGTTTGTGATAAGATAATGATTCAACCAATTCGTAAGCATATAGTTGCTAGTTTGAAAAAATTATTAAAGACAAAGAAAATAAATGTCAAAGCAACAAGATTTGAACAAGACTTAAATCTTATTGAATGTGATTCAATAGTGTTAATGAAAGGAAAATAGTATGGCAAAAATTTATAAACCAAAATATGTAAAGAAAATTTTGGTAAGCACAAAAGAAGTTAAAGCTGGAATTACAAAAGCAGCTAATTGAATTAATAAACATTATGCTCATTGCAAGAAACGTCCAATTCTATTGGGTATTCTAAAAGGTGCTGTTTCATTCTATGCTGAATTAGTAATGCAACTAAATTTTGACCTACATTTTGATTTCATGACACTTAGTTCATTCCGTGGAAGCATGAAAGCAGTAAGTGATCCAAAGATTGTTACTAAGCTTCTAAATGATATTAGAGGGAGAGATGTAATTGTCGTTGAAGATGTTCTTGATACAGCTAAAACGTTGTCCGTATTAAAGAAGTACTTACTTGGCAAGAAACCACATTCACTTAAGTTTGTAGTTCTGGCTGACAAAGTTGATATGAGAGTTGTTCCTTTTAAAGCAGACTATGTATGCTTTAGCTTTAAAGGAAGTCCATTCCTAGTTGGCTACGGTCTTGACATTAAAGAAGTTGCTAGAAACTTACCATACATCGCAGAATTTGATAAGAAATACTTGAATAAACTATAATATATAAGCAAATTAAGGAGGAATCCTATGCAAAAAGAAAAATTACACATAAATGCAGCTAAGATTGATGAACAACAAACTGCTGGAACTGGAACAAGTCCAGACGACAAAGTTGTTTATCAAAAACAACCTGCAGATCCAGAAACGAAAGCTAAAAGAACAAAATCCATCATTAGATGAATCTTAGCTTTAACTATCATTGGATTATTTATTTTCTTAATTGTATGAAGTTGTACACCTAAGTATAAAAGTGTAACACCAGTTGATGTTCACACTACTGCTGATGGAAAACTTGAATTAGAAACTGATTCAACACACGAAGGTGCTGAATATATTATTGATTTAAAAAACTTTGACAATTCTATTGCTTACTATTATCAAAATTTAGGAACAAATGCAGAAGTTTACTCTGTTCATGCTATTCCTACTAATGTAAATAGAGAAATTGAATTTAAGTTAAAAGTTCAATTAATTGGTGAATCTGACCAATATACTATTGGTGGTGTAACAATCGAATCTTCATCAGAAGGTTATGCAACATTTGAAACATGAGCTAAAACTCTTGAATCAAATGCTACTGTTCAATCAACAGGGAATAATATTGGTATTGTACTTTTAAACATGTTACCAACAATCATCTTCCTAGTAGTTATTATTTGATACTTTAGTAAAATTTCTAAAATGTCAGGAATGATGGGACAAGGCGAAGAATCAATCTTTGGTATGGGAAAATCATCAGCTAAGATTGCAAAGAGCAATGTTAAGTTTAGTGATGTTGCTGGTATTGAAGAAGAAAAGAACGAATTAATTGAAATCGTTGATTACTTAAAGAATCCAGAAAAATATGCAGCTATGGGAGCAAGAACACCTAGAGGTGTAATTCTATATGGCCCTCCAGGAACTGGTAAGACATTATTAGCTAAAGCTGTTGCTGGTGAAGCATCAGTGCCATTCTTCCAAGCATCAGGTTCAAGCTTTGATGATATGTTAGTTGGTGTAGGTGCTAAGAGAGTTAGAGACCTATTCATGAGAGCAAAGAAAGCAGCTCCATCAATCATCTTTATTGATGAAATCGATTCTGTTGCTGGTAAGAGAGGAAGAAACGATATTGCTGGTGGCGGTGGTGGAATCGCTGACCAAACTATTAATCAATTACTTGCTGAAATGGATGGTTTCAACACAAGAACTGGTGTCGTAATTATGGCAGCAACAAACCGTCTAGATTCTCTAGATGAAGCAATTTTAAGACCAGGTAGATTTGATAGACACATTCAAGTTAACCTACCAGACATTAAAGAACGTGAAGCAATCTTAAAGATCCACGCAAGAAACAAAAACTTATCAAGCAAAGTAAGCTTAACTGACGTTGCAAGAAGAACTCCAGGTTTTAGTGGTGCTCAACTTGAAAACGTATTAAACGAAGCAACTTTACTTGCAGTAAGATTAGGTAAGACTGCAATTGGTATGTCTGAAATTGATGAAGCTATTGACCGTGTAATTGCAGGTCCAGCTAAGAAGTCAAGAGTAATTACTGAAGAAGAAAAGAAACAAATTGCTTACCACGAAGCTGGTCATGCATTAGTTGGTCTTCACACTAAAGGTGGAGATGTAGTTGAAAAGATTACAATTATTCCACGTGGTGTCGCTGCAGGTTATACACTATCTACACCTGAAAAGCAAGAACTTGCTATTCATAAGAAATCTGATCTATTAGCTATTGTAAGAACTACATTAGGTGGTAGAGCAGCTGAAGAAGTTATTTATGGTAAAGATGCTATTTCCACAGGTGCAAGTAACGACCTATATAAAGTAACTAACATAGTTAAATCTATGGTAACTCAACTTGGTATGTCAGATGTTGGTATGACTCAATTCATTCCAACTGAAGGATCAATTCCAGCCTATGCTCCAAAGAGCTTTAGTGAAGCTACAAACCAAAAGATTGATAAAGAAATTGAAGAAATTATTCAAACTGAATATAGAAGAGCTAAAGACATAATTAAGCACAATGGTAAAGAACTTGATTTAATTGTTGAAACATTGCTATTGTTAGAAACAATTGTTAAGAACCAAATTGACTATATTCACAAAGAACTAAAACTACCTCCAGAAGCTATCGAAAAGAAGAAAGCTTTAGAGGAAGAAAAGAAAGAAAAAGCTAAGGCTAAGTCAAAATAATAAAAATAAGAGTGCTATAGCACTCTTTTTTTATATAATATGAAAAGACGAAAGGAAAATCATATGACAAAAAATATTCCTTATAAGTATTATAAGAGTACTCTTTTAGGTGTATGACTGTTAGCAGTGCTATGCATCATTGCTACATGAATTTGTTTCACAATTCCTAATGCCGCTGCATTGACATTTGGATTAATTGTTGACATTTTCTTAACACTTGCACTAATCGGATTAGTTGTTTTGTTATTCATCAACGGACGTGACGATTACAAGAAAAGAGGATGAGTGTTTGGTGCACTAACACTTGTTCACTTCATATTCTTCATCGTTGTAGCTTCAGTAAGAAACGGTTTACTAGATGGTAAGTCTGGTTTGTTTGCACTTCCTGCAATCCACACTGTTATCCTTGTTGCTATAAGCGCTGTTGGTATTTATTTCTGAATCAGAAATAAATTTACATTCAAATCTTTTGCTCAACAAGATGCTGCAGCAGCTTTTGGCGGAGATATTGAAGAAAACAAAGAAAAACCTCTTCAACCAGAAGACACTAAACCAGCAAGAGATGAAAAAACAGGTATCGTTAGTCTATAGAAACGATAACTAAAGAATAAGAGGGTTATACCCTCTTTTTCTTTTTATAATAAGTAGTCAATAATTAATATATTTTTTATAATTAAAATATTATGGCAAATAAATTTGATCAAGCAACTATTGTTAATTATTTAAAGAACTATGGCTTTGTTTTTGCAAGTAGCGAAATCTATGGTGGATTAGCTAATGCATGAGACTATGGTCCATTAGGTGTCGCTTTAAAAAACAATATTAAGAGTTTATGATGAAACCACTTTATTACATCTCAACCAAATATGGTTGGATTAGATTCATCTATTATTTTAAACCCATCAGTTTGAAAAGCTTCAGGACACTTAGCAAACTTTGCTGATCCATTAATTGATTGCAAAGCTTGTCACCAAAGATTTAGAGCCGACAAACTTATTGAAGAAAAATATCCAGATATTAAAATTAATGAAAACACAGACAAGGCTGAATTATTAAAAATAATTAAAGACAAAAAAATTGCTTGCCCTAACTGTGGTAAGTCAGATTGAACTGACATTAGAAGTTTTAACTTAATGTTTAAAACAAGTCAATCTGTTATCGAAGATAAAGCAAACGAACTTTATCTAAGACCTGAAACAGCTCAAGGTATTTTCATTAACTTTGCTAACATTCAAAGAGCGTTAAGACTTAAAGTTCCTTTTGGTGTTGGACAAATTGGTAAAGCTTTCCGTAATGAAATTACGCCAGGAAACTTTATCTTTAGAACTAGAGAATTTGAACAAATGGAAATTGAATTTTTCAATTATCCTAAAGACGCTCCTGCTAAATTTGAGCAATATATCAAAGATATAGAAAACTTCTTATTTAATGTTTTAAAACTTAAAAAAGAAAACATTAGAATGTCAGAACACGATAAAGCTGACTTAAGTCACTATTCTGCAAGGACGATTGACTTCCAATATAACTTTCCACATGGTTGAGCAGAACTATGAGGTTTAGCTAATAGAACTGATTTTGATTTATCAAACCATCAAAAACTTTCTGGTGCAACATTAGGATATCTTGACCCAGATAAGAATGAGAGATTCATTCCTTATGTTATTGAACCATCTGTTGGTGTAGAACGTTTGTTCTATGCAATCATTTGTGATGCATATAGAGTTGAACCAATCAAAGATGGCGAGACTAGAGAAGTGCTAGGATTACCTTATGCTTTGTGCCCATATAAGGTAGCAGTATTACCTTTAAGTAATAAACTTAATGACAATGCCAAGAAAGTTTTTGATAAGTTAATTGCTGCTAATGTTCCATCAGTTTATGATGTAACTGGTTCAATCGGTAAGAGATATCGTAGACAAGATGCAATTGGAACATACTATTGTATAACTTATGATTTTGATTCAGAAAAAGATGCTTGTGTAACAATTAGACATCGTGACACAATGAAACAAGACAGAATCAAAATTACTGAAATTTTAAATTATTTAAATAAATAGTATATAAAGATATACCCATGGCAAGTTTTGTAGAAGAATTATTAGAAAAAGCTGACATAGTTGATATAGTTGGTAGGTTTGTGTCATTACACAAATCAGGTGCCAACTTTTTTGGACTATGCCCTTTTCACCCTGATCAAAACCCAAGCATGTCAGTTAGTCCTAAGAAGAAAATCTTTAGATGCTTTTCCTGCGGAGCAAGCGGGAATGTTATTAACTTTGTTCAAAAGTTTAAAAAGATAAGCTATGGCGAAGCCATTAGAGAAGTTGCTAAGATGTCTGGTTATTCTGAAGCAGACATCAACAAATTCTTATCTAAACAAAACAAAAACTACTCGCCCGCTAATATGAAATTATTTGATCTCAACGCGGACGCAAATGATTTATTTAAGACACTTTTATACAATGAAGACAACAAACAATATCTTCAATATTTATACGATCGTAAACTATCTGATGATACCATCAGAAAGTTTGAAATAGGTTTTGCTGGAAAAGGAAATGAGAAAAGAATAATCTATGATATTCTTACTGACTCATCAATTCCTCACAAGCAAATTTGAAACGAAGATTCACTATTGAAAGCTTCATTAATAAACATTAATGAAAAAACTTCAGAAATTTCTGATTACTTTCATAACCGTATAACTTTCCCTATCAAAGATAGAAATGGATTCATTGTAGCATTTATTGCTCGTGACATAACTAAAGATACTGAACTCAAATATCTCACATCACGTGAAACAAATTTGTTTAGCAAGTCAAACACACTTTACAACTTTGATCGTGTAATGTTAGATAGACCAAAAACACTTATAGTGTTAGAAGGCAATATTGACTTAATGTCTTTATATGAAGCTGGAATGAATGAAAGCCAATATGGTGCTGTTGCATTGATGGGAACGGCTTTCACACAACAACATAAAAACATGATTCTTAATACACGCTGTATAGATAATATAGTTTTGTGGTTCGATAATGATGAAGCCGGAAAAGCTTCAACATTAAAGAATGGTTTACAATTATTAAACCTTCACAAGAACATGATTGTTGTAAACAATACAACATCATATAAGGATGTAAATGAAATTTTATGTAAAGAAGGGAAACAAAAAGTTTTGGATATCCTTCAATCTCCAAACAACCCTAGATTCGTTACATATTACATCACGCACATATTAAAAGATATAACAAACTTAAATTTAGACAGTAAAGTAAAAGATGTGCTGAAGGTTATCAAAACTGAAAATAACCCTTCCTACACTGATTCGTACATTAACTTGATATCTTCTATTACTAAACTGGTTCCGAGCGATTTAAGACGCACTTATGACTCAATTAGAGTAGAAGGTAGTTATGATCAACAACCTCAATCTCGCAAATCGACTAAGGTTGTTTATCCTCCAATTGTTAATAATATGATCAACTCATTCAGACAATTGATTCAACTACTGTTAGTAGAACCAAGTGTGGCTGAAGATAGCTATGAAGAATTTGAATACAAATCTCCAGAAAAGATTAAGATTCAAGAATTGCAAGACTACTTCTATATTATTAAGGCACTTGCATTAAATAGTTTTGCACCTACAGATTTAATATCTCAAGAAAATAAGTTATTACAATCGTTATATCAAGATAAGAAGATCGGAAGCGAAGCTTACCAATTTGCTATGAATGCAATTGCAGAGATTCAAGCAAATAGTTCTTACTCTATTGCCATAAGAAGCAATAAACGCAAATGTGTTTCATTAGTTGAACATATCAATTCATGTTTTAATGAAATTATCTTAAGTCAACTAAGACACGACATTGATCAAGGTGTATATAAAGATGAAGCATTAGTAAATGCTAAAGCTGAAGTTGAAAAGCTAAGTCAAAAGATTAATAATTATAAGAAACATAAAAAAACAAAATATCATATCGCATAATGTATAATCTTAAAGCATCACAACGTGTGGTACGAACTGTGTCAGGCTAGAAATAGAGCAGCACTAAGTTAAAGCACGTGTGTGGTGCTTTTTTGTTTTACATAACTATATGTAAGGACAACATTTTCCCAAACCAGGGTATATATAGAATAATATATGGAATTAAAAAACCGGGACCTAAATCTTAGTTTTATTTTTTATTGCATACTTTAAAGTATTTTCATCAGCATAGTCTAAAGCAGAGTTAACCGGAAGACCTATAGCTAATTTATATGTAACGCACGCAGGTAATATATCTTTTAATAATTTATTTAGATAGATATTTGTTGCTTCACCATTGATTGTTAAGTTGGTTGCAATAATAACTTCTTTGAAACTTTTGACAGCACAGTAGTTCATTAATTTCTTAATGATTTCTGAATTTATTTTCTTTTTTGCTTTAACATTGATTTCATCATTTAAAACAAAATAGATTCCATTAAAACAACCTGTAGTTTCAATCTTATTTAATTCATCAATTGTATTTACAATACAAAGCTTTGAGTTATCACGTTCTGGGTTTGAACAGATAGTACATAAATCATCTAAAGCAAAGTTACCGCATTGCTTACAAAACTTAATGCTATTCTTAGCATTAGTTATTCTCTTTATAAATTCATCAACATATTGTTGATCTTGATGAATTAAATGATAAGCAATTCTTTCAGCTGCTTTAGATCCTACCGAAGGTAGAGATTTAATTGCATCAACTAAAAATTCAAACTCTTTAGGTCTCATTAAAATAATCCACCCATGCCACTTGGAATCATTGATTGTTGAATAGCTTCAGCTTTAGCTGTCACTTGTTCAATTGCAGAGTTAATAGCTTCAGTAACCATTTCTTGTAAAGTGATTGGATCTTCTGGATCAATAAGTGTCTTATTGATTTCAATAGATTTAATAACACCCTTACCATTAATGGTAACCATTACTGAACCATTTTGATAATCATAAGTAAACTCTTGTTTATAAAGTTCTTCAAGTTTTCTTTGCATTTCTCTTTGCACTTTTTGTGCTTGAGCCATTATTTGATTCATATTCATAGTTATTACCTCTAAACGCTTTTAATATTATAAAATAATATTAACACTTATGATAGTTAAAGTACCAGAAGCAAAAACTAAGTTACAAATATTGGCTACGCCAATTGGTAATTTAGATGAAATCACATTTAGAGCAATCAACGCTCTAAAAGCATGTGAATGTATTTTATGTGAAGATACAAGAGTAACTTCCAAATTATTAGCAAAGCTAAATATTCATGGCAAAGAATTAATTAGCTATCAAAAATTTAATGAGAATGATAAAGTTGAACTAGCCTTAAATAAAATAAAAAGTAAAAAAACAATTTTATGTTCTGATGCTGGGTATCCTTGTTTATCAGACCCAGGATATGCACTTGTAAACAAGTGCTATGAAAATGGTATAGCAGTTGAAATTTTAAATGGTCCTAGTTCAGTACTACATTCAGTAGTAGTATCAGGATTAAATCTAAATAACTTTTATTTTAATGGTTTCTTGCCTGCAAGCAAAAGTCAAAGAATTGAAAAGCTTAAAGAACTTAGTTCTTTAAATGTTCCTGTTGTGTTCTTTGAATCAGTTCATAGAATTAAACAATCACTAGCAGATATCAAAGATATTTTTAAAGATCCATACTTTGTTGTTTGTCGTGAATTAACAAAGTTAAATGAAACAATCTATCGTGGAAAATACGATGAGATTATTAATGATATAGTTGATAAAGGAGAATTTGTTGTTATTGTTCAAAAACAAAAACAACAAAAACCAAGTTTCTTTTCTAAACAAGATATTATTGATCAAGTCAATATATTAATAAAAGATGGTTTAAGTTTAAAACAGGCAGCAAAGCAAGTTGCAAGAACAAATGATTTACAAGCATCATTAGTTTACAACACCGTAGTTGAGAGCAAGAAGGTTAAGTAATGATTAGATATAGACTTTATGGACAAATGCCTGTAGCAGGCGTAAAAAAGGCCTTTGATGCAATCTGTGTTAGCACATTCAAGCAACTTAAGCTTTGCGAAAATGTAGTTTTTGATATTAGTATTGTTTCGTCTAAGCAAATAAAGAATATTAATAATAAATATAGAAAAATAAATAAAGTAACAGATGTTATTAGCTTTGCTAATAGAGACGACAAATCAGTTATCGTTCCTTTATTAGGTGAAATCTTTATTTGTTTAGATCAAGCAAAGAAACAAGCTGAAGCTTATGGACATAGTCTTAAACATGAATTAATCTTTTTATTTACACACGGGCTATTACATTTATTAGGTTTTGACCACATGACTTCTAAAGACGAGAAAGTCATGATGGACACAACCAAGAAGATAATTAGGAATATATAATATATATTATGGAAAACGAAAACCTAAAAAAACGTAAAACCAAAGGAGCTTTCTTTAGAAAGTTCTTATATGCCTTTAGAGGTATTGGTTCAAGTTTAAAAGAAGAATCTTCACTAGTAGTACATTTTATATGTACTGCTGTAGTATTTATCCTTGGTGGTATTTTACATGCAGGTATGCAATATTATGATTGAATCATTCTTGTTGTCTGCATGATGGTTTTAATTGCTGGTGAATTAATTAACACTGCAATTGAAAACTTAACGGACATGGTGTCATTTAAATTTAGCTATAATGCTAAAAAGATAAAGGATGTGGCCGCTGCAACCATGTTAATCCTTTCAATCATGTCAATCATTGTGTGCTTGATGGTTTTAATTAAAGCACTACTTGTAGTGATAGGAGTCATTTTTTAATAATGAAAAAACAATGTACTGTTGCCATTGTCGGATTACCTAATGCCGGCAAATCCACTTTTTTAAATAAGGTAATGAAACAAAAGGTAGCTATTGTTAGCTACAAACCTCAAACCACTAGAAATCAAATTAAATCTGTATATGAAGACGACAGAATTAAAATTTGTTTTCTAGACACGCCAGGGTTTCATGAACCTAAAAACAAACTTGATAGCTTCTTAAATTCGCAAGTAAAACAAAGTTTTAAGAATGCTGACATTGTCTTATTATTGATTGATGCATCTAAAGATGTTGTAGTAGGAAACAAAATCTTAATTGATGTGATTAATAGTTATAAGGTCAAAGACCTTATGGTTGTCTTTACACACAAAGATTTAGCACGTGATGCAGAAGTAATAGATAAACTAAACCTCTATGGTTTAAATGGTATTAAGCACAAAATGTTGATAGATAACAACTCTGTACAAGATGTTAATAATGTTATCTCTTTCATTTATGATATTGCTCCACAAGATGGTTACTTTGAACCAAATGATATGTCAGATGATTTCTTGATTAAAGAAATCATAAGAGAGCAGGCACTACACATTTTAAAACAAGAAGTTCCACATTCTTTAGCAGTATTAGTAGATAGTAAGAACTATGATAAAGAACAAAATTTATTTACAATAAATTGTTCATTAATTGTTGAAAAAGAAAGTCAAAAACCAATTGTTATTGGTGCTGGTGGCAAAATGATTAAGCTAATTGGAACCAAAGCAAGACAAGAACTTTTAAAGTTCTTTGATTGTAGAATCATGCTTAAGCTATTTGTTAAGGTTAAAGAAGATTGAAGAAACGATGAACAAACACTTCAATCATTAGGTTATTTTAAAAAATAATATGGCAGAAATAATTACCAAGGGATATTTAATTGCAAGGAATGACTATCAAATGTTTGATGAAGTCATAACTTTCATTAATGAATTTGGTAACAAATTCGTTTGTTTAGCTCAAGGGACAAAACGAATTGAAAGTCATAATGCTAGACATATGCAACTTGGTAACTATTGTGAGTTTCAATTTTTCTTAGCAAGAAATGAAGATAAGATGTCTAAACTAATGAAAGTTAATGCCCTAGAAAAAGTTGAATGACCAAACTTTAGACAAAGTCTAATTACATTAAACTCATTAGCTGATCAATTAGTTTATCCCAACACTAAAAACTTTAAGTTTTATGAATCAATGAGAAAATATGCCATTGATAAAAAATGTCCTGATGCTAAAGCCGAACTAATAGTTTTAAGAAACTATTGTAAATTAGCGGGAATAGATTTGCATGTTGATGATTGTGTTATTTGTCACAACCACCACATTAAAACGATTTCATTTCAAAAACATGGTTTGCTATGTGGACAATGTTTTGAAAAATCAGATGATCATGAATTTAGCCTAGAGTTTTCTAAATTAGTATTCCATCTTTTTAAAGATGAATATGATAAGATGGATAAGTATGAGGACCATTACATTCCCCTAATTTCCCATCTTAAACAATATATTACAGATAATAATGGAACATACTTTGCTAGAAAGAAAAAAAGAACTATATAGTTCTTTATTTTTTTAATATGTATAATATATATACATTTAGAAAAGGATTAATAATGACTCCCATTGCAATAGTAATGTTTGTGTTTGGTGGAATAGCACTACTAGTAGGGCTATTATTATCTGGTAGTGGTACAGGTGCTGGACTTAATGCGCAAGCTGGTCAAGACCTTGAATTATTCAAGAAAACAAAAGATCGTGGATTTGTAAAAATTTTACAAATCATAATGTTTCTCATTACATTAATATTATTAGGTTTAGGTATCGCATTATTATTTGTTAAATAATATGCAAAACAAAAAACCTGATTATTACAAACAAATATTAGAGATAGTTGCTAAAGAAGGAAAAAGACCAATACCTATTGGTATTATTCTTCGCAAACTCTCAAATAAAGAACATGGTGTTGATAAGAATATATTCTTCAAGAATATTCAATCATTAATAAATTCAGCACAACTTATAAAGTTAAGAAATGGCAAACTAGTTTTAGGATACCCTAAAGCTGATGTTGACATGTCTAAGATCTTCAAAGGTGTAATTAGAATAAATTCTAAGTTGGCTGGATTTATTACTGAAGAAGGAAAAGAAGATTCTGGATACTTTGTTCATAAAACAAATTTAGGTGGTGCACTAGATGGTGACACTGTTGAATTTGCTTTATTAAAGATGGACAGTCCAGGTAAAGACCTAAAGGATGCTAAAGTACTAAAAGTACTTAAACATGCAAAAGGTTTTTATGTTGGATGTTTTAAATCTGATGGTGAACACTATCAAGTAGAAACTGATGATAAGAAAATGTACCTTCCAATAAAATTGGAAGATACTACTGGATTGACTAATGGAACAAAGTTCTTATATACAGTAGTTAAGTTTACTGAAACTGAAGCAATTTGTAAAGTTGCTAAAGTCATTGGACATATTAATGATGTAGGTACAGACATTTTATCTATTGTCTATGACAATGGTATTGAACCAGAATTCCCTGATGAAGTTATAGATTATGCTAACAAACTAAAGCTTGATATTAATGAAGAAGAAAAAGCTTTAAGAAAAGATTTAACAGATTTAGATATTGTTACAATTGACCCAGCAACATCAAAAGACTTTGATGATGCTGTATATTGTGAGCAATTAGAAGACGGAACATATAGACTATACGTCTCTATTGCCGATGTAAGTCATTATGTAAAGATGAATTCTTGTTTAGACTTGGAAGCATTAAAAAGAGGATGTTCTACTTATTTAGTAGATAGAGTTATTCCAATGCTTCCTCATAATCTATCTGATGATTTATGTTCATTAAATCCTAATGTTCCAAGATTAGCATTAACTTGCGAAATGGTAATTGATAAGAAAGGATCTTTCTTAGATATTAAAACTTATCCATCAATTATTAAATCACACAGAAGATTTAGCTATGATGAAGTTAATGCTTTCTTTGAGGGAAGAGATAAACTAGAAAAAGATACTGAAGCAATTAGAAAGATGTTATTAACATCTAGAAAGCTTCATGACATCTTATATACAATGAAAAAGAACAGAGGGTATGTAGAACTTGAAATACCTGAAGTTAAGATTATTGTTAACGAAAAGTGTGAACCAATTGAAATTAAATTAAGGGAGACTGGTACAGCTCAATCTATGATTGAAGACTTCATGGTTGCAGCAAATGAAGCTGTAACTATTGAAGCAATTAAAGTTAAGTGACCTTTTGTTTATCGTGTTCATGGTGAACCAAAAGCTGAACGTGTTGAGATGTTCAAAGTTGAAGCAAAAAAACTTAACTTTAAGTTACCAGCTGGAGATTTATCAATTACACCTAAGTCAATGTCTAACTGACTAATTAATAATGCTGACAATCCAAACTTAGACTTAGTTAGCATATTAATGCTAAGAACAATGGCTAAGGCAGAATATGATACTAAGAACATTGGACACTTTGGTCTAGCAAGTAAAAACTATACACACTTTACTAGTCCAATTCGTAGATATCCAGACTTAGTAGTTCATCGTTTATATTGAATGTATCTTTTCAATAGAAAAGCATATACAGATGATGATCGAAAGAAATTAGTAGAAATGCTAAAAGAATATTGTGATAAGTCTAATGAAGCAGAACTTAGAGCAATACAAACCGAAAGAGATGTTAATGCTCTTAAGTTTGCTCAATATATGAAAGATCATATAGGTGAAGAATTTGATGTTAGAGTTTCAGCTGTAACTAAGTTTGGATGTTTTG
Organism: Mycoplasmoidaceae bacterium; assembly: GCA_024427265.1. The sequence continues at coordinate 45,631 of JAKSVP010000001.1, forward strand.
TAGAGCTTCCAAATACTATTGAAGGTCTTATCAAATTAGCTAATTTAAAAGATGATTTCTATACATATGATGAAAGGAATTTCCAATTAATTGGAAAAAATTCTAATAAGATAATTACATTAGGTACTAGATTCAGAGCAAAGTGTATTAGTGCTGACATGAATGAAAGAAGAATTGAATTTGAAGTAGTTCATAGAAAGTAATATGAAAATTCTTGTTAACAACAAAAAAGCTTTATTCAATTATGCAATCATAGATAAATATGAGTGTGGTATTTCTTTATGAGGAGCAGAAGTAAAATCGCTTGTGCAAGCACAAGCTACATTAGATGAAGCTTTTGTTGTCTTTAGAAATAATGAAGCATTTGTTTTGAATATGCACATCACTCCTTGAAAGCAATCAAACTTAAAAGGTGATGATGCTGTTAGAACAAGAAAATTGTTATTACATAAGAATGAAATTCTTAAGATTCAAAATTATGTTAAAAAGAACAAAGCAACAGTTATTCCTTTAAATATTCATTTTGAACACGGCAAAATAAAATTAACTATTGCCACAGCAAAACGTAAAAATGCATCTGACAAACGTGAAACTAAAAAGAAAAAAGATGCACAAAGAGAAATTAAAAAGTTTATTTAATTCCAAAGAAGTTAACAGCATTAGCTGTTACTTTTTTAATTAATTCTTCTTTAGACATTTGTAAATGGTTAGCAATACCATTTGCTACAAACTCAACATAACTTGGTAAATTAGTTTTACCACGATATGGTTCAGGAGCCAACCACGGCCCATCAGTTTCAACCATCATTCTATCTAACGGAATAACTTTAATCGATTCATGCAATGCTTTAGCATTCTTAAATGTAATAATACCTGGAATAGAAATCATAAATCCAGCATCAATATATTTCTTTGCTCAAGCTGTGTCTTTTGCAAAACAATGAATTCAAACTTTGTTTGGGTTCTTCACCATCTTTAAGATTTTAAAACAATCATCTTCAGCATCACGAACATGAATACAAACTGGTAAATTGTATTTATTTACAACTTCTAGCTGCTTTTTAAAGAATAGAATTTGTTTTTCTTTATCATAATGTTCGTAATGATAATCTAAACCAATTTCTCCTCAAGCTACAACAACATCTTTATTTTGTAAATAAAGTTGTTCTAGTTTATCTATATCACTTAGATCTTTGCAATTGTCAGGGTGAATGCCAATTGTAGCAAAGATTTGACCTTTATATTTCTTTGCTTGTTCAACTGCTATTTTTGAGTCTTCTACATTAGTACCAACAGCATTTCAAACAATATTTCTATCTTTACAAATAGAAACAATATTGTCTAAATCTTTTATCATGGGGTCCATATTTGTATGAGTATGGACATCGTATAAAAATATGTTCTTCATATCTTATATTATTTATATAATAATATAAGATAGATTAATAAGTTAATAAGTTTTTGCGCAATAAAAAATCGATTTTTAACTTAATGATTTATTAAGCCACGAACATAATAGAGCTCGAGTGGCGGAATGGCAGACGCGATAGACTCAAAATCTATTGAAGGTAACTTCTTATGGGTTCAAGTCCCTTTTCGAGCACCATTTAAACAATTTAGGTATTTATAAATGAAAACTAAAAAAGTTAAAACATTAGTAAAGAAGCCTATGAGAGTTAAATGACCGTTAAATAAATTTATAAATAAATTTTTTATTTACAACTTATTTTTAACGCTTGGTATTGTAATGATTATCTTGTCAATTGTTTGTCAAGGTGTCTTTAATGGCGATCAAGCAAAAATAACTGGTAACATCGTTGCCTCATCCCTAGTAACGGGAGCAGGTTTAATTGGTGGGTTAGTTTACTCTATCCTTCTTACTAAAAAGAGTGAGGAACCGTTAGAGCAAGATTATGCTAACTTAACGAAATGATTCTTCTGAGTACCTGTTTTAGGTATGGTTTTCGACAAAATCTGAAAATCAAAAGAAAAGAAGTTAAGTTATGGTTTAAAGTTAAAACAAAATCCTAACTTTAAAAAACCAAGAACAAAATTGCCTAATGCGGTTTCAATCATCTTCGCTGCTTTAATTTGCATGGTGTTTGTAATTTGACTACTATATTTAGCAGGCGTTTTACAAACTTCAGAAACCAACGCAGTACCTGGAATTTTGGATATCTTCTTAAAACCTCTTCAAGGTTTTGCTGGATATACAAATAAAGCTGGTAACTACGTTAAGGGTGCTGGTGCTATCATCATTTTCTTGTTAGTATTTAACGGATCAATGACGCTAGTTAACGATGCACACGCTATTGAAGCAGGTGTTGGATCTTTATTAAGAAGATTAAAAGGAAAAGAATTTATTCTAATCCCTATCTTAATGTTGATCCTAGCTATTTGTGGTTCTACATTTAACATGTGTGAACAATTACTACCTTTATTCTTAGTAATGATTCCAATGATGTATGCTGCAGGATACGATGCTATGACAGGTTTCATGCTTCTATTCTTATCAGCAGGTGTGGGTGTTATGGGATCAACTGTAAACCCAGTATTAATCGGAATATCTGTAGATGCACTTAACTCTACAGTTCCACCAGAAATGAAAATTGCATTGATGGATGGTATTACATGAAGATTAGTAATGTTTGCTGCATTAACAGTTACATCTATTGTATGTACAATGTTATATGCAAGAAAAGTTAAAAAGAACCCAATGAAGTCATGTGTATATTTATCTCAACAAGATTTCAAAGCTAAATATACATTTGATAAAGATGCACTTCCTCCCATGACTAAGAAACGTAAATGAACACTTATAGTGTTTGGTATTGCTTTCATAATCATGATCCTAGGATTCATTGATTGAAATAAGATCTGTGGATTTACTGGATTCATTGATGCAAACAACTGGTTAGCTCAAAACTTCCCATTCTTGACATCAATGGGAGCTATTGGTTCTTGACAAATGCTAGAAGCAGGTATGGTATTCTTTACTGCTGCTATCATTATCGGAGCTATTAACTGACAAGGTGCAAACCACTGATTCTCTGTATTCTACAAAGGATGCAAGGACTTCATTGGTGTAGCATTCATTATTGCTACAGCTAAAGGTCTATCATTTACAATGGTTGACTCTGGTTTAAACTCAGTTATTTCTAATGGATTAGGTACTGCCCTTAAGGCAATGCCTCCAGTAGGTGGAATCTTGATGATCTTCTTAGTAACTACATTACTAACAATCTTCATTCCTTCATGTTCTGGTCTTGCATCAGCCATGATGCCAACTATTGGTGGCGCCGTAGCAAGTTTAGGTGGAACAATTCCATTATCTGGTGCCGTAACTGCATTTGCAGCCGGTATGGGATGAATGAACGTTGTAACTCCTACATCTATGGCTCTTCCATTCCTAGAAGTAAGCAAGATGGAACTAGCTGACTACTTCAAAGCTGCTTGAAAGCAAATCGTTGCAATTCTAATTGTCGGTGTTGCTTTACTAGCTGTTGGAGCTTACATGCCAGCTGGAATGTTCTAGTAGATAAACCAAAAATAAAGATAAAAGTATTGTTTACAATACTTTTATTTTTTTATAATATATAAACACAAGCTAATCTGAAAGGATTATTTATGGAAATTAGAGAAATAGAAAACATTGAACCAAAAGAAGTGATGTCTTGGTTTAAAAAAATATGTGCAATACCTCATGGATCTTACCATGAAGCTGCTTTATCTAAATGATTGGCAGAACAATGTAGAAAAGCTGGATGTGAAGTTCAAACCTTCCCATCAGGTATGATTCTTGCAAAACAAAAAGCTACACCAGGTTGTGAAGAATGACCTACAGTTTTGCTTCAATCACACATGGATATGGTTCTTGCTAAAACAGATAAAACAGATATTGATATGGTTAAAGAACCTATTACACCATATTATGATACTGAATCTGGACAAATTAGAGCAGATCATACATCTTTAGGTGGTGATGATGGTATTGGTGTTGCTTCGCAACTTGCTATTATGTACAACCCAAAAATCATTCATGGACCAATTGAACACTTATTTACTGTTTGTGAAGAAGACCAACCAGGTAAATGTGTAATTGAAGAATTACCTAGTGGAGCATTAACGGCTAAATATTATTTAAACATTGACGCTGAAAGGCTTGATGAACTAACTTATGGTGGAGCAGGATGTTCAACATTAAAGTATGATTGTAAGTTTAAACAAGTTGATCTCAAACCAAACCTACAAGCTTACAATGTTTCATTAACAGGTTTAACAGGTGGACACTCTGGTAACGACGTAGTAAGACCACACATTAATGCTATAGCATTCTTGGCACAATGTTTGGTTGACTTTAGTATGTTAAACAAAACAAACATTTCTATTTCTAAATTTGATGGTGGACCAATCAATAACTCTTTACCAGTTTATGCAAAGATTGATTTATTAATGGAACCAAAACAATTTGAAAAGTTCAAACGTTTTGCTATTAACCAATTAATTCTTGCTAAGAGAGTTGCTCAAAAGCAAGAAGAGAATGCAGTATTAGCTTTTGAAAAAGTTGATAATCCTAAGAAAGTTTATTCAATTGATGATTCAATGAAAATTTTATTATTTGCTTCATTAGCTCCTAACAAAGTTTTCACTCAAGCTTTAGGAGAAAACAAAATGTTTTCTTCATCTAACTTAGGATTTATTAGTGCTGATAATGGAAATTTAAAAATTGACTTTAAAGTTAGAAGCTTCATTGATGGGGAAGTTCAAAGAACAGTTAGAAAAATTCAATCATTAGGTTCACTTTTAGGATTCAAAAACTGTACACAACAAGGTCAATTAATGGCTTTCATTAATGATATTAAACATAATACTGCTGCACAAATTTGAAGTGAAACTTATAAAGAAGTTACAGGTGAAAAAGTTAAGTTTATTGCAGTAGCAGGTGGACTTGAATGCGCAATCATTTGTGCTAAGAACCCAACAATGGTTGCTAATGCAATTAGTATTAACACGACTCTATTTAACTGTCACTCTCCTGCTGAAGGATTTAGCGTACCAGATACAGTTAAGTTCTGAAAGATTTTAAAAGGTACGTTAGCTAAGCTAAAAGAGTAGGAGTTTAACATGCCACGTAAACATCTAGTTGCTAGTCAAACAAATAAAAAGCAACAAATGCAAGCCAAGATTTGACTAAAGCTTGCAAAAGAAATTAAAGCAGCAGCAAAAGTTGGTGGACCAAACATTGATGCCAACCCAAGATTGAAGGCTGCAGTTGATAAAGCATTAGCTAACAATTTATCAAGAGAATCTATTGAACGTAATATTTCTGGAGCTGCAAAAGATCCAGCAAATATGACAAGCGTAGTTTATGAATGTTATGGACCAAATGGAACACAATTCATAGTTACTGCTTTAACTGATAATACTAATAGAACAGCAAGCAACCTAAGAGGTTATCTTGGAAAGATAAATGGTCAAATTGCAAGACCTAATTCAGTTAAAATTTTCTTTGATAACTATGCTGAATTCATCTTATTAAAAAATGCAAAAACAAATGAAGATAGCATTCTTGAATCACTACTAGCATTCAATGTTGTTGATATCAAAGAACATGAAGACAACTATGAAGTATTAGTTGATCCTAACCAATTCTATGATGCTAAGAAAGCATTAGTTGATGCTGGATTTAGCATTCACTCTGGTGAAGTTAAATTAGTAGCACAAGACAAGAAAGATATAACTGATGAAAAGACATTAGAAAAGTTAGAACGTTTCTTAGATTCTTGTGAAGACGATGATGACATTCAATCAGTTGTTCACAACTTACTATAAATAAAGGCGAGTTCGCCTTTATTTTTTATAATTATTATCTTTTTTATAATTAAAATGTTTTATCTATATAATAGATAAACAAATATAAATATGAATTTCACATACTTTAAATTTCTATTTATAAATACAATCAAAAGAAAACCTGTATGAATTACATGGTTACTTTTCCTTTTTACTTGCACAAGTTTTATTATTATTGTTCCAGCTGCAGTAAAAATGAACACATTGGAAGTTTGAGCTAACACAACATTAGCAATTGCTCAAACATTTATGGGTATGGTGGCTGCATTATTTACAGCAGTTTTAGCCATTAACGTTTTCAAAGATACAAACGAGGAAGGCACAGAACTAATTATTATTTCTAAACCTATCTCAAGAATAAAAATTGTATTTACTAAATTTTTATTATTTGGGTTCTTCTGTTTGATGATTAACTTGTCAACAGTACTTTTATCAGTATTTACTATTTTCTTGCCGAAAACAGAACCTAGATTTTATGTTGGTTTATTAGTATCTATGTTTATAGGTAACGCAGTTACATTTGCGGTTTTTGGATCTATTTCAATTTTATTAACTGTTAAATTTGCTAAAGTTGGAGTTATTGTTGCCAACGTTATTATTTCGTTAATATTCTTAATCTATCAAACATTAACTTTATTTGTTTTCGCAACACCAGCAAAATTGCTTGATGATAATAAAATGACTGCAGCAAGTTATATCATCCATCAACGTGATACCAATACTGGTGATTATGAAGAAAAAGAAGTAGTTAATTTCTCACCTGCTGAAATTGAAGCAGGACAAGAACATCCATGTCATGCTAAAAACTGAAGAGAAATGGAAGAGTTCTGAGATACACAAATTATGGCTAAGGATATTACACCAATTTTAAATATCACAGACTTAGCTGGACAAATCTCATTAACTTATCAATCTTATAGTACAAATGAATTTGCTCATAGACAAGCACAAAGAATGTTTGCCATTTCGAGATTCTATAACTATAAGTTAACTTCTCCTGCTAGTCCTGAACTTTATAGAACAGATCAAATTCCAAGAAAAGAAAATTTATTGTGACTTTATACAGATTATCAAGAATACCCAATAGAACTTCTTGGAATCACAATTTATCTACCATCATCGATTGGTTTTGAGGGTATAGAGCCACTTAGTGCAACAAGACTAAGAGGATTTACTGATAGAATTCCAATAGCTCTAATTAGATCTAAAGAATTATTATCTGCAAGAGATGTTTTCTTTGAAAAAGAAGATTGAAATAGATACAAAGCCGGATTTGACGAGATGTACGAAAAGATTTTTGATTATCATAACTATGAAATCCCTAACAACTACAATTATGTTGATTATCCAATAGTTTTCTGTTCAACTTCTAAAAATCTAGATAAATATTATCAACTAGTTTGAGGGTCATTAACAGGACATGCATCAGAAGTATTTGATTCGTCCATAAAAACAAATCTAGATAATTTTGACTTTGATGTAAAAACTGTCAATGATTTAAATGATCGTTTCATGCAATTTAAACATTATGTTTATTGATTAATATTAAATGAACAAAGAGACATTTTATTGAATGGTGTAGCAGATGAAACGCCTATTGCTGATTCGGGTGAAACTGAAAGAACCATCAAGCATTCAGTATATGAAGAAGCTGTGGAATCAGGATTATTAACATCACTAGGTATAGAATATGATGAACATGACGATCCACAACCATCATCATGATTAATGAGATACAATCCCTTATCGTACTTTAGTTTGTTAGATCCTAATACACAAGCTCCAGCAATCGATTGAATTTATCATACATATGAAGAAGAAAAGAAAGTGGTAGAAGCACATATTGCTGATCCAGACGATCAAGTTCCATTCCTATCTTCATGTGCTTTAGCTAAATTTCAAAAACAATGCAAGATTTTTAATTATGTTTGTGATGTTAACGAAAAATATTTATTTACAGATCTAGATAATTACAAGAGAACAACTAAATATTCTGGTCATGCATTCATGGCCAGTGATAACTGATACCCAGGAATTGTTACACAATTCTCTCCAGTACCAATTGGACAAAACATGCAATACTTCTTCTATGAAGCACAACCAACAGTTAAGTATTGAATATTTGCAGTAATTTGAGGAGTTATTTCAATTTGCTTATTTACTGCTGGAGCAATTGTTTACAACAAATACGATGTTAAATAGAGGTGATATTATGACAAATGAATCAAAACAAATAATTAAACAAAATAAGAAAAACTTAAAATTGTTTACAAAAACATTTAAGAGACTTTTTATAAATAAACAAAATACAAAATCAGGTATTGCTCATTACAAACAAATGAGAGTTAAACCTATTTTGTTTGTAGAAAACCTTTATAAAAAATATCCTGGTAAGAAGAAACCAACCATTAATAACATCTCATTTAACGTATATCCTGGACAATTTCATGCGTTCATTGGTGCTAATGGTGCAGGAAAGACCACATCAATTAAATCAATCATTGCTGCCTATGCTAGATGATCTGGTACAGTTTTAATTAATGGAATGAAGAATACATCTATTGAAGCAAAGAAATCTTTAGGGTACATTCCTGAAAATGCTCGTTTCCCTCAAAGAATGAGCTGTTATTCATACTTAGTATGAATGGCTAAACTTTCAGGTTTATCTGGATATGAAGCAAAACGTTTTGCTAAAACTAGATTAACTGATTTAAATATGTGAAACCTAAGAGGCAAATCACCTAACTCATTCTCTTCAGGTCAAAAGAAGAAAGTATTATTAGCTCAAGCATTAATTAATAATCCTCAAGTATTAGTAATGGATGAACCTGCTGCTAACCTTGACCCTAAAGCTAGACTTGAATTGTTTGATACTTTAGGAAAATTAACAAGAGAAGGTAAAGCTATCTTTATATCTAGTCACGTTCTAGCAGAACTTGATAGATATGCTAATGCAGCAACTATCCTAGATGGTGGCAAGATTGTCTTTACAGGAACAACAAAACAACTATTTAACAAGTATGCTGATAGAAAATTAAGTGTCGCAGTTTCTGATCCAAACAAACTTAAGAGATTCTTAAAATCAAAAGAAATTGATTACAAGATTAATGATATTTCAGGAAACTTTATTATTAATTTCCAAACAAAACAACAAGAAATTGACTTTTTACAATTAATTCAAAAATCAAATATCCAACTTCTTTCATTTAATGAAGTAGGAAATAAATTAGATGATATCTATAAGAAGCTAATTAAATTTGGATCTGTAGATACAATGGAAGGAAATAATGGCTAATTTAAATAAACAAAAAAGCATTAAATCGCCAAGAGCAGCCTACATGGGCTATTTATTCCAAACGTTCTTAAAACGTCCGTTTGGCTATATTATTGCGCTTTTGTTTATCCTATATTTATCTATTATTCTATTAATCGTTCCAGCAAGTTTACACTTCGAACCATTATTTATTTGAAACGTTGGTGGTTTCAACATGCCAATCTTTAACTTATTCTTTATTGCTGGATCTGCAGCAAGTATTGCAGTAGCAGTATTTAGAACCGGAAGAGATGATGGTTCAGATTTAAACCTATCCGCTAAACCATTTACTAAAGGAACGATAGTTGGTTTAAAGACAACAGTCTACTTATTAATAATGTTAGCTATATGTTTAATTACTGTAGCTATTGTTGCTTTGGTAATGCCAATCTTTGGTGAATATAACGAAGTAACAAATGTTAATGGTATAACCCAACAAAAATATGTTGGATTATTGCTATCAATGTTAGTAGGTAACATAGTTAACATGCTACTATTTGGTGGAATATCAGTATTCATTTCAATGATAGGTGGACAAGTAATTACCATCATTGGAACAATAGCAATAGTGTTTGTCATTTGTTTAATGAACTTTATTTATCCTCAAGTACTTAAGTCATCAATTGAAGTACTATCAGATAAGTATGATGCTGATATTTTAAGTTATAGTTGCAATACATTGCATCAATATGAAGATAGTGACATTGATTCTAAACCAATTAACTTTGCAACAATCCAGTGTTCAGTTAATGAAATGGGCGAAGAAGAATATCACTTCGATACTAAAGAATATTGAGATATAGCTGAAAAGGAATCAGGTAGACAAGCTGCTAATATCATAGATATTGGTAAACAATTATCTAACATATATAGCTCATTTGGTCTTGATGAATCTAAATTAAAAGAAGCAAGTAAGTTAGTAATTGGTACAAACTCTGGATACCAATACAATATTGATGCTGAAAGCCATGTTGGTTCACAAGATAATATTGATTTAGGTAATTATCCTATTTCATATTACAACATGACACACTCACAAGGAAAAGACTTTCCTTATGTAACAGTTATTGGTGGAGATATGACTCTTACTACAAGTAACTGATACTTATTAACTACATTATGAAGACTAGACTTTGATGCAATGAACTATGTTTCATCTGATGTAGATAGTATGTCTGTACCAAGTTCAGTATGAACTACATACACAAGACCTTGAAATAAGATTGGAGATCTAAGAGGAATTGATGATGAAACAGCCAAGAGCACATATGATATTATGGTTGAAGCTTATGAGTCATCAACTACTCCATCTATTGAAAGTTTTGTTCAAATAACACACGAAACTATATCATCTCAGGTTCCTGGATTTGATAATCTAGAAAAGCCTGAACAATATAAATGAGTGGCTAAATATCATATTGCTTGAGCAATACAAGCACAAAAATCTCAAGCAGAGTCTATATTCAATTATTGCCATGAAGAAGATTCTTTCCCATTCAAATCTCAAACTGTTAAAGAATGATTTAGTGATATGGCAGAAGAAACTGGCCAAGAATATTATTTACAACAACAATTTAACAACTATCTATTTACTAAAGGTATTGGTATTAGTCAAAAAGCAGCACCGGCTGAAGGCTATGAAGGTTATAGTAGATTAGCAACATCTAAAATCAACTATGCTGAAACATTTAATAATATGTACAGTTACACTGTAAAGAGTTACTATAACTTATACACAGTAATAGCAGTATGAACATCAATAGCTGCTGTCCTATTTACAGGATCAGTAATTGTTTATAGAAGAACAGACTTTAAGTAATTATCTTGTAAAGAAGATATCGTTAAGTTTAATCTTTAAAAAATCAACAGTATTTTTTCTAACTATTCAGACATTAAAGAAGTTTGAATAGTTTTTTAATTTTTCATTTATTGAAATAACACGATTAGTTCTATAATCTGTAATAATGTAATCAGAGTTTTTTACTGAATAATATTTATCTTTGTTCTTTATAGGATTGATGTGATATATAAAGAAGCAAGTATCTCTTGGTGGCTCTTCAAAACCTTGAACTTCATCATAGAATTGTTCATCAGTTTTGATTCTGATGATTTTTAAATATGTTTCTTTATGGTTTAGATGGACGTTCCTACGGAAATATTTATCCTTTCTAGCAAAAACCTTTTTTGCTAGAGAATCATAATATTCGTTTTCTTTTTTGGTTTTAAGTCTTTCCATAAAATAATTATAATAACAATATGAAAAACTTTTTTCAAAGACAAAAATCTGAAGGTTATAAACATCATTTTTTGCCAAAAATCTCAAGACAACTAAACATTAATAATTTAGATGGGGTTAATAAGCAAAAGGTGCTATCTTTATATAAACCAGAAATAGCTTCTGATTTCTTAGCTTATCGTTTTGATCTTTTGAAAAAGTGAATGGATAACAATAACAACTACTCAAAAGAATATGTAGTTGCTTTAGATGAAGTGATAGATAAATTGTATTTATCTAAAGAATTAAATAGTTTTGAACAACAATACATTAAGAATGTTCAAGCCATCGTTTTTGCTAAAAATAGAAACCTAAAACAATTGATTGTTGACTTTTCTATTAATAAAGGTGAATTTGTCTTCTATAGATATGAAATAGATTCATTTAAACTAATTCATGGCAAAAACTTAGTACAAACTATTGATGAAGCTGAATTGTATATAACAACGCAAAGAATAATTATTGCAAAGCAAATAGATATTATTTCTTTGTATTACAAAGACATTAAAGCATATGATTACAAAGACAACAAATTGCTTCTTGAATTAAACAATAAAAGAAAATGTTATATTGAAGGCGATAACAATGAGGCTATTGTTCAATCACTTGAACGTGTATTAAAAAGAGAGAAGATTGAATTAAAGAAATATGAATAAAACCCTAGAATTCAAACTTAAATCTGCACCTAAGAAACCAGGTTGTTATCTTTGAAAAGATGAACATGGTGATATTATTTATGTTGGCAAAGCCATAAATCTTTTTAATCGTGTACATCAATACTTTAATCGTTTACACGATTATAAAACAAGTCAATTAGTGGCAGATATTGCTGATGTTGAATTCTTTGTTGTACAAAATGAAAATGAAGCTTTAATTCTTGAAAACAATTTAATTAAGAAACATCGTCCTAAGTACAACATTATGTTAAAGGATTCATCAGGATATCCTTATATAGTAGTAACTAATGAGAAACATCCACGTATCAAATACACACATAGTAACAGCAAATTTAAAGGAACTTACTACGGACCTTTTGCTAGCAAGAACTTCTTTAAGAAAGAATTAATGATGCTATTGGGTGTGCTGTTTCCATTAAGAAAATGTGATCAATTGCCTAAACATAAATGTCTTTATTATGATATTGGTCAATGTTTAGGACCATGTATCAACAAAGTTGATGAACAACAATATGCATTAATAAAAAACAATATTAGACAATTTTTCAATGGTAATACTTCTCAAGTCGAAAAACAATTGAAAACAAGAGAGAATGTTGCAGCCGAACAACTTAAATTTGAAGAAGCAGATTATTACAAGAGATTACGTCTAGCACTGAATGAAATAAAAGAAAATCAAACTGTGCAATTTAATACCAAAGAAAATATTGATTTTTTGGGCTTTGCAACAAAAGACAATTTAATTTCTCTAATTTTGTTTAGTTATGTTAATGGAAAACTAGTAGCAAAGATACAAGAAATACATGAATTTTATGATGATGTAAATTCAACAATCACTTCATGACTTTATCAATACTATTCTAAGAGCAAAAATAATCCAAAACAATTATTTGTATCACTACCAACAAAAGAATTTAAAGTATTAAACCATACTTTAGGATTTGAAATTTCTAAACCAGTTAAAGGAAAGAAGTATGAAATTCTAATGACTGCAATTGATAATGCAATCGAGTACCTAAAAACAAATTATTTGGTTTATGAACATGCAAAAAGAGCAAAACTTTCTGCAATCTATAAATTGGCTGATCTAATTCATGCTAAAAAAATCAAAACAATGGTTGCATTTGATATATCTAACTTATTTGCAACAAACAAAGTTGCTGGAATGGTATATGTAAACAATGGAGATTTTGTTAAATCTAAATATCGTAGATACATAATTAGTGATGATTCATTAACATCTGATTATGAATGTATGAAACATATTATTGGTAGATTTATCAACCATCATAAGGACGAAATGCCAGATTTAATTATTATGGATGGTGGCAAGATTCAAGTTAATGCAGCTCTAGAAGTATTTGCTGCAAATAAAGTTAATCCACCACACATTATTGGCTTGGTTAAAAATAATAATCACCAAACAAACGGTATTGTTTACAACAACAAGACAATTAAATTAGATAGAGATTCCAATTTATATAACTTCTTAGCAAACATTCAAAACGAAGTTCATAATACAGCGATTTCATTCTATAGAAGAAAACATGAAAAATCATTATTTGATACTTCAATTATTCCAGATATTGAAGGATTAAGTAAAGCAAAGAAAGAAGTTTTGCTTAACAAATATAGAACAACAGATAATATTAAAAAAGCAACAATTTCTGAATTAAGTCAAATAATCGATATCAAAATTGCCAAAGCACTAAAGAAAGCCCTTTAGTGCTTTTTAATTATTTATCTATGATAAATAATTATAATAAATATCAATGAACAAGAAAAATGTAAGAAATTTTTGTATTATTGCTCACATCGATCATGGTAAATCAACTTTATCTGATCGTATTATTGAGTCTGCAAGTAACAACAAGATTCACAATATGCAAGATCAAGTTCTAGATAGCATGGAACTTGAAAGAGAAAGAGGAATAACAATTAAGTTGAATGCAATTCAACTTAAATATCATTCAAAAAAACACAATGACGATTACATTTTTCATTTAATCGATACTCCTGGACATGTTGACTTTACATATGAAGTATCAAGAAGCTTAGCTGCTTGTGAAGGAGCAATCTTAGTTGTTGATGCTACACAAGGGGTACAAGCACAAACTATTTCTAATTTATACTTAGCGCTTGATAATAACCTAACTATTTTTCCAGTAATCAATAAAATTGATTTACCATCAGCAGATGTAGAAAAATGTAAAAAACAAATTAAAGATGTTTTAGGAATTGATGCATCAGATGCACCATGTGTTTCTGCAAAGACAGGACAAAACATTATTGATATTATTGAAGCAGTTATTGAAAAAATACCTGCTCCATTAGAAGATGATGATGCAAAACCATTGCAAGCTTTAATCTTTGATAGTTACTATGATTCTTATTTGGGAGCAGTTTGTTACATTAGAGTAAAAAATGGTGTAATCAAAGTTGGCGACAAAATAAAAATGATGGCATCTAATGCACAATTCATTGTTACATCATTAGGTGTTAAAACACCTTTAGTTGAAGAAAAGAAACAACTTGAAGCTGGTGAAGTAGGATGAGTTGCAGCAAGTATCAAAACAATTAAAGATATTGCTGTAGGTGACACTATTACTACAGTAGATAACCCAGCTAAAGAACCTTTACCTGGTTATAAAAAAGTATTACCTATGGTATATTGTGGTTTCTACCCAATTGATAACTCTAAGTATGAAGAACTTAAGGTTGCAATTGAAAAGATTAGTTTATCAGATGCTGCTTTAGTTTATGAATATGAAACATCACAATCACTTGGATTCGGTGTTAGATGTGGTTTTCTAGGTTTACTACACATGGATATCATTCAAGAAAGAATAAGCCGTGAATACAAAATTGATTTAATTGTAACAGCACCATCTGTTAGGTTTTTAGTTGATTTAACAAACAAAACAACTATAGAAGTAGATAACCCTGCTAAGTTCCCTGAAAGAACTAAAATTGATCAAATTAGAGAGCCATATGTTAAAGTTTCTATCTTTACACCAGATGAATATATTGGTGATTTAATGGCACTATGTCAAAATGCACGTGGTAAGTATGTTGATCTTGAAACTGTCGATAACAATCGTAAGTGCATTGTTTACGAACTGCCATTAATAGAAGTTATTTATAACTTCTTTGATAGATTAAAATCAGTTAGTCGTGGTTATGCAACTATGGAATATGAACTGATTGGATATCAACCATCTGATTTAGTTAAGGTAGATATTCTATTAAATGGAAAGAAGACAGATGCTTTAAGCTTCATTTGTCATAGATCACAAGCTTACCATAAAGCTCAAAGGATATGTTTAAAACTTAAAGAAAACATTCCAAGACAACAATTTGAAGTTCCAATCCAAGCTGCCATTGGAAGCAAGATTATTGCTAGAGAAAACATTAGAGCAATGTATAAAAACGTTTTAGCTAAGTGTTATGGTGGTGACGTATCAAGAAAGAAAAAACTTCTTGAACAACAAAAAGAAGGAAAGAAAAAACTAAAAGCGATTGGTAATGTTGAAGTACCACAAGATGTCTTTATTAAAATTCTTAATGAAGATGAATAAAAAAGAAGGCTATGCCTTCTTTATTTTTTCAATTATGTTTTTAATTTGGTTTATATCTTTCTCATTTAAACTTGCTTTTTCTAATAAACACATGATTTGTCCTTTATGAACTAAGATATTACCAAACCTACCTTCGTAATTATTATTGTTTAGGTTAATAGATTGACACATTACATATTTCTTAACTCTATCACGATAGTAAATTACTGGTACTGGAACCATAACCACTCCTGAATGAATACTTGGTGTAGGTTTAACTACAACTTTATGATCTGGTCAGAAGTAATTACATTCAACTGTAGTTAATGAAAAGTTAACTTTGTTAATAGTGATAGTTTTAGTTTCACGAGGTTCAAAGATAACATCTGTATCAAACTTTGATCACAAACCAAACAAATTAAATAGTAAAGTTATGTTTTCATCAACTTGTGCGTAACTTGCAATATTTTTACCTGTAGATGGTGATGAAACATCTGTTTTAAATTGTGTGTATAAAGGAATAGAAGCAATTGGTAAAGTCAATAAACCAATAGAGTAAACAAAGTTTGATACCCATTTACTATATCTATCTCTTCAAGTTTGAACATCATAGTTAACTGCTTCATTATCAGTTGTGTCTAAGAAAGCGCCTTTATCAATAGCTTGGATTGTTGTGACTTCTTCATCCTTTATGACACTATATTGTTGCTCACGGAACAATTTAACAAAGTTTTCTTGTGCTAAAGGAGTGAAGACAACACGATAATCTTTTTCATCTGATCTTTTAGCAGGGAAAAGTTTTTCAAACTCCTTATTCTCCATAGGAGATTGAATGTTTTTCTTATTTAATTTTTTTAATTCACGTTTAGATGAATTGTTAATAAAACATAACTTTGCTGGTTTATCAAAATGGTAAACTAATTCAGTTCCAATATCTCATTTTGGTGCAGGCAATGTTTCCGTAGCAACAACAATTTCTGTTCTTGTTACTCAATGGCCTTCCGAATCTCTAGTTGTATATGGAACAGCTAAAGAACCAGAATAAACATGCATGTATCAAGATCGGATCTTGTAGTTGTACATCATGAATGGATTATCAAATAATGAACCTGAAACTAATTCCAAAAAGCAAGAATCTTCTGGAAGCAATTTAGGCATTAATGGAATTCATGATTTAAATGATGCAGCATCTTGATAGATATTAAGTTTAATATCTTTTCATAAAGGTTCTATGATTTTTTTGAACATAAAATCATAGGATAATTTTGTTGCAAATACTTTTAATTGTTCATCTAATTTTTGTTTGGCATCGGCTTCCTTTTTTAATTCAACATCTAATATTGCTTGCTTTTTCTTTGCAGCATTTGTTAGCAAGAAAAAAGGGAAAATCAAGAAGATAATTAGTATTCATCTTCATACTTTTAATCTTTTAATTTTCTTAGTTAATTTAGTATTAGATGCAACTAATGAATAATATTCACTAGCCCATGCTTTATTATTGTTTAAGTCAATGTTATTTTGTTTAATTAAAGTATCAAACTCTTGGTTTGCTTTTTCACTGACTTCTTTACATAGAGAATTAAGTTCATTCAAAGATGAACATTTAGGATTAGACGTCATTAATTAAATTAATTTAATTTTAAACTAACATCAGATTTTTGTGCTTCAGTAGCAGCAAATAATGCAAATGTAGTTAATTTTAAACTAGTAGCTGGAATGCATGCTGGTCAAGTAAAGATTTCTTGGTTGAAAGCTGTTACTTCAGAGTTGTATAGTCTTCTAGCAGCAGCAATTTCTCTTTCTTGGTAATCAGCATTAGACATTAAGTTTTGTACTGTTTGAATAGATCTTACTTCTGGATACTTTTCAAACACAACTAACAATCTACCAAATCCACGTTCAATCTTTTCATTAGCTTCGACAGCATTAGACTTATCGATAGCCATAGATCTTAAACTAACAACGTCTTTTAAAAGACTTTGTTCAAATTTCATTGAAGATTTAGTTGCATCAACTAATTTAACTAATGTATCTCTTCTTTGAGCAAGTTGTACTTCAATACCACTTGCAGCTTGGTTGATTTGCATTTGCTTTCTGTTGAAATAGTTCTTTTTAACAGGTAAGTAAATAGCTAATAAGCCAACTGTTAATATACAAAAGATAACAAATAGTATCAAACCACCAGTTGATCTTTTAGCAGGAATAACTTGGTTTTGAACATTTGGGTTAAATCCTTGTGGGTTAACAGATTGAGTTCTTGTATCAATTAACATTTTTTACCTCTCTTATAATTTTATTTTAACATATAATAACTTTACATAATTAAATATAAAATATTTAATTTATGATCTTGGATTAAAGGGGCAAATGTTATGGATAAAGTTAATTTTAAAGAGTGAGAAGGATTTAAACCTGGCAAGTGAATGGAAGGCGTAGACACTAGAGATTTCATTCAACAAAACTATGAAGAATATACTGGTGATGAAAAGTTCTTAGTTGGCCCAACTGATGCAACTAAACATTTATGATCTCAAATCTCTGATCTAATGATGCAAGAAAAGAGAAATGGTGGTGTTTTAGGTGTAGACCCTAGACCAAGTTTTATTAATGCCTATGGCCCTGGTTACATTAATAAAGACCTAGAACAAATCGTAGGTCTACAAACAGAAAGACCTTTAATTCGTGCTTTTATGCCACGTGGTGGTATCAAAATGGCAGTACAAGCTTCTGAACAATATGGATTTAAAACTGATCCTGCTGCTGTTGAGTCTTACACTAAACATGCTGTAACACACAACCAAGCAGTATTTGATTGCTATACAAAAGAAATTATGGATGCAAGACACTGTCACATTTTAACAGGTCTTCCAGATACATATGCTCGTGGTAGAGTAATTGGGGACTATAGAAGAATAGCTTTATATGGTGTTGACTATCTTATTAAAGATAGATTAGAACAACAAGCAAATATTAAAGGCGACATGTCTGAAGATAAGATTAGAGCTAGATATGAAATAACTCAACAAATCAAAGCTCTTAAGGCTTTAAAAGACATGGCACAAGTTTATGGCTGTGATATCGGTAAACCTGCTGCAACAGCAAAAGAAGCCATCCAATGGACATACTTTGGTTATTTAGCAGCTGTTAAAGATCAAAACGGTGCTGCTATGTCAATTGGACGTAACACAACATTCTTTGATATCTACATTCAAAGAGATATGGCTAGAGGTGGTTTAACTGAACAACAAGCTCAAGAAATGATTGACCACTATGTAATGAAGTTAAGAATCATTAAGTTTGCTAGAATTGCAAGCTACAATGAAATCTTTGGTGGAGATCCAGTTTGAGCAACAGAAACTATTGCTGGTATGAGCAATACTGGTAAGAGTTTAGTAACTAAAACATCATATAGAGTACTTCACACTCTAAAGAATATGGGACCAGCTCCAGAACCTAACTTAACAGTTTTATGATCAAAGAAATTACCAGAAAACTTTAAGAAGTTCTGTATGAAGTATTCTATCTTGTTCTCATCAATTCAATATGAATCTGATGAATTAATGAGACCAATCCATGGTGATGACTATGCTATTGCTTGTTGTGTCTCTCCTATGGCTATGGGAAAAGAAACTCAACAATTTGGTGCAAGAGCAAACTTAGCAAAAGCTTTGCTTTATGCAATTAATAATGGTAGAGATGAATTACATCAAAGTTACAAGATGGGACCAGATTTAGGTGAACTAGATCATAACAAACCATTAGATTTTAACGAAGTTTGAGAACGTTATAAAAAAGTAATGGATTGATTAGCAGGACTATATGTTAATGCTTTAAATATCATCCACTACAACCATGATAAGTGGTATTATGAAGCATTAGAATTTGCTTTACATGATGTAAATGTTAAGAGATTCTTTGCAACTGGAATTGCAGGATTATCAGTTGTTGCTGATAGTTTATCTGCAATTAAATATGCTAAAGTAACACCTGTTTGAACAAACAATATTGCTACTGATTTTAAAATTGAAGGCGAGTTCCCTAAATATGGAAATGATGATAACAAGGTAGACTCAATTGCTCAAGATGTTATTAAATACTTCTCAGAAGCATTAAGGAAACACCCAGCATATAGAAATGGTGAACACACTATGTCTATTTTAACAATTACATCAAATGTAATGTATGGTGGTGCAACAGGTGCTACTCCAGATGGTAGAAAAGTTGGACAACCATTTGCTCCAGGTGCTAACCCAATGCACGGAAGAGATTGTTCAGGTGCTGTAGCAAGCTTAGCTTCTGTAGCTAAATTACCATTTGATTTTGCTCAAGATGGTATTTCTAACACCTTCTCTATTATTCCTGCTGCGTTAGGATATGTAAGAGATGAACAACGTGATAACTTGGTAACATTACTTGATGGTTACTTTGAAAAAGGTGCGCAACACTTAAATGTAAACGTTTTAATGCGTGAAACATTAATTGATGCACAAAATCACCCAGAACTATATCCTCAATTAACAATTAGAGTTTCTGGATATGCTGTTAACTTTGTTAAATTATCTAGAAAACATCAAGACGAAGTTATTGCCAGAACATTCCACGAAAGAGTATAGATGTCAGACAAAGCTAAAGTTTTTAAAGTGGAAACTTTTGGTGCTGTAGATGGACCAAGTATTAGACTTGTAATTTTCTTACAAGGCTGTACTTTTAGATGTAAATATTGTCACAATCCTGAGAGCTGAAAATTAGACTCATTACAAGCTAGAAATTTGACTGTTTCAGACATCTTAAATCTGTATGAAAATAACAAGACTTTTTATGAAAAAGGTGGCATCACTTTTTCTGGTGGTGAGCCAATGCTCCAAGCTGATTTTATCAAGCTTTTTAGCAAAGAAGCAAAAGCCAAAAATATTCATATTGCGATAGACACTTCTGGCTGCAATTTTAAACAAAATAAACAAGCATATCAAGATCTTTTAGATCTTGTTGATTTGTGAATTGTTGATGTTAAAGCATTAGATGAAAAAGAGCATGAATTTATAACTGGTGATAAGACATTAGCTGGTGTTGAATTAATTAAATTTTTAGAAGAAAATCACAAACCTTATTGAGTAAGACAAGTTGTGATTAAAACTATTAATGCTGATACTCAACATTTAGATAAATTAATAGACTTTTTAAAACCATTAAAATATTGTCAAAAAGCAGAATTATTGTCATATCACAACCTTGCTTATGACAAATATAACAAGCTTAAAATAGATTACCCTTTTAAGGATATTCCTATGCTTTCAACCCCTGAATTTGAGGACATAAAAGCATACCTAAGTAAACATATATGTAAATAATAATATTTTATGTATAATATGATAGTCTAAACACTATTTTTATAAAGAAAGCCACACATGGATTGAAAATTTGAAACCTATGTAGAAAAGATTAAATTCGACGTTTTACGTGAAGTTGCCAGAGCAAGTTATGCTGGTAATTTTAAAGAAGTCGAAGCTAAGCTTCCAGAAATTCTAATTCCTGGAAGAAAGGCTTCATATCGTTGCTGTGTGTATATGGAACGTGCCATTATGGCTGAAAGAGTCAAAATTACCCGTGGTGGTGAATGAGACGACTTCAACATAATCGATGTTATTCCTATTGCTTGTGACCAATGTCCAATGGGTGGTTACACTGTTACTGAATCATGTCGTAGCTGTATCGGTCACGCTTGTAAACAAGCTTGTCCTAAAGGTGCAATTAGTGTTGATGCTATGCATCGTGCACACATTGACAAAGAAAAATGTGTTAACTGTGGACTTTGTGCTAAAGCATGTCCATTCGGTGCTATTTATAACTTCCGTAGACCTTGTCAAAAAGCTTGTCCAACTGGTGCCATTACCATGGATGAAAACTTATCTGCCAAGATTGACTACTCTAAATGTATTTCCTGTGGCAATTGTACACAAAAGTGTCCATTCGGTGCTATTACTGCAAAAACATTTATTACTTTTATTATTGACCATATTAGAAACAATATTCTTGCAACTAAGAAAAGACCAATCTATGCAATTGTTGCCCCATCTATTGCTGCACAATTCCCTGGTGTTCAAATTGGACAAATTGTAGAAGGTATTACTAAATTAGGTTTTACCAACGTAGTTGAAGCTGCTTTAGGAGCTGATGATGTTGCTGAATCTGAAGCAAGAGAATTAGTAGAAAAGAAAGTTTTAACAAGTTCATGCTGTCCAGCATTTGTTTCTTATATTCAAAAATTCCATCCAGAATTAAGAGATAAGATTAGCCACAATTTAAGTCCAATGGCTCAAACTGGCAAGATTATTAAAACAAAATATCCAGATGCTTTAACTGTTTTCATTGGTCCTTGTGCTGCAAAGAAGGATGAAAGATCTAAACCTGAAGTTAGACCATATGTTGACTATGTTTTAACATTTGTTGAACTTAGAGCAATGTTTGCTGCAAGAGATGTTGAAATTGAAAAACTACCTGGTATTCCTTTGGAAAATGCTTCACCATTCGGTCGTGCATTTGCAAGAATGGGTGGTTTATCAGAAGCGGTTGTTCAAGCATTAAAAGAAGCCAACCAAAAGGACTTTAAACTTTCTTCTATTGCTTGTAGTGGTATGAGAGAATGTATTAAAGCTCTTGAAAGTTTATCTGCAGGAACAAGCAAATACAATTTTATTGAAGGTATGGCTTGTGAAGGTGGATGTATCTGTGGACCAGATAGTTTGAACCACAATGTTGCTGTTGGTAAAGCATTTGTTTCATCTTATGCACGTAGTGCTAAGGTTAAAACGATTGCTGATTCAATTAAGCAAAATGGTGGACGTTCTAAAAAAGAAGAACACTTCATTAACCAACCTGGCTTAAAAAACAAAGGCGTTGTTCCTCCAATAACAAATTACAGAGTTACACCAACTCCGCTTCCAACTTCTAGACACAAGAGTAGTGAAGAACTTGATTCTATCATTGGAACAGAATTTGAACAAAAACCAGCTGTTGCTAGACCTATAAACAAAGCTGCTGCACCTAAACCAGCTCCAGCTAGTAAAACTCAACTTGAGGCAAAGCCTCCAGTAGCAGAAAAACCTACTGATAAGTCTAAAAAACCAATTCCTGTCTTCAAACCAGCATCAACATCAAATGATGCAAAAACAGTAGTAAAAGCTGATGCTAAAACCCCAGCTGAGCCAGTCCAAAAACCAGTAGAACCTGTTCAAAAACCAGTTGAAGTTAAGATAGCAACTGACGAAAAAACTAAAACTGGTGAAACAAAACAAGAAAAGATTGTTGATGGAAAAATGTCTGTAACAATTTCTGAACCAGAAAAAGAAGACAAAGAAAAAGAATCAGCAAATTAGTAGTCAATAATAAGTAGTATGCTACTTATTATTGAAAAGATATATAATATATCTACATCTCTAAGAGATGTAGATTTTATTTAATAATATTGAAAGAAGATTTATATGTCGACAAATAAAAAATATATTTCAGTAGATGGAAATACTGCAGCAGCCATGATTGGTTATGCATTAAGTGACGTTGCATGTATTTTCCCTATCACTCCTTCAACACCAATGGCTGAATTGTGTGATGAATGAGCTGCCAAAGGACAAAAGAATGTCTTTGGTAATACTGTAAAAGTTACCGAAATGCAATCTGAAGGTGGAGCTGCTGGTGCAGTTCACGGTTCAGCTTCAGTCGGAGCTTTAACTACAACTTATACAGCTAGTCAAGGATTATTACTTATGATCCCTAACATGTACAAGATTGCTGCTGAATGTCTTCCAGTAGTATTCCATGTATCTGCTAGAACACTTGCTGCGCAAGCAATTAACATCTTTGGTGATCAACAAGATGTTATGGCTTGTAGACAAACTGGTTTCTGTATGTTAGCATCAAACAACGTACAAGAAGCTCATGATATGGCTTTAGTTGCACACATTGCTGCACTAAACTCATCATTACCATTCTTACATTTCTTTGATGGATTTAGAACAAGTCATGAAATTAACAAAATTGAAGAAATTTCATACGATGTCATCAAGAAGATGTTACCTCTAGACAAGATTAACGCATACCGTAAATCTGGTCACAACCCAAATCACCCTAAATTAATGGGTCCTTGTGAAAATGGTGATACATACTTCCAAAACAGAGAAGCAAACAACAAGAACTACGATGATGCATACGTAGCTGTTGAAAAGGCAATGAACCAATTAGCAGAATTGACTGGAAGAAAATATGCTCCATTCAATTACTATGGTTCACCTGAAGCAACAGATGTAGTAGTTGTTATGGGTTCTGGAGCTGATGCTATCCATGAATCTCTTGACACACTAATTAGAAAAGAAGGAAAGAAGTATGGTGTACTAAAAGTTCATTTATACCGTCCATTCAACTCTAAAGCATTTGTTGAAAAACTACCTAAGACAGTTAAGAGATTAACTGTTCTAGATAGAACAAAAGAACCAGGTTCAAATGGTGAACCATTATACCTAGACGTAGTAATGGCTTTAAACCAAATGAACAGAACTGATATTAAAGTATTAGCTGGTAGATTTGGTTTAGGTGGTAAAGAATTTACACCAACTTGTGTTTACCAAGTTTACAAGAATATGTCATCTGACAAACCAATTGAAAGATTTACAGTTGGTATTAACGATGATGTAACTCATTTATCTTTACCAGCATTAGATAAAGAAGTTAATTTAGCTAATGACTACTATGAATGTAAATTCTGAGGTCTTGGATCTGATGGTACTATCTCAGCCAACAAATCATCAATCAAGATTATTGGTCAAAACACTAACAAGTACATCCAAGGTTACTTTGAATATGACTCAAAGAAATCTGGTGGATTAACAATTTCTCACCTAAGAATGTCAGACGGTGTTATTAGAAGTCCATACTTCTTGCAACATGCAAACTTCATTGCTGTTCACAACTTTACTTATGTAAACAAGTATGATGTTCTTGAAGGTTTAAAACAAAACGGATGTGTTTTATTAAACTCTATTTGACCAGCTGAAGAAATCAGCAAACACTTACCAAAAGCATTTAAAGAAAAGATTATTGCAACTAAATCTAGACTTTACACAATTGATGCTTACAAAGTTGCAGGTGCTGCTGGTTTAGGAAACAGAATTAACGTTATTATGCAATCTTGTTTCTTCAAGATTACAAATATCATTCCTTACGAAACTTGTGAAAAACAAATGAAGGACTCTGTTATTAAACTTTACTCTCGTAAAGGTGATGCAGTTGTTGCTGCAAACATGAAAGCAATTGATGCTGCTACAAGCGATCTACACGAAGTAGATGTTAAAGCACTTGATATGAATACAAATCCAGAACCATTTGATTTATCACATGCTTCTGAATTCTATAAAAACTTCTGTGCTGTTATTGACCAACACAATGGTGATAAGCTTCCAGTAAGTGCATTTAAACCTGATGGTGCTGTTCCAACTGCAACAACTCAATACGAAAAGAGAGCAATTGGTAATACAGCTCCTGAATGAATTCCAGAAAACTGTTTACAATGTGGTCAATGTACATTGGTATGTCCACATGCTGCAATTAGATCTAAAGCTATTGCTCCAACAGATTTAACTAAAGTTCCAGCAAACTTTAAGACTGTTGATATGATGGGCAACAAAGATGCTAAGTTTAGAATTCAAGTATCTGCTGCTGACTGTACAGGTTGTGGATCATGTACTAAAGTTTGTCCAGCAAACAAGAATAAAGAAAAACCTGCATTGGTTATGAAACCAATCAATGAACGTTTAGCTGCTGAAAAAGCAAACTGAGACTTCTTCACTACATTAAAATCAGTTAAGACTCCATTTGCTAAAACAACAGTTAAAGGTATTCAATTTGAAGAACCATACTTTGAATTTAGTGGTGCTTGTGCTGGTTGTGGTGAAACACCATACATCAAAGTTATCTCTCAATTATTTGGTAAGAAGATGGTTGTTGCTAACGCAACAGGATGTTCATCTATCTATGGTGGTGCATTCCCAACTGTACCTTACTGCATGGACAAAGAAGGCAAAGGACCAAGCTGAGCTAACTCATTATTTGAAGACAATGCTGAATTTGGTTTAGGTATGGCTTTAGGCTTGAAGTATAGAAGAAACGATCTATACAAACACCTAGAAGCATGTGCAGCTAATGCTAAAGCATCTGCTGAATTAAAGAAAGCTATTGCTGATGTTATTGCTCACAAAGACGCTGATGATATTGATCAATTCATTCCAGCTCTTGAAAGAGCCGCTAAATCTCAAGGACCATTATGTGATAATGATTGCCACTGTATGGAAAAGATTCTAACTAACCTTGATCAATTATCTAAGAAGTCAGTTTGAATCTTCGGTGGTGATGGTTGAGCATATGATATTGGCTTTGGTGGTTTAGACCATGTATTAGCTTCTGGTGAAAATGTAAACATTTTAGTAGTCGACACTGAAGTTTACTCTAACACTGGTGGTCAAGCATCTAAATCATCTCCAATGGGATCAGTTGCTAAATTTACAGCTGCTGGTAAACCAACAAGAAAGAAAGACCTTGGTGGTATTGCTATGACATATAAAGATGTATATGTTGCTCAAGTTGCTCTTGGTGCAGACCAACAACAATTCATTAAGGCTATTACTGAAGCTGAAGCTTACAATGGTGTTTCATTGATTATTGCTTATGCTCCATGTATTAACCACGGTTTCAACATGTCTAATTCTCAATTAGAAATGAAAAAAGCCGTTGATGCTGGTTACTGACAACTATATCGTTACAACCCAACAGCTGAAAAGAAATTCACTCTTGATTCAACTCCAACTCCACAAGGTAGCTATCAAGAATTCTTAAAAGGTGAAGCTAGATATGCTGCACTTGTTAAGAAAGCTCCTGAACAAGCCGCAAAATTATTTAAGGGATCTGAAGATAACGCTAAGGAAAAACTGGCTGGTTTAGTTGAATTAAATAAGTAAGCTTAAAAAACACTCTATAGAGTGTTTTTTATTTATAATTATTACACTATGAGTATAGAGCAAATTATTGCAACCGTTATTGGTTGAGTCATCTTAATCCTTGTGGCATCATATTCTATTCCACAATTTATTAAGATTGTTAAAACTAAAAATACTTCATCATTATCTATTGTGTCATATACAGCATTTGTTGTTTCAAATGCACTTATGACATCATGGGGTATTGGGAATGCTTTAAAAGGATTGGCTCTGGATTATCCAGTCTGATCAGTTTGTTTAACATTAATTCCAAACATTTTATCTAACCTTTTAAACTTAACAATTAATACAACAGCATTAATCATTAAGATTAAACATGTGAAGTTAGCTAAACAATTTGGTATTAGTGAAATGCAACTGGCTACCAAATTATTAAAAGATAAGAAGGGTGGTGCTAGATAGTATGACACCTTGACAAGAATTTATTAACGAATTGACAGGACAATGAGGCTGAATGATCATTGTATCTACAATAGCATGCCTTGCTTTTGTTGTTATGACTGCATCACAATTTATAAAAATTTTGTGAACAAAGAACACAACATCACAAAGCCTTCAATGTACCATTATTTTGCCAATCACCAACACACTAATCACTATATATGACATTATCCTTGGAGTCATTGTAATTAAGAATGGTCAAGAAGGATACTGAGGTTTATTATTACCTGCATGTATTAATGGTTTAATTTCTGCTTATGGTGTTATGACTATTAAGATTATTCATGTGAGAGCGGCCAAGAAAGCCAACATGACTGAATATGCACACTATGTAAAATATTTAAAACCTAAGTCATTAGCTGTTAGACATAAAAATAAGAAAAAATAGAAAAATTCACACTTGCAAAAGTGTGATTTTTTATTCATATTTTTATTTTTGTTCACTTTTATAATTCTCAAAAAAGGAGAGTTATATGAAATATACATATAAAGATTTAGACCAACGAATTATAAACACAAGAGTTACATTGTCTGGAGCTATCATTGAAATTATTAAGCAATCAAAGAAAGTCAAAGTATTAGATATATGCAAAGAAGCCAACATTACGGCAATGACATATTACCATCACTTTCATAACAAAGAAGAATTATTAGAATATGCAATTAGAGAACAATTAAGTGGAATATTACCAATTCCTGCCAAACTTAAACCAATCAACCTTAAACATTTGATTTATTATTTAATTTTTGCGTTTAATAAGTTTGTTAGAGAAAATAGACAACTTATTTATTCAGCTTTAAAACAATCCAATGAAAATAAATATTTAGGATCATATATTGATTTAATAAATCAAATAATTAAAAAATATGTCATCCAAGAAATTAAATTATTGGTAAAAAATGATATGTACATAGAGTTTTATGCAAATATCATTTTTGGCAGCATATGTCAAATATTTAAACAGATAATTATCAAGCAAATATCCGTAAATAGTAATGTAATATGAACATCGGTTAAGAATGTCTTTTTAACTATCGGTAGAAATAATTTATAATATGTTGATATGTCAACACTTATATTAGACATACTAGCATTAGTATTTGGATGCATAAGCATTGTTATAACGATAGCAATTGAATTTCCTCAATTGGTATCCATTTTTAAAACGAAAAATACTAGTGGAACATCATTAACAACTTATATTCTTTTTATTACGTCATCTTTTTTATGAGTTTCATGAGCAATTGTCAATTATGTTGCGAATGTTTCTTATATTACACCAGATACAACTAATATGTTTTTACATGTGGCTGCTTTGGTCCCAGCAATAATAAGCAACCTCATAAATGTTATGTTGGTAGGCTCTATTTTATTTTTAAAGATTAAACATGTACACAACTCTAAAAAACTACATATTAATGAAATACAGTATTCTAAAATTCTTTTTGATAAACAAAAAGGTTTTAGTTGAATTAAGAAATATTATCCTTTAATAATTATTGCCGCAATTGCGTTATTGGCTTGTATTGCTGTTATTCTTGTTTTATATTTTATTGGTTTACCACAACAAATATCAGAAGAAGAATACAAACAATTTGCTCTTATTGTTTTCATACTTAATATAGTTGCTGCCATTTTCTTTGAATCAATTAGTTGGCCACAATTCATTAAGTGTATGAAAACAAAAGACACTAGTGGCATTTCACTAGGATGAGCCATTTTCTTGCCTTTATCATGTGTTATTTGTTTCACATACGATCTACTATTAGGGTTTTCTAATGGGTGATGAAACGTTTTAGCTTCGCTAATTTGTAGTGGTATATTAATTAACATCGCAGTTTTAGTTTTAAAAATTAGGAATTTGCGTAAAGCTAAAAAACTTGGTATTAGTGAATGACACTATACTAACAAATATTTATCTAAAAAGAAATAATTTATAATTTGATTATGACGCAAGTTATAGTTTCTATTGTGTTTGGCTTTATTATTCTAATTTTTGCATGAATAATTGGTTTTTCACAACTACTAACTATTTTTAAAACACAAAACACTAGTGGGACCGCACTATCTACTTACATTCTTTGTATTGGTTGTGCACTATTAAGTTTAAGTTGAGGATTCACTTTCTACTTTTCCCGTATGTCTGATTGGTGACAAATGTCAAAAGATACAGGATTGCCACTAATACTATTCCAAATGTGTGCTCTTCCTATCATTGCAACATACATATTTGAATTAGTTGGATCTATTTGTTATATATTTACTAAGATTAAACACATTAAATTAGCTAAGAAATACAAAGTAAGTGAAATTGAACTATCTAAAATATTGCTTTCTAAGTGTAAAAATAAGAAACAACAATATCTTCCTTGCATTTTAATTGTATCAACAATGGTTATTGTTTCATTCGGAGCATCGATTTGTTTAGCTTTGTTTACAAATCCAGCAATTAACCCTGGAATAGTTAGTCCAGATGAAAAACAAATGACACCAATCATCATAACATTTAGTTGTTTAGGTGCTGCAAGTTGAGAAGCAATTAGCTGACCACAATTTATTAAGTGTATAAAAACAAAAGACACTACAGGTATTTCTCTTAACTGAGCAATATTCATGCCTGTTTCATGTTTGGTTAGTTTAGTTTATGCTGCTTTTGTAGCAACAATCACTGGAACATTTATGTTAGATACACTTGGAGCTTTAATATTTAATGGTGTTTTGGTTAATATTGGTGTATTAGTGTTAAAAATAATTAACAGATCAAAAGCTAAACATTTAGGTATTAGTGAAATTGAATATACTCGTAGAATGAAAAAAACAAAACAAAAAAGAGCATAAGCTCTTTTTTACATTTTTTCAACTACATTAACACCAATTAGTTTTAAACCATTTTTAATTACTTGAGCAACACAATCGATTAAATATAATCTTTGACCAATTAGCTTTTCATCCTTACAGTCACCAATTCTTACTTGTTCATAATAAGTGTGAACTAGTCTTGCTAAGTTTGTTAAGTATAAACATATTTTATGAACTTCATATGTTTTACCAACATTTTCAATTGTTGGCATGAAGAAGAACATTTGGTTGATTAATTCTTTTTCTAATTGATGAGTTAATAAATCAATGTTCTTATCCTTTTTACCATTTACTTTTGCTAAAATTTGTTTAATTCTTACATAAGCATATTGAACATAAAATAAACCATTTTCATTATTTTTCTTACCAGCTTTTTCTACATCAATAGTAATGTGAGAGTCCAATGATTGGTTAACTAAATATCATCTAGCAGCATCTTTACCAATTAGATTTATTAAATCTATAGTTGTAAAACTATTGCCAGAACGCTTAGACATTTTAAATTCTTGGCCATTTTTAGTTAATTGAACCATTTGCATAATACAAACATGCATTTGTTCTTTTTTATAGCCAAGCATTTGAATAGCGGTTGACATACGATCAACGTATGATTTATGATCTGCACCTCAAATATTAAAGATTTTGTCATATCCTCTAGATAGTTTTAAGTTGTGATATGCAATATCTGGTGTGAAGTAAGTGTAGTTACCATCAGATTTAACAAGAACACGGTCTTTATCATCACCAAATTCAGTTGTCTTTAATCATTTAGCACCATCAGCATCATATAAGTATTTATTAAGCTTTGCGAATGCCTTATTAATCAAATCATTATCATATATATATGATTCTGGTGATCATAGATCCATTACAACATCTAATTGTTTTAAATGATCTTTAATAATACCAAGTAAATATTCTTTAGCAAAAGTACCGATAGTGTTATTTGCCTCTTCATCTAGGATTTGGTTTTCGTTAAATTTAACATTTACAAACTTATCACCATATTTTTCTTTTAATAGTTTTGCTGTATCAACTATTTCTTGTGCATGGTAACTATCTTCTGGTAAAGCTATATTATTACCATAACCTTGTAAATATCTAATTAGAACCGACAAAGCTAATTTTCTAATTTGGTTTCCACCATCATTAATATAGTATTCACGATCTACTTTAATTCCATTAGCTTCAAAGATTCTTGCTAATGAATCTCCATAAGCAGCGTTTCTTGCATGTCCTATGTGAAGTAATCCCGTAGGATTAGCAGAAACAAATTCAATGTTGTATCAAAGTTTCTTACCCTTTAACTTTCCATAGTCATCTTTTTCAGAATCAATAGCTAACAATAAATTAGCTTTTGTTTGTTCATTTAAATAGAAGTTAATAAAACCAGGTCCAGCAACTTCAATTTTGTCGAAAGATGAATGATCAATTAATTCAGCGATTTCTTTAGCAATTTCAAGTTTATTAAGATTACCTCAAGAAATAGACATTACAACATTTGTTGTAAAGTCTCCGAATTTTGAATTTCTTGTTTTGTCTACATTAATAAGTTTACGATCAATGATTTGAGCTTGTGCTTTATATCTTTGCTCGAACTTATCAAGAGCATTAGCTATTTGCTCTTTAATAAACAAAACAATTGATTGATTTTTTAAATTCATCTTATTTTGACCTTTCGTTCTTAATTTTTCACATACAAAGGCTGAATAATGTTAATTGACCTTCATATTCTATTTTAATCTTATTTATATCTTCTTGAGTGATGTTTTCTTTATTTAAGAAGATTTTTAAACCTTTAATAAAGTCTGGATCTTCACTGCATAGAATGTTTTGTTTAAAGCAACTGAACAATGCAAATGTTTTAATTGCATTCATTGACAAATTTGTATAACGTTGCAATGTATAAATTATTTGTTCTTCAGATTCTTTTGCTAATGCATCCAGATCCAATGTTTCTCTGATTACATCTGCACTAATTTGTTGAATAAGCTTTGCTTTTTCTTTTCCTGCTATAGCAATTAAAACATCTGGAGATAAGTTGTTAACTGGTATTGGTTTTATTTTTTTTGCAAAGTCATTTAGTTGATTTCATTTTGCAATTAATTCATTGCTATTTTCACCTTCTCCTAAAATAGTATGAATTAATCCTGGATAAGGTTTTTTAGATACCCTTGTATAAAAAGGTTCACCTAAATGCACAAATGAACTAAGTTCTCTATGTTCAGACAAAAAATCTCTTAAGATTTTTTTGTCTATTTGTATTGTTCTAAAATAACGTCTTTTCATAATACGAAGTATTATGAAAATTATATATGTTTATGTTCTAAAACAAAAAGAAAAACCAGGGCTTGCCTGGTTATTTATCTGTCCTTATTGGAGCGGGTAATGGGAATCGAACCCACATTAATAGCTTGGAAGGCTATAGTTCTACCATTGAACTATACCCGCAACAATGGTGCTGAAAGAGGGACTTGAACCCTCACGATATTGCTATCACAGGATTTTAAGTCCTGTGCGTCTACCATTCCGCCACTTCAGCATTATGGTGCCCCACCGGAGACTCGAACTCCGGACCCCTTCATTAAAAGTGAAATGCTCTACCACTGAGCTAGTGGGACAATAATTGGCTGGGTAGGTTGGATTCGAACCAACGCATGTCAGAATCAAAATCTGATGCCTTACCGCTTGGCTACAACCCAATTAATGGTGGACAGAAGTGGATTTGAACCACTGAATCCGAGGGAGGCTGATTTACAGTCAGCTGCGTTTGGCCGCTTCGCTATCTGTCCATTAATTGCACGTTTAACGTGCTTTATATTATATCTTATAAGCGAGATATTTTAAGGATTTTAACTTTATAAGGCTTTTCTACACCTTTTACTTCAACGACTTCGCCTTCTTCATGGTCTAGAACAGCCATTGCTAGAGGAGAAACGTTAGAGATTTTATCCTGATCTGGATCTGCTTCTACTTCACCGACGATTGCATATTCATATGTTTCGTCGTCAGACATATCAAGTAATTTTACTTTAGTACCAACCTTAACTTTGTTAGCTGGTCTTTTTGATGTTTTTTCATCAATAATTTCAGCATGGTCAATAATTGCTTGGTATTCTTTAATCTTTGCTTCGATTTCAGCTTGTCTGTTTTTAGCTGCATCGTAATCAGCGTTTTCAGAAAGGTCACCTTGTTCTCTAGCTTCTTGGATAGCCTTAATTACTTTTGGTCTTTCTTCTTGAATTAAACGTTCTAATTCCTTTTTAATTTCAGCTTCTTTTTCCTTTGTTAAAAGTATTTTTTCTGCCATAGTTAGTCCTTTCTATTCAATCCCTTTACAATGTTCATATGTGTGAGATAAGAAGTTAATTGTGTATCCATCATCACCTGTACCAACAAAATGAATTTTTTCTTCTTCACATGTGTATTTGAAAATAACATTTTCACATTTTTGACCATTTATTGTGAATACTCATCTAGCTTCAGTTCCCATAGTTGCACTTCATCCAGTTAAAGTAAATCCATCATTTGCATATGTGTTTACATTGTAGTAAACAAATTCATAGTAGATATTTTGGAAAACTGAAGATTCAGTTGCTATTTTTCCAGTTATATCACTTGCACTTATTTCTTTTGATCTATCAGTTTCTACATTAATTTTATTTGTGATAGCTGCTTTGACTTTATCAACTTTTTGATAAGTCTTTTTATCTTTCTTATCTTTACAGTTAATGTCATCACCATAATTAATCTTGTAGTCATTATTACCACAAGAAACAACAGTTGGAGTAATAACTCCAACGATTGCAATAGGCGCTAATGCTGTTAAAAACTTTTTAGTTAATCTCATTATTTCTTGTTTGCTTTGTTAATAGCTTTTGCGTTTCTTGATTTAATTCTGTTTGCTTTATTTCTGTGAATAATGTGCTTTCTGCTTAAGCTGTCAGCACTTGCATAAAGTTTGCTTAAATCTTTAGCATCTTTAGATGCTCTAGCTTTCTTTGTGTTGTTTTTTAAATTAGATAAAGCAACACGATTTGCAGCGTGTTTTTTATCTGATTGTTTCTTCGTTTTAATATTTGATTTAATATTTGCCATATGTTTAAATCCTTATTTTTTTGTTTTATAATTATAATACATATTTTCTATATAAATAAAATATAATCTAAAAACTACATAGGAGGTTAGCAATGGTTGGCGGTTTAATGCCTTTAATACTAGTTGTTATTGTTGGTATAGCTATTTTTGCTTGATATAAAAAACGTAAAGCAAATAAAGAAGCTAACCCTTTCCTATCATCTAGAAAAAATAAAGACGAAGTTTGAAAAACAATCAAACAATTTTTAAAAGACAACAATGAACAAGGAAAAGAAATTCTTGACAGTTACGTTTGTAAACGTGACCACGTTGATGTAGTCAATCCAAATGGTTCTTATTTATATAAAAGAAACAAGAATGCTGAATTAAAGATTCGTAAATGACAACGTAAAGAATTAAACAAACAATATAAAGCTCAAGGTAAAAAAGAATTAAAAGCACCAAGAGCAAGAGATTTATTCGTGGTTGTTTTCCAAACTAGAGATTCAAAAACAGGTGTTAAAGATTCACCAAGATGCTTTGAATGTGAAGTTATTAATACAAAGATAAGCAAGAAAGATTATGATCGTAAGATTGTTATTAACAAGCAACTAGATTACGATACTGAAATGGAATGAATTGCTCCAGTAAGAGCTGCTGAAGCCGCTAAAAATGCTGCCATGGAAAAGAAGATGGCAAAACAAAGAGAAGCTCAAGCAAAGAAAGATAAGAAACGTTTGCTAAAGCAACAAAAGAGAGCTCAACATGCAAATAAGAAATAAAGTAATTTTTATGGGCACACCTAAGATAGCAGCTGTTTGTTTGGCTGCTATTTTAGAGCAAGAAGATGTTGAAGTTGTTGCAGTAGTATGTCAACCTGATAAACCAACAGGAAGACATAAAGAGATTGTTTTTTCTCCAGTTAAACAATTAGCACTAGACCATAACATTAAAGTTTTACAAGATGCAAAGGTCTCTAACCTTTATGATCAAATAAAAGCATTACAACCTGATTTAATTTTTACATGTGCATTTGGTCAATTTATTCCTTCAAACATTTTAGAATTACCAAAATATAAATGTGTTAATTTACATGCTTCATTATTACCTAAATTAAGAGGTGGAGCACCAATTCAATGATCAATTATCAATCAAGACAAAACAACTGGTTTTAGCTTGATGTTTATGGATAAAAAAATGGATGCAGGAAATGTTATTAAACAATACCCAATTAATATTGATCCACAAGAAACATATGCATCTTTATACGATAAACTTTGTGTTTTAGCAGGAGATGTAATAGCTAAAGACTTCCATATTTTATTTGATAAAAATATTTCATCAACTAAACAAGATGAATCAAAAGTAACCTTTGGTTACAACATCACTAGAGAAGATGAAAAAATTAATTGATCAAAGACAAATTTAGAAGTTGATGCATTAATTAGAGGACTATACAATGTCCCTATTGCATATACAACTTTTGATAATCAAATAATTAAGATTCATAAAGCTATACCAGTAGACATTTATAAACAAGCACAACCTGGTGAAATTGTTCAATTAACAAACCAAGCTATAGTTGTTGCTTGCGGTAAAGGTGCAATGAAACTTGAATTAATTCAATTAGCAGGTAAAAAACCTTTATTAATTAATCAAATAGTAAATGGCAACCATCCATTTAAAGTTGGTAAATTATTTATCTAGACTTAAACCTTTATTCATTCCTAGGATTAGAACAATAAAGTCATTAATACCATCAAAGTAGTTATCTACTATTGATTTTTTAACTGCAGCAAATAATTTGGTATTGTTTAAGATTACAATCTTTTTTGTTTCGTAATCATTGTCTAAAAGGATTTTGTCAATTTCATATGGAAGTTTGCAATCAACTTTGTTGTATAGCAAATAACCTAGACCATTCTTAATTAAATCTTTTAAGTCTCCTTCTGCAATATTTAAATTAATTTCACTTTGTTTTAAAAACCAAACAAATTTATTAATGAATTCATCAAAACAACTAAAT
The DNA here is from genome assembly GCA_024427265.1 of Mycoplasmoidaceae bacterium. Next base: position 81,749 of record JAKSVP010000001.1, read on the forward strand.
GATTCAATTATGTGTTCTAGAGGAATAATTGGATTCATTTCAAGTTTCTTATAAAGATCAACAATTTGATTGTTTTTGTATAGTAACGAAAATAGATTAACTCACTCTTCACAATTAATTTTTAAATGATTAATCAACTTATCTTGATCAAGTTTATTAGATAGAATTGCTAAGCAAAATCCAACAAAAGCACCATTTTGATCAAAGTGGTTTTGTATTTGTTGTTTTAAATTAGCATCATCAAAAATGACTGAATATTTCTTTTTAAATTTTTGAAATATCTTTTCGTCTTTAGTCATTGTATTTCTTTTCAAGTTCTTTCTTCAAGAAGTCTAGAATACCTTGCACTTTAGAATAATCCATTCTGTTAGGACCAACTACAGAGATTTGGTGAGAATTATCTTTACCTTTTACATTAACTGTAGCTATGGCTAATTCTTTAGCTCCTACTTTTTCACCGGATGTAATTAGCGTTGTCTTGCCTGTCTTAGATTGTTGGTAAGCTATTTGTTGTCAAATGCTTGATTTGTCAAGCAAATCTAATACTTTATTTAATTCTTCAACGTCATTTTTAAATTCAGGTTGAGTAGTTAAATATTTAGTTCCATGAACTGAAGTGTGGTATTGATATTTGATGTCAAAGATTTTTTGAATTAATCCTTGCATAATGAATTCATAGTTTTCAACACTATCTTTGATAATGTCTTTTAAACTATCAATTTTTTCAGGGATTTTCTCTAGAGGAGTATCGATTAATCTATCATTAAAAATTCTGATACATGTAGCAATATCGTTTAATACTTTGCCTTCATTAAATGTAATTGTGTTCTTAGTTAAGTTACCGCTTGATGTTACTACGATGATAACAGCCATATTTGCATTAACAGGAATTAAGTCAATTCTTACTAGTGTTTCATTAATTTCACCAGTTGTAACAATTGAAGGTAAATGTAATGTTTCATTTATTACAGCCATTGATTCATCAATGATTGTTTCAATGGATGTTAATCTTTTAGCAAAAATCTTTGACAATTTCTTTCTAAGATCAGCTGTTAAAGTTGGTTGAAGAATTTCTTGACGATAATATTCATAACCTAAACTTGTTGGAATTCTACCTGATGAGGTATGAGTCTTTTCGATCAATCCAACTTTCTCTAAATATGCCATTTCATTACGAATTGTAGCACTAGACAAGTCCTTAAAGAAATCATGAATGACTTCTTTACTTGAAACTGGGGTCGCATCATTGATGTATTGTTCAACAATGATTTTTAACAGTTGAATTTGTCTTTGTGACAGCTTAATATTTTTCATATTTTTTCCTGTTAGCACAATTGCTTTTATATTGCTAATTATAAAATATATTAAATAAATATAAATATTTTTGTTTTTTTGATATTATTTAATTGAAAATAATATTTTCAATTATAAAAACTATTACGGAAATGAGCAACAAGACAACATCATACAAATTGTTATCTCTTGATTTGGATGGAACATTACTTTCTCCTATTCTTCGTCACGCGAAAAAAGCAGATTGCCGTGCAATTCAAGACTATATGTTTGCTGGTGGTAAGCCATTTATTAACACAGGAAGAGCTCCTTGAGCAATCTTAAGCACAATCAAACGTATTAATAAATTTGGACCTGAAAAAATTAAATTAGTTTCTTGTTGAAACGGTGCATATATTCAAGATTTTAATGATGGTGAAGTTTTACAAAAACAAATTAGCCATGAATATTGCAAAAAAATATTTGAAATTGTTAAGAAACATAAAGGAATGATTTGATTTCATACACCTTTAAGCTTGAAAAAAGAAACAATTTATGTTTGACCATTAAATCCAATTATTAAAATTGGATATCCTTTAGCAACATTAAAAAGCGTTAAGAAAATTCCTGATTTAAGTTCATACAAAATTGATATCTTGGCAATTAATAAAAGAATTGTTGCAAAAATTTATCATGAATTGGTTAAGAACAATTTTAAGAAAGCTGTAACTATTTCTCACTCATCACCTAGATTAATTGAAATAACTCCTTTGAATATTAACAAAGGTTATGCAATTAACTATTTTGCTAAGAAATACAATATTTCTAAAAACGAAATTGTATCAATGGGTGATTCATTCAATGATTTATCTGCTTTCCAAAACTCAGCACTATCAATTGGTATCAACCCAAAGAACCCTAGATTGTTAGAACATTGCACAGCAATAGTAGATCATAAATCTAAAGGTGTTAGAGAAGGTATTAATCAATTTATTCTTTCTGATGTAAACAATTCAACATACAGACTAATTTTTACGGATTTGGATGGAACATTACTTGATAACAAAACAAAATTATTCTCTAATGAAACAAAACTTGCTTTGCAACAATGTTCTAACCACGCTATTCCTATAGCTATTGCTAGTGGCCGTGGTGTTTATGATGCATCTGGAATTATTAATGCAATGGAATTGAATCCTAAAACACACCTTTATATTATTGGAAATAATGGTGCTGTAATTTATGATATGCTTACACAAAAATATGTGTATAAAGCACCAATTCAAAAAGAAGACGCAAAGAAAGTCTTCAAAATGTTAATTGACTTTTCTAAAAAGAATAATGACAACTTAGGATTCATTGTTCATCCACATTCTGATGAATTACTTTTCTACAATGAAGAATTCTGAAAACCACTTAATTTAAAGAAAACTGGTCGTGAAGATAAATATGATCCTTGATTAACTAAGAAACCAGTTTACATTACAAAATATCCAAAGGATATTGTTTGCTATAAATTTGTTGTTAAATTTGCAAACCATGAACAAGCACTAATCGGTTTAAAACAATTACAAGAAAAATTTAAACATCTAGAAGTTTGTCTATCTTCAGATGTAAACCTTGAGATTAATAAAAAGGGTGTTGACAAAGGTGTTGCCGCAACTAAATTATTAGAGAAAATAAAAATCAATTTTGACCAAACACTAATCTTAGGTGATGGACAAAACGATATTCCAGCATTAAGATTATGTAGAAACTCTTTTGCACCATCTTATGCTCCTGATTATGTAAAAAGAGAAGCAAGATATGTTGTACCAAATGTAAATGTTACAAATTTTGCTAGCACAGTTATTAACCAATTTGTGCTAAAGAGAACAGGTAATTAACAATGAACAATAATCCATTTATACAGTTAAAGAATATTGCTAAAAGATATGATGACGGTTATCTTGCTTGTAACAAGATCAATGTCAACATTGATAAAGGTAAGTTTGTAACTATCCTTGGTCCATCTGGCTGTGGTAAGACAACATTGTTAAAGATGTTAGCTGGTTTTGAAATGCCAACTGAAGGAAAAATCATTGTTAACGGTGTTGACATTAAAGAGTTACCTATTCACATGAGACCAACAGCAACTGTCTTCCAAGATTATGCTTTGTTCCCAAACATGACAATCTATGAAAACATTTGTTATGGTCTTAAGATTATGAGAACACAATTAGAAAATGTTCCTCATAGAATTTATAACCAATTAGCAAAAGTTAAAAAAGCAGCTATTACTAAAGGAACTAAAGAAATCGAAGATTTAAGAAAAGAACAAGTTAAGTTAGATAAAGATATTTTAAAAGCTAAATTAGCTTATTCTAAACATGAAGAAATCTTCAAGATTCAAGATATGCGTTTTGACCAATTCCAAACACAAATCTATTATTATGAAAGACAAATGGCAAAACACAATCCTGATTTTGATGGATTTAAGTTAACAAGAAAGAATGCAAGAAAGATTTGAGCAAACAAATTTAGAACCGCTTTAGGAATTCATCAATTTATTAAGTTTGATACCAAAGGTATGAGCTCTACTGAAAAGAAGGTATACAACTTAATTAGACTCTATACATACAAACAATCAATTGATAAGAAGGTTGATAAGCTAATTGCTAAATACAATGATGCTGACCAATGGATATCATATTGAGAAAACTATCCTCAAACTGTAGTAGAACAATTTGAAAAGATTCATACTACAAGACCTTTAACTAAAAAAGAAATTGAAAAGAAAGCAAAAGATGCAATTGAATTAGTTGGTCTTGAAGGATCTGAAAACAAGTATCCAAAAGATTTATCTGGTGGTATGCAACAAAGAGTTGCCTTAGCAAGAGCTATTGTTGTTAAACCAGAAATTCTATTACTTGATGAACCTTTATCAGCTCTTGATGCTAAAGTTCGTAAAAAAATGCAAGAAGAATTAAAACGTATTCACAATGAACTTAAGATTAACTTTATTCTTGTAACACACGATCAAGAAGAAGCATTAAGACTATCTGATCAAATAATTGTTATGTCTAAAGGAAAGATAGAACAAATTGGATCACCTAGAAATATTTATGAACATCCAAACAATTCTTGAGTTGCTAACTTCATTGGGCAAGCAAACTTTATTGATGTTACATATTTAGGCAAAGAAAAGATTAGAATTGGAAAACAAGTTTTCCATTATCCAATTACTAACAAAGAATTGGAAATGAACATGCAAAGAAATTCAGATTTCAAATTAATGGTTAGACCAGAAGATGTTGAAATCTGTGACATAGAAGATGCATTCCTTGAAGGAAGAATTACAAACATTCTTTATAAAGGAACTTTGTATGAAGTTAAATGTCTAACAAGAGACAAAACTGAAATTACACTTCATACAAACCAACACCTTAAGGTGAATGATAAGATTGGAATTAGATGAAGCTTTAAAACAGCAAGTCCAATCTTGCGTAAGAAGAGGGATAAATAATGGCTGATATCATCTCTCATAACCGAAAGGCTAACATAAGACTATTAAAACCAAGAGCAAGATTTAGCAAGAAGCTATTGCTAGTTTTGCCTTTTATTATTATGTCTTTATTGTTATTTGTCATTCCTTTGGTTATGGTAATGATCAAATCATTTATGCCTACTGATTCAGGTGGTGTTGAACAAAACTGAACAATAATGAGTAGTTTTGTTTTTGAAAAGATAGGACTATCAATTGGTCTTGCTTTAGCAACAACTGCAATTTGTACATTATTAGCTTATCCATTTGCTTATATGATGGCATTTAATAGATCAAAGAGCTTTAAAGCAGTATTAGTTGTTTTAATTACTGCTCCTATTTGATCTAGTATGTTAGTTAAATTAATTGGTTTAAAAACATTCTTAGATATCTGCGCTGGTCATGCCAATTCTACATTTGGCCATATCTTTACCATTATTGGTATGGTTTATATCTATATACCATTTATGATCTTACCAATCTACAATGTTTTATCTGATATGCCAAGAAACTTAGTCTTTGCTAGTCAAGACTTAGGACAAAACATGGTTAAGACATTCTTTAAAGTTATTGTTCCTTATACTAAGACAGCATTCTATGCAGGATTAACAATGGTATTCTTACCAGCCGTTACAACTGTTGCTGTTCCACAATTTTTAAACAACTCAACAAATGCTGCAACAATTGGTGACATCATTGTTCAAGAAGGTGAAGAAGGACTAATTAGTGATATTGCTTTAGCAAGAAGTAGCTCACTATCATTAGTAGTTAGTATCTTTGTCTTAGCTCTTTATTTAATTATTGCTTTCATTCCAAAGCTATTTAAATTAAGACACAAGGAGGTTAAATAATGAAATTAGTAAATAAACCTCCTAAACATATTGGAGCTAAGAAAAGATTTGGATGATTTATTAGAAGATTCTACATCTTTGTAGTTTTAGCTGCAATCTATATTCCTCTTATCATTATTGTTTTATTAAGTTTTAACGGTCAAACAGATAGAGGAAACATTAATTTAAACTTTGGTGTACCTGACATTATCAATTACATTGAATTATTTAAAAACAATGATTTCTTAAATGCATTACTTAACTCAGTAATTATTTCAGTAATAGTTGTACCTATTTCATTAATTATTGCCGTGATCACATGCTTTGGTATATGAAATAGCAAGAATAAATATGTAAATACTATTGTTGGTGCAAGTAAAGTATCAATTGCTATACCTGAACCAATTACTGCTATTTCATTAGCATTATTATTTACATCAACAATTCTACCTTTAGGATTAAACTTTGGTTTATTAACGGTTTGCTTAGCTCACATTAGTTTCTGTACACCTTATGCTATTGTTGCTATCTTCCCTAAGATGCAAAAGATGCCACGTAACTTAATTTGAGCAAGTTATGATTTAGGTTATTCACGTATCAAAACATTCTTTAAGGTTGTTTTACCATATTTAGCTCCAGCACTATTATCTGCTTCAGCAATTGTTTTAGCTATGAGCTTAGATGATTTTATCATCACAAGCTTAATTAATGGTTCAACTCAAACTATTTCTACTGCCATCTATACAACTAGAAAAGGTATTAAAGCTTGAGTTGTAACATTTGGAGCATTGTTAGTTATTGTTACTGCTATTGTAGTAATCATTGTTTCTATTGTTAAAGTTAGAAAGACAAGAAAAGCTAACATCAAGTGGAAGAAGGGAATTTATGAAAAACTTATCAAGTAAAAAATTCTCTTTAATCATTTCAAGTATAGCAGCTTGCTCTATACCATTTATGGCAACAACTATAACTAGTTGTTCTAGTAGCCATAAGATTCAATTTGCTAACTTCGAAAGTTATATGGACAATGATTTAATTGGACATTTACAAGATAGCTATGATGTTCAATTTCAATGATTTACTGTTGCTGAAATGATTGAAACTAAATTTAAAGATACATATGATGTAGCTGTTCCTTGTGGATATGAATTAACTAAATTGTATAAAAAGGGTTGATTACAAGAAATAGATTGACAAGAACTAATTGGTATGGATGATCCAATGTCTTTGTATTCTGAAGTAGGCAAAAAAGCAATACAACAAATGAATGATGCATTCATTAACTATTGCGGTCTTCCAGCTGACTTTAATCTTTTAGATTATGGTGTTCCATATTTCGCTCAATCATTTAGCTTTGTATATAAAGGTGAAGAAATAGAATTCTATAAATCAACAGGAAATCACGAAAAAGTAGATGAGCCAACATGAGCTGACATCTTCTATACAATTGGACCAAAATCTAAATATGGTGATCGTTTCAATGGAAAGACAGCGATGCTTGATGACTCTAAATCAATTTATGATGCAGCAAGAATTGTTGAAACTATTGAACAAAATCCAGAGCATCCTGAATTAGCAACAAACGAAATGCCAGCTAATTCATCAATTGATAGTTTAAAAGAAACTTTTAAATCATTAACATCCAAAGCTCAAAGCAATTGATATCGTTTAAGTACAGACTCAGGCCAAATAGCCAGAATCTTAGCTGATCATGGAGAACACGGTTATAATGCAGCACTGGCTTGATCTGGAGATGCACTATATGCAGCTCAAGGTGCTGGTGAATATGATTCATATACTGGTGATCAAATGCATGTTGTAAAACCAAAAGGCGCTTCATTAGATGAAATAGACTTTATTGTTATCAATAAGAAGAATGCTAATAATCCAGAAAAACTAAGTCGTATCTATGACGCTATTTACGATATTTGTTTTGATGGATATGATCAAGAAGATATTCTTAAAAAAGATGGTGATAGATACAAATATTGATCAATGCAAAACTGAGATACTGTAAGTTATGTTCCATTATTAGACAAAATTTATAGTGAAGTATCAAACCCCGCTTCTAAATATTGAGATGATTATGCAGATGAGGAAGATATGGCAACAAGAAACTTAATGACATCATTAATTTCTATTCCTGATCAAGTATTTGCTAAATCATTATTTGGTCTACCATTAACTGATCTACAAAACTCTGATACTCACTGAGCTTGACTAGAAACTAGAGGTAATTTCTAATGAAAAAACAAGAAATTATTTTAGCTATTGAATCAAGTTGTGATGATACTTCAATAGCAATTCTTAAAGGTAACACAGTAATTGCTAATGTAACATCAACATCTATGTTAGAACATAGAAAATATGGTGGTATAGTTCCAGAATTAGCAAGTAGAAGTCATTGTAGCGAAATAGACAAAGTTTGTGATAAAGCATTAAAAGAAGCAAAGATTAAACTTGAAGACATCGACTATGTTGCTTATACTGCTGAACCAGGATTAGTTGGCTCATTACATGTAGGCAAAGTATTTGCTAACATGCTAGCCACATTATTAAATGTACCCATCATTAAAGTAAATCATATGATGGGTCATGCATATAGTTATTTTGTTGACCATGATATTAAAGAATTAAAGTTTCCAATTTTATCTTTGGTTGTATCAGGTGGTCACACATTTATTGCTAGAGCTACAAGCATCAATAACTTTAAGTATCTAAATGAATCAATTGATGATGCTGCTGGTGAAGCATTAGATAAAATTGGAAGATACTTAGGATTAGATTATCCAGGTGGAATATCTATAGATAATATCTATAGTAATAAGAAGTTATTTGAACTTGCACCAAATAAAGAAGTAAGTGCACCATTTACTTTTTCTGGAATTAAAACTGCCGCTTTGAATTTAATTAATGAATATAAAATGAAAGGCAAAAAAGTTCCAGTAAAAGAAATTGCAAGTTCTTCACTAGAATGAATAACAAACGATTTAGTAAGAAAATTACAATATTACTTATCTAGATATAAAGATACAAAACTTGTTTTAGTTGGTGGTGGAGTTTCTGCTAACAAACTATTAAGAAAAAAACTATCACAAATTAAAAAAGTTAAAGTTTTATATCCAACATTGAAGTATACAAATGATAATGCTGCAATGATTGGAGCATACGCTAGATTAAAAAAATAAATAAAATTATATATTCCATATATAATACAAATTACCATAAAGAGTGTGGGGAGAGACAAGCTCATTGATCCACCAGCAAAACCGCAAGGCAGTGCTAAAGCTTGAACGATGGGAATGATAATGACAAAACTCCCGTCGTAACGATAGGAGTTTTTCTTTTTGGTTAAAGGAGAATTAAAATGACAAATGAATTAATTATTACATCTGAATCAGTAGGATCTGGTCATCCCGATAAGATTTGTGACCAAATTGCTGATGCAGTATTAGATGAATGCTTAAAGCAAGATCCACAAGCTAGAGTTGCTTGTGAAGTATTTGCACACAATAGATTAATTGTTATTGGTGGACAAATTACAACTAAAGGTTATGTTGATGTTGTTAAGGTTGCTTGAAATATTTTAAAACCATTAGGATATGAAGAAAATGATTTTTCTATTATTTCTAACATTAACAAACAATCTGAAGATATTGCTAACCTAGTTGGTAAGAAAGAAAGCACTAAACTAGGTGCTGGTGATCAAGGTATGGTTTTTGGTTATGCAACAAACATGACAAAAGAATTTATGCCTTTATCAATTGTTTTAAGTCATGAATTTTTAAAACAAATTGAAAAGTTGATTAAGAATGGAAAGTTATCATATTGTAAATATGATATGAAATCACAAACCTCAATTCGTTATAAAGGAAGAAAACCAACTGTTGATTCAATTGTTATTTCAGTTCAACACACTAAGGAAACAAATTTAACTAAATTAAGAAATGATATTAAGAAACTAGTTATCATTCCTATATTAAAGAAATATCATTTAAACACAAATTGCAAGTTATTTATTAACAAGAACGGACAATTTGTTATCGGTGGACCAATTGGTGATACTGGTTTAACAGGAAGAAAAATAATGGTTGACTCATATGGATCTGTTGCTCACCATGGTGGTGGAGCATATAGTGGCAAGGACCCAACTAAGATTGATAGGACTGGTGCCTACTTCTGCCGTTACATTGCTAAAAACATTGTTGCTGCTAAACTTGCAGATAGAGCAGAAGTTAGATTAGCATACTGTATTGGTGAATCTAAACCAATTTCTATGTACATTGATTGTTTTGATACAAACAAAGTAGCTATAAATAAAATTTATAGCGCTGTTGAAAAAACATTTAATTTTGATTTATATAATATTATTAAGAGCTTAAATTTGCAAAAACCAATTTATCGTCAAACAAGTGTTTATGGACATTTTGGTAAAACTGGATTAAGTTGAGAAAAACTTGATAAGGTTGCAACTCTAAGGAGATTAGTAAATGACAAATAAAGAAATGACAGAGAAAATCTTAAATAAGAAGTTTAAAAAAGCTGTTTTTTCAGGTTATGACACAACCGATGTAGATTCCTATTTTGATGAAGTAATAGAATATTTGAAAAACAATGACAAAATGGTAGAATTATATAAAGATGATAATGATAAGCTTAAGAATCAATTAAAAGATCTTATGACTGTCAATGCAAATTTAGAAAAAGAAAAGAAAAAACTTATTCGTGAAATTAAAGAATACGAAGAAGAAGGATATGGCAACATGTTACTTAAACATCGTAACCAACCTAAGAAGTAAGGAGATTAACTATGGCAGACGAAATTAAAAAAGAAGAACCAAAATCATTTAAAGCTGAATCAACTATCAAGAAAATTAAAGAACCAGACTTCAGCAAAGAAGTAACTATTGATAGATTAGTTGCTGATAAGCAAGCTGTTGATTTTCATTTTAACAGAATGAAAAAAGAATTTGGTGACAAGATGTCAGATGCTGACATTCAAAAGAGAATTCACAATATGGTTGTAAGAGACAACATCTTTAATGCAGCAATGCACATCATTGTTCCATGTTATGAAATCAAGATTGATCCAAAGGATTTACAAAATGTTATTGATTCATTCATTAAAGGTGATCCAAGATTAGGTAAAGCTCCTTATGAATATGTTAAAACTATGGCAACTAGATTAATGGAAAAAGAAATGCTATTTGCTGTTTTAGCTAAAGAATGAAAGATTGAAGTAGATGATAAAGAACTAAGAGATTCTTTGGACAACTACTACAAGGAAACAAACCATCCAATTAGAGAAATTTTAAATGATCCTAAGAGAATGGAAGCAATTAGAAGAACTATTCTTGAACAAAAAATTGCTAATGCTATTTGCTCTAAACTAAAATTCAAAATGGATAATGAAGCAATCTTAAAGAATGCTGAAGCAAGTAGAAAAGCAATGGAAGAAGCTCTTGCAAAAGCTAAAGCCAACACAAAGGTTTCAGATGAAACAAAAAAATAGGGATAATCCCTATTTTTTATTTATTGCATTTGCAAGTGCAACCATCTAATGAGTATGAGCATTTGCAATTTGCTTTTTGGTATGCTTGTGGATGTTTACATACTGAGCAAACTTTAGGAGCTTGAGTTGAGTAAACAATCTTTCCACAGTTCATACATATTCAAGCAATCTTTTTAGGCTTCTTAAATGCTTTACCAGAAGTAATTAATTTAAGCAAAGCTAAATATCTTTTTTCATGTTCTTCTTCAACTGATGCAACACCTTCAAATAGAGCAGCTATTTCAGCAAAACCTTCTTTTTTAGCTTCTCTTGCCATTCTCTTGTACATGTTTGAGTGTTCAAAATGTTCACCTGCTGCTGCATCTTTTAAATTAACTTTAGTAGATGAAACAGAACCGCCATTGATTAATTTGTATCAAAGTTTAGCATGTTCTTTTTCATTTAATGCAGTTTCAGTAAAGAAATCAGCAATTTGAACATAGCCATCTTTTTTAGCTTGGCTAGCAAAATAATCATATTTATTTCTTGCTTGACTTTCACCAGCAAAAGCTTCCATTAAATTTTTTAATGTTTTTGTTCCTTTTAAACTTTTTTGTTTCATTTTAAATACCTCTTAAAAGTATTATAATACTTTTAACATTTTATGAAATTACATATCGTCCTTTTTGAACCAGAAATACCACAAAACACAGGAAATATTGCAAGAACCTGCGTTGGTTTTGATGCAATTTTGCATTTAATTAGACCATATGGTTTTGTTTTAAGTGATAAGAATTTAAAACGATCTGGTTGTGACTATTGAAAACATTTGAAAATGTATGAACACGATTGTTATGAAGATTTCATTAAAACTTTAAAGAAAGATGATGAGATTTATTACATAACTCGTTATGGCAAACATCATTTATCAGACATTAAAAAACCAAAAAACAAAGGTGACATTTATTTGATGTTTGGTAAAGAATCAACAGGAATTACAAAAAATATTTTAGTTAAAAACAAAGATTACACAATCAGAATTCCAAGCTCAAAAAACGTTAGAAGTTTGAACTTAAGTAACTGTGTTGCAATCTGTGCTTACAAGATAATTGAACTAGATAATTTTTCCAATATGGAAAAATTAGAACCACATAAAATAGATTACTTAGATAAATAATATAATATAATTAATCAAGTATTTTTACTATGAATGCAATTGATACTAACACTGGTAAAACTATACGAAATAGAAACGTTTTTAAACGTATAGGTGCTATTTTAGCTAGAGGTGGCAAGAGAGCATTAAGAGTAATTGTTGGTAAGACGTTACCACAACGTTTATTTAGACTTTATATCGTAATTATTGTTACTGGAGCATTACTTTTATGTGCTCCATTTTGTTTAAATAAAATTGAAATCAATGGTCAATTAGTTCAATTGAATGGTTTTGAAAATGTTGGTGGTTACAACTTCGTTCAAGCTTTATTTATTGCTTGTTCGGGCTTTAGTGATACCGGATTAACACCAGTTAATATTTATGAATATTTAAACCCAGGTGGTCAAGTAGTTCTAATGATCTTGATTGAAGTTGGTGGTATTGGTGTTGTTGCTTTGTTCTACTATGTTTGAAACTTCTTTAAGAAAAAAGAAGACAAGATTGACGTAGGTCAATTGTATATCATGCAAGCTGAACGTGGTGGAAGTAAACTATCTGAATCTTTCCAAGTCATTAAAGTTGCATTACTTTTCATCCTTTCAACACAAATTGTATTCATGTTCTTATTTGCAATTTGTTTCTGTTTCATTCCTGCATATGAACAACAATTCTTACAAGGTCTTGATCCCACGCTAACACAAACAGCTTATTTCCAAGGTATTTCATTCAATACAGACAAGATGTTGCCAATGTATCACAACTTTGGTAATTCGCTTTGAGTTGGTCTATTTACAACTGTTTCTGCAATGAACAACGCTGGTTTTGATAACATTTCATCAACATCAATGGCTCCATTCAGAAACGATTTAGGTATTATCTTCCAAACTCTAATCGTTCTTGAATTGATTATTGGTGGTCTTGGACACTTTGTATGATTCGATGTAATCGAAAAGATTAAATGTAAAGCAACTGGTAAGATATATAAAATGACACTTTATACAAAAGTTGCCATTAGTGTTTATGCTATTGTTGCTGCCTTTGGTCTAATGGGAACATTCCTATCAGAATTCTTTGATCCTAGAGTATTGTCTACTGCTTCGGTGGGATCAGTTGGTGGTAAATCGATTGAGTTACGTGATTTAACAATTATTGGTAACAGAAACCAATTTGGTGAATTTGGCAACAATCCAATGCTTAACAAATGCTTTGCAATTATCTTCCAAACATTTAACAGTCGTTCATTAGGTATGGAAACTGTTAAGACTAATGTCTTTAGTGAAGGAACTAAATGAGTTCTTGTTGCATTAATGTTTATTGGTGCTTCACCATGTTCAACTGCTGGTGGTATTAGAACAACAACACTAGCTGTTATCTTTGTAACTATTTGATGTAAGCTATGTGGTAGAAAGAACGTATTCTTCTTTAGAAGAAGAATTAATCCAGATACTGTAACTCAAGCATTCATGATTTTCGTTATCTCATTCTTGCTAATGTTGTTGGGTGCAATTGTTTTATGAACCGCAACACCTGTGCCGCCAGAGTTTGCAGATAATCCTAAAGTATGATTCTCATTCTCTGAATATATGGTTGAATGTGCATCTGCTTTCGGTACTGTTGGTTTGTCTGCTGGTATTACAGCTGCAACTAAATGATGAGGATTGTTATATCTAGTTCTATTAATGTTCGTAGGTCAATTAGGTGTTATTAACACATTATTGTCTTGAACTAGATTCCACCCTCACTTTAACGATATTGAATATCCATACGAAGATATTAAGATTGGATAGTCAATGAAACGCTATATTTTAACAATTGATGAAGGGACGACATCATTACGTGCTGTTCTTTTTGATGTTAAAAAACAAAAGATCAAAAGATTTGAACGTTCATTTACTAAACTAATTGAACCTAGACCAACTTGAGTAGAACAAGATGCAAATGAGATTTGAACCAAAACACAAGCTTGTTTAACAAAGTTAACGTCTGGAATAAATCCAAGCGACATTTATGGTTTAGGTATTACAAACCAAAGAGAAACAATTATTGCATGAGATAAACAAACTGGTAGAGCACTAACCAATGCAATTATTTGAAAATGTAGAAGAACTGCCAAATATTGTCAATCACTTAAAAAATCTAAAATGGCAAGCGTTATTCAAAAGAAAACAGGCTTGTTAGTTAATTCTTATTTCTCTGCAACAAAGATTAAATGATTACTAGAAAATGTTCCAGCTGTTAAAAAAGCTTTAAAAGAAAAGCGTTTATGTGTTGGAACAGTTGAAAGCTATTTAGTTTATAGATTAACTAATTGTAAAGTGTTTGTAACTGATGTTACAAATGCATCTAGAACTATGTTGTTCAATATTCATACATTAAAATGAGATGAACAACTATTAAAGTTCTTTAAGATACCAAAAAACATTTTACCAACACCAGTTGATAACGATAAGATTGTTGGTTATACAAACATATTAGGAGAACCAATTAAGATCGCTGGATTAATTGGAGACCAACAATCTTCTCTACTAGGACAAGGATGTTTCCATAAAGGTGATGTCAAGAACACATATGGAACAGGATGTTTCATGTTAGCTAACATTGGTTCTAAACCAATTACATCTAAACACAACCTATTAACAACTGTAGCAAATAGACTAAATCATAAAACATCTTATGCTTTAGAAGGTAGTGTTTTCAATGGTGGTTCTATTATTAATGAAATGATTAAACAAGGAATAGCTAAAGATCATAGAAGATTTACACGTTTAGCAATGAAATGTAAACACACTGATGTTTATTTAATTCCTGCATTCAATGGTTTAGGTGCTCCATATTGAATTATGGATGCTTCAGCTAAATTCATTAATCGTAACAAGAATACACAACCTAAAGAAATTGCAAGAGCATGTTGAGAAGCAATTGCTTTTAGAAACTATGATGTATTTGAAGCAATAACAAAAGATATTGATTTAAAAACTAGTCATTTATGTATTGATGGTGGCTTAAGCAAGAATCGTTATCTAATGAAGTTACAAAGTAATTTATTCCAATTACCTATATCCATCATTAATCTTGAATCAACATGTATGGGATCAGTAATTTGCACAGGCTTAGCAACAAAAGCATTTAAATCTTTAGATGATATTAAATTTAAAGCAAAGAAAACATATAAACCAACTAAACAATTTAAAACTGTTCAGCCATTAATCTTAGGTTGAAAGAAAGTAATTGATAATTACATTAAAGGATTGAAATAATGCAAGAAAAATTTATTAACAGTTTTGATGATAAGAGAATCTATTGCTATTTATGAGACGATGTAGCTAGACCTATTGGAATAGTACAAATCTTCCATGGAATGGCTGAACATGCTAAAAGATATGATGACTTTGCCAAAGCATTGAATAAGGCTGGTTTTATAGTGTTTGCTGATGACCACCGCGGTCATGGCAAAACTCCAGAAGGTGGAAAGAAATTAGGAACATATGAAGGAAAAGATATTTTCTATGACACAGTTAAAGATGAAATCTTTTTCACTAAGATGTTAAAAGAAAAATATCATTTACCTTTATATGTATTAGGACACAGCTATGGTTCTTTCTTAGCACAAGAATACATTACTAAATGTGATTTGTATGATAAAGTCATTATTTGTGGTTCTGCATTAATGAAAGGAAGATTGGATGTAACATTTGGATTAATGTTAGCTTGATTTCTAAATTTAGCTGCTAATAAAAAAGAAGCTAAATTAATTGAAAAGATCAATTATTCAAATTACAACAAATTAGTAAAAAAAGGCAGCTGACTTAATACTGATGATGAAGAAGTTAAAAAGTATTATGCAGATGAATATAATGGTAAACCATTAAGCAATCGTTTCTATTTCAATATGTTTAATGGTTTTAGACATATGTACAAAAAATCAGCAATTAAAAATATTCCAAAAGATAAACCAATCTTTTTAATTGCTGGAGAAAATGATCCGGTTGGTTCAATGTCTAAATCAGTTAAAGCGCTTTATGAATTCTATAGAAAGAACGGAATGAAAAGTGTGAAAATGAAAATCTATCCTGATGCAAGACATGAAATTCTTAATGAACCAAGAATTAAACAACAAGTTTATCAAGACATTATTGAATTTATAAAAAATAAATAGGGTTGCCCCTATTTTTTTAATGGCGTTCACGGGCCGAGTTGAACGGTCAACCTGTAACTTAGGAGGTTACTGCTCTATCCAAAATTGAGCTACGTGAACATAACTTTATATAGTTTATTATATTTTTTAATATAATAAATTATCAAATTAAGGAAATAAATAATGTTTAAGTTATTTAAATTATCTAATAGAAAAACAAAGGTTCTATCAGTATTAGCCTTAATTTTTGTTGCGTTACAAGGTGTGTTTGAAGGTTTTCAAACAACAATGTTAGCAAGAGTAATTCAAATTATTACAGCTTCTCAAACTGCTGAAGAAGCTGGACCGCATTTCTGATTAGCAACCGGAATGTTATTGGTAAATGCTACTTTATCATTAGTGTTTGGTGCTTTGGGTTCATGAATTGGAACTAAGGCTTCATTATTGTCTGCTGAGACGGTTAGACATAATATGTTCTATAAAACAGCAACCTTATCATTTGGTGATATTGATCAAGTAACAACATCAAGTATTATTACTAGAATTACCAACGACGTGCAAAAGTTCCAAATTGCTTTGCAATTAGCTTTAGCACTATTTATTAGAGCTCCTATTATGTTCTTCTATGGAATCATTACAAGTTTCGTAAGATTCTGAATGTTTGGATTAATGTTCTTAGGAATCATGGCTTTAATTGTTATTGGCTTTGTTGTTGTAGCAAAAACAGTTATTCCTGCCTTTGAACGTGTTCAATATGAAATTGATAACTCTAACGTAGTTGTACGTGAAAACGTTTTAGGTATGAGAGTTATTAAATCATTCTGCTTGGAAGAAAAACAAGCTGAAAGATTTGATGTATACAACAAGAGATTAAGAAAACAAAACACTAAAGCTTGAGTTGGTTTTGCAATTGTATTCCCATTAATTAACTCAATTATGAACGTTGCTGGTGCTTCAATCTTTATGATTGCTGGTGCAACAGCATTAAATAAGAGTTGAAAAACAATATCACAAGTTGGACAAATTTATGAAATCTTCAACTTATTAATGGTAACACTTGCTTCCGTTATTATTTCAGGAATGGTTATTATTAACTGCGTAAGAGCACAACCATCAGCTAAACGTGTACAAAAACTATTAGATCTTGAACCAAGCATTAAAAATAGTCCTAATGCTAAGAAATTAGACAAGAAGAACTTAGACATTGAATTCAAAAATGTTAATTTTAAATATTTTGAAAATGCAAACAAATATGTTTTACAAGATATTAATTTAAAAATTAAACAAGGTGAAATGGTTGGTATTGTTGGACCAACAGGTTCAGGCAAAACATCTTTAATTAACCTTATTTCTCGTTTATATGACATTCCAAAAAATACAAAAGGTTCATTAAAAATTGGTGGAATCCCAATTAAAGAAATTGATTTAAATAGTTTACAAGACAACGTTGGCGTTGTTATTCAAGAACGTATTTTGTTCTCTGGAACTATTAAATACAATTTATTGTATGGTGATCAAAAAGCAACAGATGCAGATTTAATGGCAGCCGCAAAGATTGCTTGTGCTGACCACATTATTAATTCAAAGAAGGGTAAATTAAATGGAGTTGTTGAACAAAGAGGTAGAAACTTCTCTGGTGGCCAACAACAACGTTTATGCATTACAAGAACATTAGTGAAGAAACCTAATATTCTTATTCTTGATGACTCTACATCTGCTCTTGATATGTTAACTGAAGCAAAACTTCAAGCTAACATTAGAAAAGAAATGAAGGGTATGACAACCATTATTGTTGCTCAACGTATTTCTTCGGTTAAGGATTGTGACCACATTGTCGTAATGGACAAAGGTAGAATAGTAGGTTATGGAGATCATAACTCATTAAGAAAGAGTAATGCTCTATACCGTTCTATTGTGGTATCACAAATGGGAAAGGAGGGTTTAACTAGATAATTATGCCAAGACTACAAAAATCTAAAAAACCTAAAATTTCCCGTAGGGACTTCAGTTCAAACTTACACCGAATGTTTAGCCTTTTTGCAGGACAACGTAAAGTATTAGTCTTTACAGTTGTTATGTCAATCGTTGAAGCTGTAATGATTACATTTACTACATTCTGTATCTGTGTTATTTATAGTAACTTCTTTACTAACCCAGATCAACAAGCAAGTGAAACGTTCTTGTTTGAAAACTGACAACAATTCATCGCTATATGTGTAACGATGTTATCAGTTTATGTTGTATCACAAATATCTTTCCTTATCCATAGCGTATGGATGGCTAAAGTGTCGGAAAAGGTAATGTATGGTTTAAGACGGAGCACATTAAAGAAACTTCATTTACTACCAGTAAAATTCTTTGACGTTGTTCCTTCTGGTGAAATCATGACTAGAATGTCATCAGATATTGATAACATTTCACAACTAACGTCACAACACCTATCAAGTATTTGTTTCTATGGTGCGTTAATCTTAATGAACACAATAACAATGTTCTTAATTAACTGATACTTGGCAGCAGTTACAATGGTTGCTGTACCAATTATGATTGTTACAAACGTTATTATTGTTAAGAAAGTACAACCATCATTTATTAAGCAACAAAACTCTATTTCTAAATTAAATGGTTTTGCTGAAGAAAAGATTTCAGGAACTAAAATAATTTCATTATTTAGAATGCAAGATAAGTGTGTTGAAGAGTTTGATGCAGTTAATAGAGAACTAACTAATAACTCATTATTTGCTCAAACAGCAAGTAATATGATGATGCCAATCAACCAATTTTTAACAAGAATAGCTATCTTCATTATTTGTGCTATGGGATTTGGTATTCTATTAGCATTTGGTTTTGAATCTGAAACAGGCAAATGATTAATTAACCAATCTGCCTTTGACTTCTGAATTGGTAATATCCACGTAGGTGGTTTTGACAAAGCTGCATTATTGATTGTCTTCACAAGCTTCTCAAGAAACTTTACTGAATCATTTAACAACTTAATTTCAAGCTTTAGCTTCATCTTCTACGCAGTAGCTGGTGCACAACGTGTCTTCCAAATCTTAGATGCTAAGGAAGAAATGGATGCTCCTGATGCTAAACCATTAAAAGAAATTAAAGGTAAGGTAGAAGCTAAGAACTTAAGCTTTGGTTATGAAGAAGGTAAACTAATCCTTAAGAAATTGAACTTTGTTGCTCAACCAGGACAAACAGTTGCTATTGTTGGTCCAACAGGAGCAGGAAAGACAACAATTACTAACTTAGTAACTAAGTTCTATGATCCAAATAGTGGTAAATTATTATTTGATGATGTACCAGTAGAAAAGATCTCTAGAAAGTATCTAAGACAAAATATTGCTGTTATCTTACAAGATTCATTCTTATTTGCTGAATCTGTTAAAGACAACTTAAGATATGGTCGTTTAGATGCTACAGATAAAGAAAT
This sequence comes from Mycoplasmoidaceae bacterium, assembly GCA_024427265.1. The sequence goes on from JAKSVP010000001.1 coordinate 101,595, forward strand.
CGTTCAAGCAGCTAAAGATGCACACTTACACGACTTCATTATGCAATTACCACATGGATACAACACAATTCTTCGTGATAATGGTTCCGACCTATCTGCAGGTCAAAGACAATTGTTAACAATTGCTAGAGCATTCCTAGCTAAACCAAAGATTGTTATTCTTGATGAAGCAACAAGTTCAATTGATACAAAGACAGAATTATTAATTGGCGCAGCTATGGATAAACTAATGAAAGATAAGACTTGCTTTGTTGTTGCTCACAGATTATCAACAATTGCAAACGCTGACCAAATTCTAGTTCTAGATAAAGGTAGAATCGTAGAACGTGGAACTCACAAATCATTATTAAAACAACGTGGTTTCTACTATAAACTATACGATGCCCAATTTAAAAAGGGTCAACAATTATAAAAGTAGGGTATTACCCTATTTTTTATTTATATATAATGGAAGTAAGGAGGTAACTCCTTTAAAATGAAACTTAACCACAAACTTGCGGTACATGCGTACAAATTTGATGGTTCTCTATATCGGACATTTGAATTTCCAAGAGTAGTCTTTGAAAATGAAAAATATTTGATCCTAGATTTACAAAATTGTCGCATTATCAGTCAAGCAAAAAATAAGAAATTCTATCATTCTTACTCAAAAAAGGATTCTTTATGAGTAATCTTTAAAGATGAGTGATACAATTTATTTATTAACATTAACGAAAAGAATAAAATAATTTATTATTTTAATGTTGCTTCTCCGTATATTTTTGAAGAAGACGCCATTAAATATATTGATCTAGATTTAGACGTTAGAGTAGTCGATGTTAATAGTCAAATTGAAGTAATTAAAGTCCTAGACGAAAAAGAGTTTGAAGCTCATGCTAATTTAATGCTTTATCCAAAGAAACTAATTCAAAAAGCATTAGAAGTTAAAGATGATATTATTGCTAAACTTCAAACTAAATTATTTCAAAATGTGTTTAATTCAGATTTATTTAAACAATTAGAGAAAATCATTAATAAACCAATAAGAAAGAATTATCATGGAAAATAACTTATTAACTTTGTTAAAGGAAACAGAAAAATTGATTAAAGCTGAAAAAGAAGATGAAGCTTTAAATTTATTACAATCTGAATTAAAAAACCCACTTTGATCTTTATCTGAACAAGAACAAATTAAAAGTAAAATTGAAATTTTAAAGAAGTTTTTAAAACAAAACGAATGAGCTATCCGTTTGAACAAAGCTGATAAAAACACATTAATCAAAATGTTTAATTCAGAAGGTTATGAAATTGCTGTTTTAGATAAGCTTTTTGAGAGATTTGGCAACCAATTAAATAAAGCTGACCTAATAAAATTAGGTCAAGTTTTATTGGATGATTCTATTGGAAATGAAATGAAAATTACTTATCTAAAAATGTTTCAAGATTATGAAGTTAAACATGAATTTGATTATCATAACACTATTATTGGTAGAACATTCAAGGTTGATACAAGCAAAGACTTTTCCATTCAAAGCTTTGAAAAACTATTTGCTGTTCAAGATAAATTAGCTGCAATGTTCTTTAAAGAAACAAGCAAAGAACAATTAGCTAATCAAATCATGAATGCTATCTATTGCTATTACTTTAATGACTATTCTGAGGTTAAATATAGCAAAGAAGAATTGTTTGATAAGATAGCAAATTATGTTGAAAGAGCATTCAACAATATCTACCCTGAAGACAAGAAATTTAGTCAATGAATTAACAAAATATTGGGATAAACAAATAAATAACTACTTTAGTAGTTATTTTTTTGTTATTGTTTTATAATTTATCTATAGAAATGGGGAAAATAATGGATAGACAAAGAAAAAATGTTTTGTTTGCCTTATCAGCTAGTAAAGAACTAGGTGCAAAGGTTGCAAAACATTTAGGGATGAAATTATCACCAGTAGAGATTAAACATTTTGCTGATGGTGAAACAATGGTTAAGTCTGTTGAATCTATCAGAAACAAACACGTTTTTGTAATTCAATCAACCTCTAAACCAGTTAACGAAAACTTAATGGAATTGCTTATAGCAATTGATTCATTTAGAAGAGCAAGTGCTAAGAGTATTACAGTCTTGTTACCATACTACGGTTATGCAAGACAAGACCGTAAAACATTAGGAAGAGAACCGATTACATGTAAGCTTGTAGCTGACTTATTGCAACAAGCTGGTGCAACAAGAGTGACAATCATCGATCTTCACTCTGCACAAGCACAAGGATTCTTCGACGTTCCAGTTGATACATGTTCAGCAAGTTATACAGTACTTGATGCCATGATCAAAGAAGCAGGTACAAGCAATACAGTAATTGTATCTCCTGACTATGGTTCAGTTAAAAGAGCAAGAGATTTATCTCTTCTATACAACTTACCAGTTGCAATTCTTGATAAGAGAAGACCAGAACCAAACAAAGCTGAAATTACAAACGTATTAGGTTTTGTTCGTGGAAAGAATGCAATTATCATCGATGATATGATTGATACAGGTGGAACATTAGTTGCTGCATGTAAAGCATTAAAACAAAAAGGTGTAAAGAAGATCTTTGCTGGTGCAACTCATGGTTTATTCTCAAGAGATGCTGTAGCAAACTTTAATACTGCTTTAAAACACAAATACATTGACAGATTGTACATTGGTAACACCCTAGACCATGTTAACCACATTGGTATTAAAGGATTAAAAATTGTTGATGTCTCTCCTCTATTAGCTGATATCCTTAATGTTTACATGACAGATACAGATAAATCCATTACCCAACTATACAAAAAATTAACACATTCAAATTCGAAAGGAAGAAAATCATGAAAGTAATTAGTTCAAAAGATGCTCCTGCAGCTTTAGGCCCATATAGCCAAGCTATTGACACAGGAAATACATTATATGTATCAGGAGTTTTAGGAATTGTTCCGGCTTCTGGTGAATTAGCTGGTGCTACTGTTGAAGCACAAACAGAACAAATCTTTAAAAACATTGATGCTATTTTAACACAAGCAGGTTATCCAAAGGAATCAGTAGCTAAGTGTAACGTATTCTTAGCTGACTTAAATGACTTTGCTGCTTGCAACAAGATTTATGCAAACTATTTTGGCAACCATAAACCAGCAAGAGCTTGTGTTCAAGCTAAAATTGTTAAGGCTGCAAAGGTTGAAATCGACGTTGTTGCTGTAAAATAATAATCGTCTAAAAAGTTAGATTTAATCGCATTTTATGAAGAATTTTGGAAAAATAATTCCAAAATTTTTTATTTTTCTGCGAAGAGTTATATGTGAGAAGTAAATTAATTAAGCATGTAGCTCTTATGGCCGCTACAACAATAATGACCATAACACCATTGGTTGTAACATCTTGTACATTTACAAAGAATGATGAAGCAAAATTAACATCAATTCAAGTTACTTTGCCTGAATCAATGTTATGAGTAGAAGAAAATGAACAAGCTGTTTCTAAACCAATCATGATTGAATGCTTTGATCAAAAGCAACAACCATTTGAAGCAGAAACCAAATTAGTCTTGACTACTGATGAAGATTTACCAGTACCAAGCTGAATTTGAATTGATAAGAAAAATCAAATCAACATTAAAGGTGATACATCACCTTCCAAATATAACTTTCATATATTTGCACAAGACAAAGACGGAAAGGTAAAATCAGATATTAAAAGTCTTTGTGTGCAAGTCTTTGAATCACCATTATTTGTGCCAGATGAGATTGTAATTGAAACAAAACAAGAGAATTATGAAGTTTGTTACACATCACCCGGTGATATTGAATTATTTGCTAAAGGATACAAAGAAGAATATCCTGAAGAATTAGTATCACATGCTTGTAATTGAACAATCACCAGTGTTAGTGGAGAACAAATTCAAGATTTGGCTAATCAACCAATCTTTAGATTGTTTAGCACGGATGATAGCTGCAGAGTTATAGTTTCCCCCAACATTGATGCTTCATATGCAGATAAAACATATGATGTAACATTGCAAGCAGTTAGTAGAAAAAATAAAGATGCAGCAGACAGCATCACCATAAGTGTGACAATCGTTAATGGATTTTGTTTCTATGATCCTGTAACAAAATACACATATACAAGAAATGATCTAGATCAACCATGAACATTATCATTGATTGATAAAGAGACATATGCACTGAAAGGAATATTAGAAGAAAAATATGGTTGCCCAGTCACACATATTGGTGCCAACTTATGTTCTAATAGTGGAGTAAGACTCACATCAGTCATTCTGCCACCATCTATTACCTATATTGGTGCAAATGCATTTGAAAAACAAACAATTTTATCAGCACTGGCTATGCCAGGTGTTAAATATGTGGGTAAAAGTGCATTTGAAGGTTGTGGAAAAGTGGCTTTGTTAAGAACTTATGAGCAACCAAAGCTAGAATATGTAGCACAAAAAGCATTCTATGGATGTAATGAATTTCAACTAGATTCAGTGAATTGTTTTGACACTATTGAAGATTATGCTTTTTGTGATTCAGGATTAGAAAATATTGATTTAGGTGGTTGTGTAACAACCATAGGAAATGAATGTTTTTCTAACTGTGAAAACCTTAAAACTATCACTATTTCAGCAGCTAATCCACCTAGTTTGAGTGGCAATCTATTTAGTGGAACAACACACCTAATGGCTATTTTTGTACCATCAAGTGGTATAGACAATTATAAGACTCATAAGGTCTGATCACTCTACAAGGACATAATTGTTGGAATTTAGGCAAAAATTAACCCATTATTCAAAGTAAAAAACGACTAAAGTCGTTTTTTATTTTTATTAATGAATTTTAGGTTTTTTATGTGGAAAAGTGGTGGATAAGCCACCAAGAAATCTTATTAAAAAAACATGTTTTTTAAATAAATAAAAATATTTATGTAAATTTATCGATTGTATATATAATATATTAACTATTTTAGGAAATGTGATACACCAAAAAGTGTTGTCATAGTACTAATCAATAGTGAACAAATAAAAACTGAAAGGAAATGTTATGAAACAAGAATTGAGAATCAAATTGTTTTCTTATGACCAAGCTACGCTTGATCAATCAACTAAGAAAATAATTGAGATTGCAAGAAATAACAATTGTGACATTAAGGGACCTATTCCTTTACCAACACGTAAAGAAATATTTACTATTTGTCGTGCACCACACGTAAATAAACCTTCAATGGAACAATTTGAAAAAAGAACTCACAAACGTTTAATCGTTTTGGGTAACATTAACCCTAAAGTTATGGATAGCTTAAAGAGATTAAGCATTCCATCTTCAGTTGAAATCCAAATCATTTTATAGGAGCGATGCGATTATGAGATGTATTTTAGGAAAGAAACTAGGAATGGTTCAACTATTTGATACAACTGGTAAAGTTTGACCAGCAACTATCATTCACTGTGAACCAAACAGGGTTATTCAAGTTAAAGACAAAGCCGTTAAGGTTGGTTTCGATTCTATCGAAGCTAAGAAACTTAACAAAGCTCAACTTGGTGTTTTCAAAGCAGTTAAGTCTGATAAGAACTACAAAGAAATTCATGAATTTGCAAATATCACTGGATACAAAGTTGGCGATGAATTAAAAGTTAGCCAATTTAAACCTGGTGAATATGTTGATGTTCAAGGAACAACAAAAGGTCATGGATTTACTGGTGCTATCAAGAGATGAAACTTCAAGATTGGACCAATGAGCCATGGTGCAGGTTATCCACACAGATACCAAGGATCTATTGCTATGGGTCGTGGTGGTAGCCAAGCACAAAGAGTTAGAAAAGGCCAAAGAATGTCTGGCCACTATGGTAATGAATTAGTTACAATTCAAAACCTATTGGTTTTATATGTTAACGAAAGAGATAACACATTAACAATCATGGGAGCTATCCCAGGAAAAGTTGATGGAACAGTATTTATTAAGAATTCTGTAAAGAAGACTAAAACTGTTGCTCCAGTAGAAATTATCACTAAAGCTAACATGGATGAAATCCAAGCACAAAACGAAGTATTACAAGACAAAGAAGCTGTGAAAGAAGCAAATGCTGCTATTGATAAACAAGAAGCAGCTGCTGCTGAAGCAGAAAAGAAAGCTAAGGAAGCTGCAGCTGTAGCCAAGAAAGAAGAAGAAAAGGCTGCAGAAAAAGCTGCTGCTGAAGCTGCTAAGAATCCAGCACCAAAGGAAGGTAAATAATTATGGCAAAATTAAACATCATTGATTTATCTAACAAAACTGTTGGTGAATTTGAACTTGCAAAGAACATTGCTGAAGCAAAGGTTGCAAAGCAACCATTGTTTGATGCTATCATTGCAGAACAAGCTGGAAAGAGACAAGGGACACACTCAACTTTAACTAAAGCTGAAGTTCGTGGTGGTGGAAGAAAACCTGTCCCTCAAAAACATACAGGTAATGCTCGTCAAGGTTCTATTAGAAACCCTCACTACGTAGGTGGTGGTGTTGTCTTTGGACCAAAACCAAATAGAAACTACAGACACAAAGTTAACAAGAAAGTTAGCCAATTAGCTTTCACATCAGCTTTAGCTGTTAGAGCTAAAGATCTAATTGTGTTAGATAATGCTGCTGTTGAAAAAGCTAAAACAAAAGATTTTGCTAAACTTTTAAAAACTCTTAAACTTAATGACAAACGTGTATTATTCATCTTCTGTGAAAAACACGCTAAGGCATTAAAGTTTGTAAGAAATATGAAAAAGGTTGAAGCTAAATTAGTAAACCAAGTTTCTGCATATGACATTCTAAAAGCAAAGAAAGTTATTTTCTGTGCTAATGCAGCAAACAAGATTTTAGGAGGTAAGAAATAATGCAATTAACTAATGTAATTGTTAAGCCTTACTTAACTGAAAAGAGTTATACAAGAAGAGCAGAAGACAAAAAGAAATATGCTTTCATTGTTAATACTCAAGCAACAAAGAGAGATGTAGCTATGGCTTTTGCAGCTATATTTGACATTGAACCAGAATCAGTTACTACAATGATTAGAAAATCTGTAGCAACTAGAACTGGTACTCTTCATCCAGGATACACAAAAGCATTTAAGATTGCTTATGTTACTTTACCAAAAGGCAAAGACATTTCTGTATCTAAAGAAGAATTTGAAGCTAAAGCAAAAGCTGCTGGTGAAAAAGCAACTGCAAAAGCAGTAGAAAAACCAGCTGCTAAAGAAGTTGTGAAGAAACAAGCAGTAGAAGTTAAGAAAGATGAAAAGATTGAAACTTCAGAAAAGAAAACTGCTTGAAGAAAACAAACTAACAAGAATCACTAAGGAGGTAGACTATGGCAATTAAATATAAAAAGACAAGATCTAGTGGTAAACGTACATATGTTACTATTGATTACAAAAAAGAATTATCTACGTCTATCCCACACAAACCTTTAACTTCATCTGTTCATAATGAATCTGGGCGTAATGCACGTGGTGTAATTACAACAAGACATCATGGTGGACAACACAAGAGAAAATTCCGTGAAATCGATTTCAAGAGAAACAAAGACGGAGTTAAAGCAATTGTTAAATCAATTGAATATGATCCAAACAGAACAGCTTTCATTTCATTAGTAGTATATGCTGACGGAACTAAGAAATATATCTTAGCACCTAACGGAATCAAAGTTGGTGATGAAATAATTTCTAATCCAAAATGCGATATTAAAACTGGAAACTGTTTAGAAATTCAAAATGTTCCTGAAGGTACATTTGTTCACAATATTGAACTTAACCCTGGTCATGGTGCACAACTTGTAAGATCAGCTGGAAGTTCAGCTCAAGTTTTAGGTAAAGATGAAACTGGAGACTTCATGCTAGTTAAATTAGCTAGTGGTGAAGTAAGAAAAATTAATAACAAGTGTCGTGTAACAATCGGCTTTGTAAGTAACTTAGATCATAACTTAGTTAACTTAGGTAAAGCTGGTGTGTCAAGACACATGGGTATAAGACCAACAGTTCGTGGTAGTGCAATGAACCCTAACGATCACCCACATGGTGGTGGTGAAGGTCGTCAACCAGTTGGTAAAGATGCTCCAAGAACACCTTGAGGTAAGAGACACATGGGTGTTAAGACTAGAAACAAAAAGAAAGCATCTAACATGATGATTGTTAGAAGAAGAAACGGAAAATAGAAAGGAACTAATATGTCAAGAAGTAGTAAAAAAGGCGCTTTTGTTGATGCAAGCTTAATGAAAAAAGTTCAAGCTGCTAAAAAAGACGCAAAGAAAAAACCAATCAAGACTTGATCTAGAAGATCAACAATCTTCCCTGACTTTG
>JAKSVP010000010.1 GCA_024427265.1 Mycoplasmoidaceae bacterium
TTTAATCTTTGTATCTCTAATTTCATTTAGATAATGTTTATCTTTTGTTTTTAATCAAATCTTATTAATTTCATGTCAATAACCAGGATGATGAGCTTTAAGTTCATGCATGAAATAACTATTATTTTCTAGTAACATTAAAGCGGCAAAACGTTTAGAGACATACATGTCTGGTAAAACTTTTGTATATTTATCTATTCAATGTTCTATTTCTTTTGAATAGGTAACAACTTTAGGATCAACTTTTTTAGATTTGTATAAAGAATTTAAAAGATTCTTAGTATTTTCATTACGGTTTGATCTAGTTAAAATGATTTTTAAACCATTTAACTTACTTGATAGTTTCTTTCAGTTAATAGAATTCTTGTTAATTAAATCTATCATGTTAACACATAAAGTGTTTAACATTCCAGTTTCAATGCATTGTAATGTTAAGAATAAATCTCTTTGTATAGAAAAAGCAGAAACAATATTCACAACTGCGTCAACTTTGTGATGTAGTAAGTGATAATGTGTTTCCTTTTCTTCAGCAATAGGGTGAGATAGATTGTATGTACCAGGTAAATCAACTAAATAGTTGTGACTATGTTTGATTCTACCCATTGTATGTTCAGTTGTCATTCTATCAATATTAGAAACAACAGCTGTAGATGTAGTTAACAAGTTAAAAATGGTTGATTTACCAGTATTTGGTGCACCAATCAATAGATAAGTATTACCTTCAGTATTTCTAAACTTCGATAACTTTGACATCTATTAAATTACAATTTTCCTCTCTTAACACATATTGCACATTGTACAGTTGTAAGTGAAGAACCTTGTTAGAGTCATCATTATCTAGTACTTTTACTTGAGCACCTTTGATAAAGCCAATGTTTTCCAACTTATGCTTTATCAAATGATCTGTGAAATTTAAGGATACAATCTCAACGGTTTTACCCTTAAGTTTACTAGATAATTTCACAACCGATCTTTGAGCCATAATTAGTTAATTTAACTATCTACTATTATAAAGCAATATATGAATTACATTTATATATTTATTTTGTTAAAAAATATATTTATGTAATATTTTTTTCTTATGTTTTTAATCTATAATAAATATGAAAGGTACTTTTTTAATATGAAATCAATCTTAGAAATATTCAAGCAAGGTATGGGTCCTAGCTCAGTGCTTAACATGGTACCATACCAAGCTTGTATGGAAGCAGCAAAAGAAATTAGATTGAAACGTGAAAAAATTAGTCACGTGGAAGTTATTCTTTATAACGAATATGCTCGTTTAGAAAAAGAATCCAATATCTCTCTAGATATTGAATTTGCTTTTGCTTATTCTAACTTCAAATATGTAGTAACCAAGGATAAACCAACACCTCCAGCTGTTAAAGACGAACCATATGTCTTTGATATTGTTGTTTATTCAGCACCAAATGAACCAGCTTACAGACACAGAGTAATCTCTAAGCATGGTGGTTACCAATTTGCTGAAGGTAAAAAACGTGATGCTTTACCATTTAAATCATTCGAAGAAGTTCAAAAATGATTTAAAGATAATCCAGGTAAATCATACCTTGACTTTGCAAGTCAAGGAGCTGACCGTGAAGAAATTAAAGCAATGTACTATAGAGGTGTAAACCTAGCTGAAATTGCCATTCTTCAAGGTTTAAGAAAACATGGTGAATTAAAACTTAATGATCCAAAAATTCACTATACAAGACAAGCAAGAAACATCTGATTACATGATGAAAACTTCTTGTCTCAAGCAGAAAATGCTAACAGAATTATTTCTGCTTATTCATATGCTATTTCAGAAGAAGTAGTGGAGAAACGGGTTTTGATTTCTGCCCCAACTCTTTGTACTACTGCAGTAGTATGAGCAGTAATTGCTTATCTAAACTCTGAATATGATGTACCAGCTAAAAAGATGATTGATGCAGTTTGTGCAGCAAGTATCTTTGCTGGTCTTGTGGACCAAAATGCATCTTATGCATCAATCGATGTTGGTTGTCAAGGACCAATGGGAACAGCATGTGGTATGGCTGCTGTTATAGCTGCAGTTGTAATGTATGATGCAAAAATAGATGAATGTGGAAGAGCATTTGAAATGGCACTTGAACACACACTTGGTATTATTTGTGATGCAATGTTAAGTTTACCAATTGTACCATGTATTAAAAGATGTTCAGCATATGCATCAAGAGCATATGAAATTGCTGTTTTAAACCACAGTTTAATGGCAACTCCAGAAGTATGTAAACTTGATGATGTTATCAAAGTTATTAGTGAAACTGGTGGAGACCTAATGATGAAAAACCGTCGTCTAGGTATGGGTGGTTTTGCTGAACATGCTAAGTACTGTCTAGAAGCAGCTACTGAAAGAGACTGAAAGTAGGAGGAACTAGATTATGTTATCTGTAAAAGAATTATTTAAAGTTGGACATGGTCCAAGTTCAAGTCACACAATTGCTCCTACAAGAATGTGTCATTACATTCTAGATCACTATGAAAAAGAAGGTATTGATCATTTAAAGATTACACTATATGGATCTTTTGCCTTAACTGGTAAAGGACACTTACTAGATAGAGCAGTAGACGAAGTCTTTGCTAAATATCCTCATGAATTTGTTTGAGATCTAAAGACTCAACCAAAACACCCAAACATGATGAGAGTAGAAGTATTTGGTAAAGGAAACAAACCAATTGCAGACAAAATGTTTATTTCCGTAGGTGGTGGAACATTTACTGTTGAAGGTGATGAACCTGCAAAAGATGTTTATCCATTTAAGACATTTGCAGACATGAAAGAAGAAATTAAAAAAGAAAAATTAACTCCTTTCCAATTCTTATGCAAATATGAACCAAAAGAAGAACTAATAAAATTGTATGATCAAATGATTGAATCATTTGAAGGAACAATTAAATCAGGTTTGAGTAAGACTGGTGTAATTGAAGGTATTGTTGCTTTTGATCGTAGAGCTAAAGCAGTATATGATTCAGTAAAAGCAAACGATACTGAATGAATTAGGAGAATTAAATTAGTATCTGCATATGGTATTGCAACAAACGAAGAAGCTGTTGCTTATGGTATGGTTGTTACTGCTCCAACATGTGGTTCAGCAGGAACAATGCCAGGTGCTTATAAATGAGCTGTTGACAAATACAAACCAACAAAAGAAAGAATTTATGAAGCATTCTCTGCTGCTGCTTTGGTTGGTATTACAATTAAGCAAAATGGTTCCGTTGCTGGTGCAACCGGAGGTTGTCAAGCTGAAGTTGGTGTTGCAACAGGTCTTGCTGCAGCAATGTATTCAGTAATTGCTTACAATGCTGACATTGACGAAGTAGAAAAATCGGCTGAAACAGCTCTACAACAATTAGTTGGTATGACATGTGATGCTGTTGGTCAATGTGCATATGTTCCATGTATTCAAAGAAATGGTATCTATGCAATGAGAGCTATTTCATCTGCTGAACAAGCACACCTACTTAAAGGTCAAAGACAAATGGTTCACATTGACGATACTATCAAGATTCTTTACCAATCAGGAAACGAATTAATTGATGGTTATCGTGAAACTTCTAAACTAGGTTTAGCAAAACACTGTAAGTACACATTGAAGTTTACAAAGAACATTCAATTTGATGAAGAAGGTAAAGAACCTAAAGAAGAAACTAAACCAGATGCTAAAAAACAAGAAGTTAAATCAACAATAAAAGCTCCAGCTAAACTAGATCCTAAGGTTAAAGCTAAAGCTGAAAAAACTGCTTGCTAATAAAAATATAGGCATAGCCTATATTTTTTTTGATTTATAATATAAAGCAAGAGGTACTTAAATGAAAACGATAGATCAATTAACACCAAAGGAATTTTTGTTGACATTAATTCATCAACAAGTTCAACCTGCCTTAGGCTGTACTGAAATTGGTATTGTCTCTCTGGCTGCTGCTAAAGCCTCAAGTTTACTACCAGGTAAATTCAAATCAGCTGTTGTTTATACATCACCATATGTATTTAGAAACGACTCAAGAGTGGGTGTTCCTAGATTAGGTAGATGTGGTATGAACACAATTGCTGCTGCAGGTATTATTCTAAAGAATCCATTAAAGAAATTGAGTTGTTTAGATGATTTAACTGAACCAACAATTAAACAAGCTAAAGAACTTGGTGCAACAAAAGCAATCGATGTTCAAGTTGACTTTAATTCACATCCAGTTTATGTAAGATGTGTAGCTAAAGATGATAAGAACAACGAAGCTGATGTTATTATCAAGTATTCACATGACAACATCATTCAAGCAAAGCTAAATGGTAAAGAAACACTTGACCCATCTGAAGTTTACGGTGAAGCTGCTACAGGTTATGACTTTGATGAAAAAGTAGATCAACTATCTATTTGTCATGTACATGACATTTGTAAGTCATTAACCCTTAAAGAACTTTCATTCTTAAGAGGTGGAATCAAGATGAACCAAATCGTTCAAGAAGAAGGATACGCTCATCCTGATGAAACAGCTATTACAAAAGTATGACAAGGAATTTTGAAAGGTAACAAAACAGAAAGTTGTTACACAAAAGATCATTGAACAACAAAGATCTTGGCAGACGTTTGTGCTGCTGTTGATGCAAGAATGTATGGTTGTCCATTACCAGTTATGACTTCATCATCATCAGGTGACCACGGATTAACTGTATCCATTCCACAAGATGTTTATGCTAAAGCGTTTAATGTTGATGAAATTAAGAAACTACAAGCATTAGCATTTGCTCACTTTATTACTTGAAAGATTAAATCTAAAGTAGGACACTTATGTGGAATGTGTGGTTCAGCTCTAGCTGCTGGTTGTGGAACAATTGCAGGTATAGCTTATCAAAAGGACTGATCATGAGATCGTATCAACGACTTACTAAACATGCACTTAGTTAGTCAAGGTGGAATCTTATGCGATGGTGCTAAACCAAGTTGTTCATTCAAAATCTTAGCTTCACTAGCATGTGGTTTTCTATGTCTAACGATTGCTGAAGGTGGAGGAAAGATTTGCCACCGTGATGGATTGGTTCACCAATCAGTTGAAGAAACAATTAACAACTTAGGTAAATATTCAAAGACAACTCAAAGTTCAATCATTCTTAATGTTGTAGATTTATTGAACTCAATGAGTAAATTGAAATAATGACAAAAATAAAAATAGGCCAAGTGCCTATTTTTTATTCAGCTAAATTATTCTTTTTGACTAAATTATTAATACGTTTGTCTAATTGATCAATACGCGAAATAATTAGATGTTGGTCTCTTTTATAAACATTATCTACTCAATATGTAAATCATGCAGGAGCTTTAGGCTTTTTGCTTGATACTTTAAAATTACATTCTTTATCTTGCATATTGGGATCACTTAAAATCAAATTGACTTGTTTGATTTTCATTTTGATTATATATATGCAGTAATAAATTATGCAGGTTTTAGAACTAACTTTGTTATTTCTGCAAAAAGTTTCTTATTCTTTTCGTCAGTTAAGAACTTAATTGTTCCTTCTTTACCTTGGGCTAGTTTGGTTTGGCCATAATAGAATCATGAACCAGATTTTTGAATAATGTTTGAAGCTATTGCATTTTCGATAATTTCTGCAACATTATCAAAACCTTTATTAAAGTAGATGTCTAAATAACATGATTGCATTGGTGGTGCAACTTTGTTCTTAACCACTCTTGCTAATGATCTAATACCAATAATATTGGTACCAGACTTTAATGTTTCTATTCTTTTTAATTCAATTCTTAAACTTGAATAGAACTTCATTGCTCAACCACCTGGGGTTGTTTTGTTGTCACCAAATAAGATGCCAACCTTTTCTCTAATTTGATTAATGAAGATAACTGTTGTGTTATATTTAGCCATAACAGTTTGAAGGATTCTTAATCCTTTAGACATTAATCTAGCATGAAGACCAATATTTTGATCTTCATATTCTCCATTAAGTTCTGCTTCAGGTACTAGAGCTGCAACCGAGTCAACAATAATTAAGTCAATCATTCCTGTCTTGATTAATGCTTCAACTATTGCAAATGATTGTTCACCAGTTTCTGGTTGAGCAAGCAATAGCTTCTTTGTGTCAACACCATTGGCAACACAATATTTTTGGTCTAGGGCATGTTCAACATCAACATAAGCACATTTACCGCCTGCCCTTTGGCAACAAGCTACAGCTTGTAAAGCTAATGTTGTCTTGCCACTACTTTCATTACCATAGACTTCAATGATTCTTCCTTTAGGATAACCACCTACACCTATAGCTTTGTTTAAATTGATACTGCCTGATGAAATAACATCGCAGTTAATCGCTTTAGAATTATCTAAAGAGATAATAGACCCCTTACCAAATTGGGTTTCTAGCTCTTTAATTGTTTCTTCAAATAGTTTTTGATTTGTCATAAATTTTTATTCTCTCCATATAACTCTTCGCGAAAAAAATAAAAATTTATGAAATTTTTTTCAAAATTTCACAAAATTTGAAGGTTAAAAGTAATTGATAATAGTTAGCATATGTGCTTCATTTATTAGTAAAAGCATCATTAAAAGTTACAATATCTGCTAGTTTTTCTACTTTAGATATCTTAGGGTTTTTAACACGATTTAGAATACCTTCATAATATGAAAGCATAGCTTGATAATACTTTGTGTGTTTAGCAATTAACTTATTCTTTAATGCTTCCACATCACCCATTTTTAATTCTGTTTGTTTAATTAGTGAGTCATAGTTAGTTTCAAGAATCTTTGTATATTCTATTTTGTTCTTGTTTGTTAACTTAGGCATTAGTAGTAATGCACAAAGATAAATAATGCATAATGCAAAGATAGCAAAGCTAAGACCGCTATAAACTCCAGCAAAGGTTAGTGGTTCATCAGAATTGATGTTAAGAGCAAATAAGATACCTGCAACCAACATAAAGATTCCAAGTAATGAAGAAATAACAATTCACATTACTGAATATTTAGTCTTAGAAAAAGCTCTGTTCTTACTATATATATAGTGAGAATAAAGCAAAACACTTGCTACAAGAGCAACTGCTAATAATAAACTAAAGCCAACAACAAGAGCTATTTCCATACTACTTCTTTAAATCCTTTATTAAATCTCATAGTTTGTTTAAAACAAAAGCAACACATTGGTTGATAGTATCATTTCTTGAATTGTATTGAGAAATGAATTGGTAATCATAACTCTTATCAAAGAGTTGAATACATATATATGCCATACCACTTGGTTGTCCTTCAATTGGATTTGAAGTACTAGCATTGCCTGTTACAGAAATAGCGATGTCAGATTTAAAACCACGTTGACAACCAATAGCCATTTCTCTTGCACATTCTTGAGAAACTGTGCCAAACTTAGAAATAGTTTCATCAGAAACTTTAGCAAATTTTCTTTTAGCATCAGCATGATAAGTAACTAATGAACCTAAAAAAGAATTGCTAGCATGTTCAACTAAAACAAGGTTAGAAGCTACAGCTCCACCTGTCATTGATTCGCATGTACTAATAGTTAAATGTAAATCATTTAATTTCTTAATTATTTGTTCATTAATGTTATTTAGCATGATTAATTGCCTTGTGAATTTGTTTGAAGTAAATAACACCTGAAACAACAGACATAACTGTTGCTAGGTATAACATTAGTTGTTGAATTGATCAGTACATTGGATCTGAAAGATCAGAACCATTATTTGCAAAGATAAAGAAGATTAAAACTATGCCAACCATTTGTAAAACAGTTTTGCATTTTCCTCAGAAGTTTGCTGCCACAACAATTTTCTTTTTAGCAGCAATCATCTTTTGTGCATCAAC
The DNA here is from genome assembly GCA_024427265.1 of Mycoplasmoidaceae bacterium. Next base: position 7,846 of record JAKSVP010000010.1, read on the forward strand.
CATAACATCTCTTGCAATCATTATTACAGGAATAAGGATGACACAATATCCATGTCATGCAAAGCATATTAACACACTGTTAACTAAAACTTTATCAGCAATTGGGTCTCAGAATTTTCCAAAGTCTGATACTCAATTAAACTTTCTAGCAATGAAACCATCAAGTCAATCTGTAATTGCTGCAAGTACAAACAAGCATCCAGCAATTAAAAAGAATAGATAGACGCGACTAACATAAATGTTATTACCTCATCACTTAGGTGATTTCAATGTGTATATTAAAGGGTTAACATTACTAAAACCATGAGTGTAGTTGTCAGCAATTAATAATATCACAACTACAACAGCCAAAACCATTCTTAACACTAATAGCATGTTAGGAATGTTTTGTTTACAAAAGACTTTTTTCTTTTGTTGAGTTTTCATTAGAATCTTAACTCTCCTTCATATCTTGGGAATGGAATAACGTCTTTAACGTTATCTACACCAGTAATGTACATTAAGAATCTTTCAAATCCTAAACCAAAACCAGCAGATCTAAAGTATCCATACTTTCTTAAGTCAAGATATCATTGTAGACCTTTAGTGTCAATATTCATTTCTTGGCAACGTTTTACAATTGTATTGTAATCATCCTCACGTTGACTTCCACCAACGATTTCTCCTACGCCTGGAACTAGTAAGTCACAAGCAGCAACAGTCTTTCCGTCAGGATTGCCTTTCATATAGAAAGCTTTAATTTCCTTTGGAAAGTTCATTAAAAAGACTGGTGCTTTAAAGTGTTGTTCGCATAAATATCTTTCATGTTCAGCAGCAAAGTCTTTGCCAAAGAAGATGTTAGCATCTTCAAACTTATGACCATTAGCAACAGCTTCTTTTAAAATATCTACTGCTTTAGCATAATCTAATCTAACAAACTTTTTGTTTAACAAAGTAGTTAGAGTTTCAATAGTATTGTTGTTGTACTTTTTGTTTAAGTATGTTAATTCATCTTTACATTTGTCTAAAACTTTAGTTACTACATTCTTGAACATTTGTTCAATTAACATCATAAGTTGTCTTAAGTTCATGAAGTTAATTTCAGGTTCAACCATTCAGAATTCAGCTAAGTGTCTATTTGTATGACTTCTTTCAGCTCTGAATGTTGGACCAAAGGTATAAACCTTTTTCATACCTAAAGCATAAGCTTCAGCATTTAATTGTCCTGAAACAGTTAAGCCAGCTTTGATACCAGCAAAGAAAGGATTGTTTGGATCTTCTTGAATAATGAAGTTTTCTCCAGCACCTTCACAGTCATTACTTGTAATGATAGGACTTGCCATATAGATAAAGTTCTTAGTGTGGAAGAAATGATGAATAGCAAAAGCTAATTCAGTTCTAACTCTTTGAATTGCTTGAGTTGTAGTTGCACGAGATTTTAAATGTGCAATTTCTCTTAGAAATTCATTTGTATGTTCTTTGTTTTGAAGTGGGAAGTCTTCATCAGCAAGCTTAAGAAGTTTTACTTCTTTTGCTTCTAGTTCTACACTTCCAGGCTCACGTCCTTGTTTTAAAACACCTTTAGCTCTAATAGCAGAAGCTAAACGGAAGCTTTTGATTTTATCAAAGTTAGATAAGTTGTCAGGTTTACATACGATTTGTAAAGTCTTGATGGTTGTACCATCACTCATAGCGATAAAAGCGATTTTACCGCTATCACGATTAAATCTTACTCAACCTTCAACAGTAATTTCTTGGCCAAGCAATTTAGAATCTTTAATTGCCTTGGCAATATCAACATGTCTCATGATTTATACCCTATATTTTGTAATCTTAAATATTATACTAATATTTAAGTGTTCTTAATGACTTTAACCAAAGCAGGTTTTAAAATATGGTCATAAAGCTTGTAACCATTGTGGATTACTTCCACAATGATGTTGTTAGGTTTTGATGGATCTTTGACAGTTTCGAAGCATTCCATAATAGCTGGTTCAAATTCTTTTCCAACCTCTGGTTTGATTTGAACAATATGTCAATCTTCCATTAGTTTATAGAATTTAGCTAAAAACATTTTGAAACCCTTTTGGTAGTTAATTAACTTTTCATCAGTTAACTTATAGTTACAAGCAATTTCAAATTGATTGATAACATCAATTAAATCTAAAGCTTGATCTTTAATAGCATACTTTTTAGCTTCAGCTAAAGATGCTTTAAATTTAGCATCATTTTCATCTTGTTTGATTTTAACAAGTTTGTTAGCTTCATCCATTCTAAGAATCATTTGATTCTTATACTCTTGAGCCATTAGATGGATGTCATTTTTAAGAGATTCAATTATTTTGTCTTTGTCAGCCAATTCTTTTGTCTTAGCATTTAACAAAGCTTCAAGATCTATGATCTTCTTTGCTAATTTAGACTCTTGACTTTCTTCTTGAACCGGTGTGTTTTCTTTCTTAGGTTCTTTCTTTGGGTCTAAATTTTTATCTTTCTTGCTCATTATTTCATCTCCTTCTTAGCTTGATCATAATACTTTTTGACTTGATCATTATTATTGTTATCATCTAATATTTTATTTAATTGCTTAAGTTCATCTTTGTTATATTTTTGTGGTTTAGCATATTTAACAATAGCAATTAAATCTCCGTTAGACTTTCCAAATAATTTGGATTTAATTCCTTTGATACCACAATCTGAAAGATTGATTGCTTCACCATCAGCTGTTGCTGGTGCTAGTTTAACTGTCTTTAGACCATATGGTGTTGGAACTTCAACAGTTCCACCAACAATAGCTTTTAAAGGATCAACGACAACTTCTGTATACAGAGTGTTATTTTGTTTTTGTCAGATCTTGCTAGGTTCAACATTGATTCTGACATATAAATCACCAGTATAGTTTTTAAAACTATGACCCTTGCCTTGAATCTTAACAACTTGTCCATTTTCAATTCCTGGATCGATTTCAATAGAGTAAGTTTTTAGTTCTTCAAGATATTTCTTGCCTTTACATTTAGGACAAGGTTTCTTAACAATCTTTCCTGTACCTTGACAGTATGGACAAGTTGTTTGACTTTGCATCATTCCAAATGGTGTACGTCTTGATTGAATCAAGACACCTGTTCCTTTACAATGAGGACAAGTTGTTTCTGCACCCTCTTCTTTGCTTACGCCTGAACCATTACATTCATCACACGCAGATTTTATTTTTAAAGTAATATCACGACTACAACCTAAAACAGAATCAAGGAAATCAATATTGATTTCTGTTTGGATATTAAGTTCATATGGAATAACAACTTGATTACTTCTTCTACTTGATCTTCTACGACCACCACCAAATAGTCCACCAAAGATGTCACCAAGGTCCATGTCGTCGTCTCCTCCAAAGGAGAACTTAACTCCACCTTGACCACCAAAGAATTGGTTGAAGATATCAAATGGGTTACCAGCAGAGAAACCTTGTTGGTTTAGACCGTCAAAGCCAAAACGATCGTATGTTGCACGTTTTTCTTTATCAGATAATACCGCATACGCTTCATTAATTTCTTTAAACTTTTCTTCAGCATCAGGAGCCTTGTTACGATCAGGATGGTATTGCATAGCAAGACGTCTAAAAGCTTTTTTGACGTCTTGTTCTGATGCATCCTTACTGATGCCTAGTACTTCATAATAATCTCGTTTGTTGGCCATAATTAAATAAAGTATATATATTATATAAAAAAATTAGCACTCCAAACAAAAAAGTGCTAATCTCTAGATTCTATATATATTATCCGATGTCTTCGTCTTTAGGTTTGTTCTCGGCCACGACATCTTCTGTTGGTCTGGCTGCTTGCTCAACATCATTCATTAAATTATCATATTCATTCGCGTCAGATTCGTTAACAGTCTCAACTTTGATTGTTGGTTCGGCCCAAGTATCTACATCGCCGCTATCGGCTTCAAATGCATTGTCAAAGTTTGATGAGTAGCTCTTACCAGCTATTAAATATGATATTTCTATTTTCTTTTCGTCATTATAGTTTACGCCTATAACAAGTGATAGTTTATCATTCTTAGTGATTTCCACAAATGATTTGTTGATATCAGCAAGGATTGTTGTTGGTGTATCTTTAGATAAATTAATGTTAGCAATAATTTCTTTACAATCATTGATGTTTACATCACTAAAGCTCTTTTTAATCTTGGTAGCAATTGCTTCACGAATTTTGATTTGGCTCAAGTTTGTTGAATCAATCGTTAAGCGGTTAGCCATAAAGAATTTGTTTTCTTTAAAGAAAGATTTAACATCTGCAAAGTCAATATTCATAACACTAGGTTTGAACATGATGTTAATGATATCTTCGATAATGTCTGCCATTTCTTCATTAGCAAGTTGGTAGGCATCATAGAAACTGATATCCTTATTATTACTAATAATCTTTTCATTACTAATAGTTGTGACAGAGTCAGAGTAAACAATTAACGTTTGTAAACTATTGAAAGCATTGTTATGGATAGCATTTCCTTCACATGCCACTGATGGCATGTTAACAATAGAAACTGTTAAGATTCCAAGTTCTTTAGCAATTTGAGCAAGCTCAGGTGCTCCACCAGAACCAGCCCCTTTGCCCATACCTGCAATAATAAATAATAAGTCAGTTCCTGCAAGTTCAGCCTTAATTGGTCCAGCATCGTGTTGTACTGCTTTCTTACCAATTTCTGGATCTCCGCCAGAACCATAACCTTTTAGTTCTTCTTTATTAAGAAGGAATAGGTTAGAGACATTCTTCATTAATTTTAATGAGCATAAGTCAGTGTTGAAAGCATAGATAGTTGCAGCATCTGTAATAGCTTTATGGTTAGCAGCAATGTGATTAATTACATTGCAACCTGCTCCACCAATACCTATTACTTTTATATTAAAAGTGTTGTTAGCTTCATCATTACTTAAATCAATGTTGCTAAATGCTTTCTTTGGTTGCTCTACAACGGGTTTAGGTTGTTCAACTACAGGTTCAGGTTGAGGTTGAACTTGTGGTTGAGTTTGAGTTTCAACCTTTGGTTCTTCCGTGTTGCTTTCAGCTATTTTAATTTGATTATCTTCCATACTAACTCCTATGCTGCCAAGTTAATTGACTTAATTTTGTTTTCAAAACTAAATTGAGTAATTTCTTGTTTGTTTACATCTAAGTTTGTTAAACCAACTAATTTGTCAGCAGATAGTCCTTCAAGACCAATTTCATTATTTGTGCTAAAACCAAAACCATCAATACCATTGATAGCTAAATTAGAAACAACTTGAACATTGTGGAAGTTTCTATAATCAACATAGTTGTTAATTTGAGTTCTAATTTCATCACGATATAAAGCTAGAATGTCACCAGCTTTAACATTGTTAAATGTTTTAGTTTTTAAATCATAGTTGTTTACAACTGTGACATCCATGTCATTAGTTTGTGCAAGTTCATTTGCAATAGATAGAACATCATCAACTTTGTTGTAGTTAATTCCAAAACGATCAGAAAGATGTTGTTTAACTTCGTTTAAGTTTAGAGTAATGTTTTTAACATTATTAAGCTTGCAACCATAATATTCACAAGCCACAACTTGTTCGTTATCAAACTTTAAGACTAGTTCGATTTCATCTTTATTTGTTTTTAATAATTTATATAGATTAGTAGAGTTTGTAACTGTAACGTTGCAGGCTTGAATAGCTTTTAAATATTGTTTATATGTAATATAGTCGCTTGCACAAACTTGACAATTTACTCTAGCAACTTTGTCAATGTCATCATAAACGATGTTGCTGAAGTTAATTTCATTTACAAAGTAATTGTCAATTTTAGCCATCTTGAAGATTTCTTTTGCAATGTCTTGTTCACTATTGCAATCAATGAATTCTTCATCACTAAAACTATATTTAACAATGTTTGGATCGTCAAAGATCATTTCAACATCTTTGATGTTAAAGCCTAAGAAGTTAGCAGCATTAGTTAATAATTCAAGAACTTTAACTTGTAAGTTAGCAGGATCAATCTTTACTTGGTTAGCAAATAAAATGTTACGGCTTTGTTCTATTTCTTCCATAACGACTAGAGCAATATTGCTCTTGCCTACATATAATATTTTTCTAATTTGTTTTGTATCTTTCATATTTGCTACCTATATTTTTTGAATGATTCTTAATTTTGCACTATGGCTTCTTCTGTTTTGTTCCATTTCTGCTGCAGTTGGAACAACTGGTCTTTTAGTTATTAACTTAAACTCTGGTTTAGACATTTTTGCGATTGGAACTTCTTTTCCATATATGTCTTTACTTTCTGTCTTTTCTTTAAAGAAGTTTTTTACGATCCGATCTTCTAAAGAATGAAATGTAATTACACACAGTTTTCCTTTTGGTTTTAACTTTTGACAAGCTTTAGCTAAAGCCGATTTAAGATTTTCTAGTTCATTGTTAACTTCTATTCTTAAAGCTTGGAAGTAAACCTTGGCTGGATGTTTTCTTATTAAAGAACCTGGGAAACAATCAGCAATGATTTGGGCAAGTTCAGTTGTTGTTTCAATTTCTTTTCCTTCACGGTAATTGATGATTGCATCAACAACTTTCTCTGGTTTATCTACGTCCGCGTATTTTTTAAAGATATCTATTAATCCCGTGCGCGAGTATTTATTTACTATATCTTTAGCTGTAGTAGAACCTCTTTGGTTCATTCTCATGTCCAAAGGACCATCATGACTATAGCTAAAACCTCTTTCAGGTTTATCAAACTGTAAGCTGCTTACGCCTAAGTCCATGATGATTCCATCAACTTGTTGATTGACGATGTGATCTAAGTTGATGAAGTTATCATTGATAACAGAGACGTTTTTGTTCTTATTAAATAAATTAGTTAGATAGTCTATTGCTGTTTGGTCTTGATCAATGCAGGTTAAATGTCCTGTAGTTAATTGGTTAGCAATTTCTTTGCTATGCCCACCAAAGCCAGCGGTGCAGTCTACATACAAACCTTCTGGTTTGACTGCTAAGTTGCTTATTAGTTCTTTTAGAAGAACTGGTGTATGAATACTACTTGTTTGTTGTTTCATCGTCAATTCTTTCAGCTACTGCTTCAAACTTACTATCAGTGTCAGCTTGGAACTTCGCATATGCCTTAGCATCTCAAACCTCAAGTTTGTTACCTAGTCCGATAATGATAACGTTCTTGTGTAGCTTTGCTAGCTTAGTTAAAACTTCAGGGATTAGGATACGGTTTGCCTTATCTAGTTCAATCTCGCTACTGTTAGCTAAGATTTGTCTAGCAAGGATACGTGAGTCTTTTTTGTTTTGAGAATAAGATAGGATTTGTCCAGATCAAACTTCGAAGTCTTCTTGACTTCTAAGTTCAAGACAACCTTCGAAACCTTTAGAGACAACAACGATACGATGAGAAAATTTGCTTACTAGCTTAGCTGGTAAACTTAAACGATTTTTCTCATCGATTATGTGATTGTAAGTTCCTAGGAATAACATCTCCCACTTTTCTCCACTTTCTCCCACTTATTATATACATAATAATAAAAAAATAAAAAAATTTTTATAAATATTTGCTTTAGCAAATATTTAAATATGTTAAAAAAGCGCATGCTTACTAGGCATACGCTTGATTTATTTTGTTTATTTTATCTATTTATTAAAGTGGTTAACAGCTAGTAAATATAGCATGAAACTTAGAGGGTTTATAGTGTGTTTCTTATAAACGTGCGTACCTGCTATATCAAAGTGTGTAAAGTCTTTGCATGCACAGAATTCTTTTAAGAATGCTGCAGCTTGACCATTTGAACAGTTTCTTTCTTTAGCTCCATTAGCACAATCTGCTATTGTACTAGTCTTGTTGACTAGATCTGTGTATTCTTGATAAAGTCTTAAGCTAACTAAACTATCTCCAGATAATTCTGAAGCATGGTCAATTTCCTTGGCTGTTGCTTCATTTGTTGATCAGAATGGAGTAGCAATATCACCAAATGCCAATTCAGATAAACCAGTTAAAGTAGCAATAGTAAATAACTTAGTTATTTTGTAGTGTTTATTTGCATAACCAATAGCATCAGCTAAGATCATTCTTCCTTCTGAATCTGGAGAAGTAACTTCTACAGTTCTTCCAGTGATTGATGTATAAACATCACCATAAACCATTGAACGGTCTGAAATCATGTTTTTAGCAAGTGGTAAGAATCCCACAACATTTACTTTTTGCTTCATTGAAGCAAGAGCCAACATAGTACCAAAGACAGCAGCAGCTCCGGCCATGTCTTGGTTCATGTTTTCCATAAATCTATTTGGTTTTATTTCATATCCACCAGCATCATACATCATACCTTTACCAACATAAGCAAAGATGTCTTTGCTTCTTGGTGCATTTAGATATTCAAGAACAACCATTGCAGCTGGTTCGTTGCTTCCTTGGTTAACAGCTTGGATTAGACCCATCTTTTCTTTCTTTAGGTCTGCTAAAGTTAAAATTTTAACTTTTAAAGATTTATTACCTGTAGCTGGAATCACTTTCTTGATTTCCTTAACAAAATCAGCAATACCAAGATAATTTCCTGGAAGGTTTTGATAATGTCTTGCTAGACTAAAACCAAATGAAGTTGTATAGGCAGCATAAACTGTGTTTTTATGTTTCTTATCATAAATAACATTTATGTTATTTTTGATAGGTTTAGTTTTTAGGCTGAACATTTTTCCACAAAATGCTTCAAGTTTAGTAAGGATGATAGTGGCTAAAGAAAATCCACATTTTACATTGTAATGGTCTAAGAAACTACCAAGATCAAATGTAATATCTTTATCTTTTACTTTTAGTAATGTAGAAGAAAGTTGACGTGTGAATAATCTTGTACACATTGGACTTTTAGTAAAACTAAAAGTAATGACATTGTTTTCTGTTTTAATGTCATTCTTACTTCCTGAACAAGCTTTAATTAATAAAGCTTTCTTATTAATCTTCTTATTAAATTCCATACCTAGTATTCCTTTCTTCTTTTATAACTTTCTTTACGTATTTTGTTGTATTTTTCTTCAAGATACTTACGTTTAGCTTTTTGCTTCATCTTATAGATTTGTTGTTTAAGTTTCTTTTTATAACCAGGTTTAACCTTTTGGTTCTTCTTGTTGTAAAGCTTAGAGATTTCTTTCTTCATTGCTAAATCAACAATTGGTTTAGTTTTATGCAGATGAAGTTTCTTTTCAATTAATTGGTTATTACTTAATAAGTAATATGTTCATTGAACCTTAGTTTCTAGTCTTGCTAATTGATGATCATATTTTTTGTCATATATAAGGTAACTATTTCCAGAATATTTACCACGTCCAGTTCTACCTGCACGGTGTAAATATCAGATATCTTCTTTTGGTAAACCAAAAGAAATAACGTCACTAACACCATCAATATCCAACCCTCTTGAAGCTAAGTCTGTAGCAACAAGATATTTGAATTGGTTACGGTTAAGTTTAGAAAACATTTGTTTTCTATCTCTTGTTTCCATATCTTTATGAAGCATACCAACTTCTAGACCCTTGGCTAAAAGCATAGAGTAGATTTTTTCCACATCTTGCTTTGTGTTAGCAAAGATGATACACATATATGGATTAATTACTTCTAGTAATTGTTCTAATGTGTTATATGGATCATTATTATCTTTTTGGTAAACAACACAGTGTTTAATCTTGTCGTTACTAAAGATGTTCTTTTCCAATTGAATTGGAATTAAGTCATGAACAGCTTTCTTAAATGTGTTACTTACATTACTATGTATTGATGCTGAACAGAAGATTTTTTGTACATTATTTTTATACAAATCAAGTTTAGCAAACATGTCATTAATTGAATTAACAAAACCATAGTCAATTAACATATCTGCTTCGTCTAAAACTATATGTTTTAAATATTTAAAGTTAACACCTTTTGCAATTGCCTGTCTAATCTTTTCAACAGTAGCAATAACAATTTGACTTGAGTTGTTAACAAGGTTGTCAATCTTTTCGTTCTTATCTAGTAAAACAATTTTTATTGTTTTGTTGTACTTAGTTAGAGCTAAAAGATTGTTATAAATTTGTCAAACTAATTCTTTAGTTGGAGCAATAATAATATCTTGGATATGTTTTTCTTGTTCATTAATATTATTAAGGATAGGCAATAAGTAGCAAAGTGTTTTACCAGATCCTGTTGGAGCAGAAATGGAAACATTTCTGCCTTGGTTCACTAACTTAAAAGTTTTTTCTTGAACTGCAGTTAGTTCAATGAAATTATTATTAGATAAAGCTGTATAAAGCCAAAGCTTTAATGATAGTGAACTAAACTTCATAACTAAATAATGAAACTTAAAATCTTTCCTCTAACAAAGATTGTTTTCTTAATTGGTTTAGAACCAATTTGAGTTTTAATTTTTTCTTTAGCTAAAGCAAAGTTAACAACTTGTTCTTGAGTTGCATTTGCATCAACTTCAATAGTATCTCTTAATTTACCATTAATTTGGATTGGTAAAACATAAGTTTTAGCAACAAGATAGTCAGCATTAAACTTAGGTCATTTTTCTTCTTTTGTAATGGATACTTTTTTACCAACAAGTTCTTGATATAGATGCTCTGCAATAAATGGAGCAAAACAACTTAACACAGTTAAGAAACCAATTAAGTGAGGCTTGCAAAGCTTCTTTGCCTTGTAACAAGCATTGATATAAACCATCATCTTGCTTATAGCAATATTGAATTTGTATTCATTGATTGCATCAGTTGCTTCTTTAATGAAACAATGATAAGCAGTTGCTAATTCATTATCAATGTCATTGCCCATAGGCTTGTTAGCTGTAAATAGATTGTAGACTCTGTCTAATCATTTTCTACAACCCATTAATCCTTCATCAGATCATGGCATTGTTGCAGTTAATGGTCCCATAAATACTTCATATAGTCTTAAAGTATCAGCTCCAAGATTCTTAACAATCTCGTTAGGGTTAATTACATTACCACGCGATTTAGACATCTTTTCACCATTAGATCCAAGAATCATTCCTTGGTTAACTACTTTTTGAAATGGTTCCTTTGTAGGAACAACACCAATGTCATACAAGAATCTATGTCAGAATCTTGCATATAGTAAGTGTAATACTGCATGTTCTTGACCACCTACATATAAATCAACTGGTAATCAATGTTTAAATAATTCATTAGCTTCTTTTGAATCAAGAGCAAGGTATTTACCATTGTCTTGTTTTAACAAGTAAGCAAGATAATATCAACAACTTCCTGCTCATTGAGGCATAGTGTTGGTATCTCTTGTATATTGATGATTATCCATTTCTACTTTTAATCAATCAGTTAAATTGGCTAATGGACTTCTACCATCTTTAGATGGTTTAAAGTTTTTGCATTCAGGTAATTTAACTGGTAATTGTTTAATTAAATGAGGATTGCCTTTACGATCAAGAGCAATAGGGAATGGTTCTCCTCAATATCTTTGACGAGAGAAAATTCAATCTTTTAATTTGTAATTAACAGTTGTAGAACCAAATTTGTTTTTGATAATAAATTTGTTAATCTTTTCTGTTGCTTCTTTAATGTTTAGGCCATCAAGCATACCTGAGTTAATGTGTTTACCATCACAAGTGATGCATTTATCTTTTCCTTCAATAACTGCAACAATTGGCAATTTGTGTTTCTTAGCAAATTCATAATCACGTGTATCAGCTGAAGCCACACCCATGACAATTCCATTAGCATAATCATTTAAAACATAATCAGCAACAAAGATCGGAACTGTTTTACTTGTTATTGGGTTTAAAGCATAGCTTCCAGTAAAGACACCAGTCTTTTCTTTGTTTTCTTGTCTTTGTAATAATGTTTTAGCTTTTGCAGCTTGAACATATTTATTAACAGCATCAACATTTTCTTGTGTTGTTAATTTATTAACAAGTTCATTTTCTGGAGCAATAGCTAAGAATGTAACACCATAAATTGTGTCAGGTCTTGTTGTGAAAACTTTTAAAGCAATGTCATTAGCATGGAAGTTAATGTTTGTTCCAATAGACTTGCCTATTCAAGTACGTTGAATAGTTTTTAAGTTTTCTGGTCAATCTAGATTATCTAGTTCTTCAAGTAACTTATCAGCATACTTTGTAATTTTCAAAACTCATTGCTTCATTGGTTTCTTAACAACAGGATAAGAACCACGTTCAGAAACCATTTTGCCATTTTCTACTAATACTTCTTCGTTAGATAGAACTGTTCCTAATTCTTCACATCAGTTAACATCAACATCTTTGATTTCAGCTAAACCCTTTTCAAATAATTTTGAAAAGATTCATTGAGTTCATTGGTAATAGTTAGGATCAGTTGTGTTAACTTCCTTCTTGTAGTCAAAACTAAAACCTAAAGATTTAAGTTGTTTTCTAAAAACATCAATATTCTTTTTTGTGAATTCTGCAGGATGGTTTCCTGTTTGTAAAGCATATTGCTCTGCTGGTAAACCAAAGGCATCTCATCCAATAGGATGAAGTACATTAAAACCATTGAATCTTTTATATCTTGAGTAAATATCAGTTGCTGTATAACCTTTTGGGTGTCCAACATGTAGACCTTGTCCAGATGGATAAGGGAACATATCCAAAACATAACATTTTGGTTTAGGATCTTGAGGATTAAAATGATATGTATCATTTTCCTCTCAGAATTTAGCTATATTCTTTTCAATAAGATTGTGGTTATACATAATTATTACTCTTTTTTATTTATAATATTATAACTATTAAAACTAAATTATGAAAGATACACAAACACTTATTGAAGAAATAAGAAAAGAACTAGATTCAATTAAAACTTTTATCAACGCTGATGGTGGCGATGTAAATTTTGTTAGTTTTAAAGATGGTATCTTAACTCTAGAAATTTCAGGTCATTGCATTGGCTGTATGAGTTTTGATGTAACTTATACATATGGAATTAAAGAGAACTTCAAACAAGTTCATCCTGAAATCAAAGATGTAATCTTTACATTAAAAAAATCGGTCTAATTAGATCGATTTTTCTTTTTTAGTTGTTGTGATAGATAGACAAGAGACTTGTTTGAATTGTTGTTTAATTAAACTTGCAATGAAATCACTGAAACAGTTTTCAAGTGCATGACTAACATCTATAGCCTTTAACTTATAGTTAGATAAGTCTTGTCATCCATGGTGCTTAATGTCACCAGTTATTAACAAAATGTTTTGTTTTGCTAATTCATCATACTTTTCAGCAAACACAGATAATCCAGCTCCAGAACAAATTGCTAATTTAGAATATTTGTCATTTGCTTGAGCATTAGTTGTTAGTAAACTAACATGGAAGATTTTCTTAAAGTTATCAGCAATTTGTTTAACTGTTTGTGCTTTAGTCAAATTACCAACAACAAATTTAGCTTGTTTGTATCATTTTAAATTTTTTAGTTTAAGTTTCGTTCCAACTAAGAAATTCATACCAACATCTGAATTATCAAAACAAGTGTGAAGAGATAAGACAGTGATATTGTTTTTCTTAATCTTTTTAATTAATCTTTCGTAGAAAGAAAGTAATTTGTGTTCAGTATTTTTACAAAAGATTGGATGATGTGAAACAATTAGCTTTGCTTTTTGTTTGATCGCCTCATCAATAGTTTTTTCATTTAAATCTAAACAAACAAAAACTTTTTTTGTATCTTGGTTTAAGTTTCCTCTATTTAAAAAACCAGATTCATCTCATTCTTCTTGTAATGATAATGGATATTGCTTTAGCAAATAGTTTGTAATCTTTTTGATTTGCATTATTTCTTTACCTTTTGTTTAAGTTCTTTATATAAAGCAGCAAAGTCTTTAGAAAATTTATTAAGTTTTTTCTTTTCAATTTTCTTGATGTATTCTTTTAAGTAACTTATTCAAGCTTTTTTATCTTTTTGTAAAAGAGCTGAACCAAAGTGAGCTTCAAAGTTTGTTATCTTTCTAGCTTTAGTTCCTTGCTTAGCACAAATGATTTGGTAGAACTTTGTTCTATCTAAGCAAACTTCTTCAAACAAAATATCGTATTTGTTTTTAGCTAAATACTTTCTTAATAGTTCAACATCACAGTTAGCTTCAAGAATGTATTTAACATCTTTGTTAATGGTTGAATCTTTATGTTCTAGAATATCAATAATGTTATTAGCGCCCATTCCAGCTATAACAATGTAGTTAGGTTGAACAAAGACTTTTTTAACAATGTCTTTTAAACCATCATTTAAAACATTAATTGTTTTAGTTGTTAAGTGGTTTTTAGCTAAATTAGCCTTACCAGCATTATGTGGTAATCAATTCTTTTCAATGTTAACTACTTGCTTAACTTTCTTATCTCGCAATATATTGATTGCTAGCAATGCGTGGTCTGATCCGACATCGTATACACATTGACACTTATCAATTAAATTGCAAATTTCTTTAATTCTGTTCATCTAGGATATAACTTCTTAATTTCTTTGATTTAGATGGGTGTTTTAGTTTTCTTGTAGCTTTAGCTTCAATTTGTCTTACTTGTTCACGAGGAATTTTTAACTTCTCTGCAGCTTCATCAAGACTATGAACATAAGTATATGGTTCAAGACCATATCTCATTCTCATAATCTTTTCCTCTTCAGGAGTTAAAGTTACTTTGAAAAGTTGGTTGATGTCTTCTTTTAATAAAGATTCTTTTGTATATTGAACTGGTGAAGTTAGAATATCTTCTTTTACGAAGTCAGAGATTTGACTATCTTCATCAGAACCTACAGTCTTATCTAAAGATACTGGATCAATGTGGATACGTTTAATATTAGCAACTTTTCTAGTTGTAAATCCAGCAGCTTGTCCACCAAGTTCTTCTGTAATTTCTTCAATAGTTGGTTGACGACCCAATCTTTGCGTCAATTCTTTTTCAGCATTTGTTACACGGTGAATTGTTTCAATCATGTGGGCAGGAATACGAATAATCTTTGATTGATCAGAGATTGCTCTAGTGATTGCTTGTCTGATTCATCATGTAGCATATGTAGAGAACTTATGACCAAGTTTGTAATCAAACTTAGTAATAGCTTTCATTAAACCCATAGTTCCTTCTTGAATTAAGTCTTCAAATTCAATTCCACGATTTAAGAATTTCTTGGCAATTGATGTAACAAGACGTAAGTTACTTGTTACTAATTGGTCAACAGCATACTTTCTTTCAATCTCATTTTTAGATCCTAATAGCTTTGCTATTTCTACTTCTTGTTCAGCAGAAAGCATTTTAGATTGACCTAATGTTGTTAAGAAAGATTTAACACCATCATAGTCATTTCCTTTTGGACCATGAGTAACAATCTTACTTACCTTTTGAGATTTTTGTGTTGAAAGAATCTTTTCTGCATCTTCAACAGTAAAGTATTTCTTTCCTTCAAAACCTTTGATAGTAATACCTTGTTTAACGATGTCGTTAAACAATCTTTGTGTCATTTCTTTTGTTAACACATAACTACCAAATTCAGAGAAGATCTTGTTTAGTACAACAACATTTCTACTTCTCTTTTTAAGTTTTACAGTTTGGATGATTTTCTTTTCAATATCTTTAAATTCAAATTCAGAAATCATCTTATGTTTAGAATAAGATTCTAGAATTTGAATTCTTGGTGCTGAAGCTTTAATAGGTTTAGGTTGTTTCTTAACAACTTTTTTTGTTGCTTTTTTAGCAACAAGTTTTTTAGTTTTTTTTGCTGTTTTTTTGACAGCAACTTTTTTAGTAGCCTTTTTCTTAGCTACTTTTCTTACTTTAACATTCTTTTTAGCCATGGATGTATCAGTCCTTAGTTCTTATATTATACCCCCAAAAATGAAAAAAGTAAAAGTAATATATTACTTTTACTATAAAGGGTTTCATACAATTTGCAAAGCCAAGATATTTATCCAATAATTGAAATAGCACTTCTGCTAGGAACAGGGGATAAACGCATGATAGTTGTTCTACGGAAACCGTAGTTTGTATCTGCAGTTTTGCCTTGTGCTAAGCTAATGGAATTCATGATTAGATTAGATAGAGTTGAAATTAGAATACCAATTCCTAAAGCTATGGCATAAAAGGCGCCACCTGTTTTATTAGCTTTTTGTGCTAATGTTAATTTTTTAATATATATCACCTCCCATATAACTCTTCGCGAAAAAAATAAAAATTT
>JAKSVP010000011.1 GCA_024427265.1 Mycoplasmoidaceae bacterium
CAAGAAACAAGAAACTAAGTAATAGGAGGATAGAACAATGGCTGAACAAACTAAAACAACTGCAGCTAAACCTGCTGCAAAAAAAGCTGGTAAGAAGAAAAAACGTCTTGCCTCTGTTAATGGTATGGCATACATTCACTCTACCCTTAACAATACAATTGTTACCATAACTGATATGGCTGGTAATGCTATTAAATGAGCATCTGCTGGAACTATTGGTTACAAAGGTAGCAAGAAAGCAACTCCATATGCTGCTGGTATTGCTGCTGAACAATGCGCAAAAGAAGCAATGGCTATGGGTTTAAAAACTGTTGCAGTAAGATGTAACGGTATTGGTCGTGGTAAAGATACTGCAATTAGATCTTTAGCCGCTGCGGGATTACAAATCACAGAAATTGCTGATATAACACCAATTCCACACAACGGTTGTAGACCACCAAAGAAACCACGTTAATAAGGAACATAATATGGAAAAATTTATTAAATATTCAATTAAACCAATTGCAAACGAAATCAATGATAACCATGGTCAATTCGAAATTGGACCATTGGAATCAGGATTTGGTATTACTATTGGTAACGCTCTAAGAAGAGTTATCCTTTCAAACATTCCAGGTGCTAGCGTATTTGCTATCAAAATTCCTGGAGTAAACCATGAATTCCAAGCAATTGATGGTATTAAGGAAGATGTTACACAAATCATCCTTAACTTAAAACAATTAGTTTTAAAAATTAGTGAAGAAGCAATACCTGAAGGTACTGAATTACACTCTTGACCAACTATGAAAATTAGTTATAAAGAAGCTGGTGTAATTAAGGCTGAAGATATTGAACTTCCAGTAGGTTTTGAAGTAGTAAACCCTGATCTATACATTGCTACTAAGACTAAAGCAACACCAAAATTTGAAATGGAAATATTTGCAAGTAATGGTCGTGGTTTTAGATCTTTCAAAGAAAACCAAGAAAACATTAGTACGTTATCAATCATTGCTACTGATTCTAACTTCTGCCCTGTATTACAAGTTGGATACCATGTAGATGAAAGAAAAATTAGTAAGAACCACATGGGTGATTACTTAACACTTGATGTTGTAACTAATGGTGCTGTAACACCAACTGATGCTGTAGCATATGCAAGTAGAATCTTAGTTGAACACTTTGAACAACTTGCACAAATTAATGAAAGAATTGCGCAACTTCAAATGATGAAAGAAAATGAAGAAGCACAAGAACAAGCAGTTACTTCAGTATCAATTGATGATCTTGAATTATCAGTACGTTCATACAACTGTTTAAAACGTTCTGGTATTAGAACAATTCAAGAATTAGCAAACATGACACGTGCTGATGTTGAAAAGATTAAAAACCTTGGTAAAACTTCACTACGTGAAATCCGTAAGAAATTACAAGATTACGGTTTAACTTTCAAAAAAGCATAAGGAGGATAAACTATGTCTTTTGTAATAACTCATAGAAAAAATACAGCTTGAAGAAACATGTGAATTAGACAACTATCTACAGATGTTGTTGTTTATGGCTATGTTGAAACAACTCAAGCTAGAGCTAAAGAACTTAGAAAACATGTTGATCATCTAATTACTTTAGGAAAGAAAAACACATTAACAGCAAAACAAGAAATCCTTTCTTTTGTTACTAAAAACAAACAAATGGATAAACAAGCTGTTTTAAAGAAATTAACTACTACATTAGCTAAGAAATATGCTGATCGTAAAGGTGGTTATACTCGTGTATTAAAACTAGACAACCGTGCTGGTGATAATACAAAAATGGCAATCATTCAATTAGTATAAAACTAATTATTTTACCAATAATACATGAAAAAACTATTTATCACAACACCTATTTATTACGCTTCAGGAAAGCCACATATCGGTCATGCTTATACAACAATCATGGCAGATGTTATTGCTAAATATAAAAGAGCTTTAGGATATGAAGTCTTCTTTTTAACTGGAATGGATGAACATGGTCAAAAAATTCAAGAAACAGCTAAGAAAAACAACAAAACAATAGATGAACTATTGTATGAAGTTTCTTCTGCTTTCAAACAATTATGAAGAGATTTAAACGTTGATTACGACGCTTTTGTAAGGACAACAGATCCAAAACATGAGCAAGCAGTCAAAAGAGTTTTTTCAATGTTATTAGAAAAAAATTATGTTTATTTGGGTGAATGAAAAGGTCTTTACTGCGTAAGCTGTGAAGAAAACTATACTAAAGACCAAGCTACAGAAAAAGATGGAAAACTTTATTGTAGGGTTGGTCATGAATTATCTGAAAGAAGTGAAACAACTTACTTCTTAAAGGTAAGTCAATTCAGTGATTGAATTAAGCAACAATGAGCACAAGAGTACTTCATTATTCCTAAAACTAGAATAACTGAATTGACTCACTCATTCCTTGATAAAGGTCTTGAAGATTTATCAATTACAAGACAATCTAGAACTTGAGGAATTCCTACAATAGAAAATCCTGGACAAGTTATTTATGTTTGAATTGATGCGCTGTTAAGTTACTTAACAGGTTTAGGATATTTATCAGATAATGATGAAAATTTCAAGAAGTTCTGAATGGATCCTGAAACACAAATTGTTCATTTAATGTCAAAGGAAATTACAAGATTCCACTGTATTTACTGACCAATTTTGTTAAAGATGTTAGGTTTAAGACAACCTAGCCACATCATTAGTCACAACTGAATTGTTACTAAAGAAGGCAAGATGTCTAAGTCTTTAGGAAACATCATTAATCCATATGATGTTATCAACCGTTTTGGTGTTGATGCATTTAGATATTTTATTGTTAGACAAATATCAATAGAAAAAGACGGAGTCTTTAGCGAGGAACAATTTATCGAAACATACAATAGTCATTTAGCTAACAACTATGGTAACATGGCAACAAGACTTGCTGGTATGTTACAAAAATATTGTGACAATGTTGTTCCACCATTACACGAAGAAGCTTTGACTGAAAAAGATAAAGCAGTTAAGCAAGCACAAGAAAAGTTAGTTGCTAGTTCTGTAGAATATATTGAAAACTTTAACATCAATGGTTTGCTAAACGCTATTCAAGCTCAATACGATGTATTGAATAAGTACATTGAAGATACAAAACCTTGAGAATTAGCTAAGGATCCAAACAAGAGAAATCAACTTGAAAACCATTTAAATATTTTGTTCACATCAGCTATTGACTTAATGACACTGCAAGCTCCAATTCTATCAAGAACTAGTGATGTAGTGGAAACAGCATTTAGAATTCCACTACTCGCAGATAGAATGAACAAAAACTGAGCAGGTCACAAAATTAATGGTATTGACCCTCTATTTGTAAGAATTGAGAAAAAGTAGTTTGATCAATCCCTTATAACTTATTTTTAAATAAGTTATAATATAAGTGTATGAAAACATCAATCGCAATAATTGTCGCTAATCAATGCGAGGAAATGGAAGTAATCATTCCAGCTGATATCTGACGAAGAGCAGGTATTAGCGTTCAAATAATCTCAATCGAAAAGAAAAAGAGTTTGATTATGCAAAATGGAGTTCACATTTCATGTGACGACATTCTTGCAAAGGAAAATCTATCAAAGTATTCTGCAATCTATTTACCAGGTGGTAAAGGTTGCAGTTCTTTTTTAGACCCGGTACAATGTACTAAGTTAGTTTCTCACTTGAGAAAAGTAGCAAACAGCAAAGTTATTATTATGGCTAACTGTGCTGCTCCTACTGTATTAAACCAACTTGGTATTATTGACAATGTAAAAGTAACTTGCTATCCTGGTTATGAAGCAGGACTTAAACATCATGTTAAAGATGATGTTGTCTTTGACAAAAACTTTATAACCTCTAAAGCTGCAGGTACGACCATTGACTTTGCTTTGGCTGTAATTAAGAAATTTGTTTCTCCATCTAAAGCAAAAGATGTAGCTAAAGAAATTTGTTACAAATACTGAAAATAGAAAGAGATTAAATGAACTTACAAATAAGATGAAAAGACTGCGATCGATCGAAAGCAGTCGAAGCTTGTGTAAAAGATACTTTATCTTCACTAGCCAAATATAACTTTATTGGAGAAGACATTAAAGTTGAAATTGTTCATTACGATAAGAAAGATGTTTTCAAGACAAGAATTAACGTCCACGTTAAAGGTAAAAACATTTTGCGTTCTGAAGCAGTTGATGCAACAATCTATGGAGCAACAAATGCTGCTTTAGACAAAATAGAAGATCAACTAAGAAGAGCAAAAACTAAGTTGAGAAAATGAAAATAAAATGTTAAAAAAAGAACTTAAGTTCTTTTTTTATTTATAATTTTAATATTATAGGTGAAATCATGGAACGTAAATTTAACGACCAAGAACAAGCTAGAAGAGCTAAATTACAAAAATTAATTGAGATGGGAAAGAACCCATATGCAATTGAAAAGTTTGAAAGAACTCATACATGCGAAAGCTTTATAAAAGCTTATGACAAGTTTAGTCATGAACAATTGCAAGAAAACAAAGATGTCATCAAAGTTGCTGGTAGAGTAATGGCAATCAGACAAACATTTGGTGTTATCTCTGATTTTTCTGGTGAATTGCAATTCTACATTAACAAGAAATCATTTGATCCAGACAAATTCCAAATGTTTAAACAATTATTAGACTTGGGAGACATCATTGGTATTACTGGAACACCAATGAAGACAATGACAGGACAAGTAACTATTAAAGTTACTGACTTTGTTATTTTAGCTAAGTCATTAATTCCTCTTCCTGAAAAATTCCATGGTTTAGCTGATGAAGAAATTAGAGCAAGAAAAAGATATCTTGATCTAATGACTAACCGTGAAAGTTTAAATACTTTTGTTGCTAGAACAAAGATTTTACAATACATCCGTGAATACATGTCTAGCCAAGACTTTTTAGAAGTTGAAACACCAATTCTTTCTCCAAAGCTTGGTGGTGCAGCAGCAAGACCATTTACAACTCATCACAACACATTAGATAGAAACTACTATCTAAGAATTGCTACAGAACTTCCACTTAAGAAATTAATTGTTGGTGGTTTTGAAAAGGTTTATGAAATGGGACGTATCTTTAGAAATGAAGGTATGGATCCAATGCATAACCCTGAATTTACTTCAATTGAAGCTTATCAAGCTTATGCTAATCTTGAAGACATGATGGACTTAACTGAAAATATCATCAGATATGTAGCTGAGAAAATCAATAAGACTAAAATCACTTACAAAGGTGTTGATATTGACTTTAGCAAAAAGTTTAAGAGAATCTCAATGTCAGACATGATTAAAGAAGTTACTAATGTTGACTTTGATAAAATCAAAACTGATGCTGAAGCATTAGAACTTGCAAAGAAACATGAACTAGAATTATTGCCTCACCAACAAACAAGAGGACATATTATGTCTGCCTTCTTTGAAAAATATTGTGAAGAAAAATGTCTACAACCAACTTTCATCACTCAACATCCACTTGATATTTCTCCTTTAGCTAAGAAAGATCCAAAGGATCCTAGAGTAACAAGAAGATTTGAATTATTCATTTGTCAAAAAGAATTTGCTAATGCTTTCTCTGAACTAAACGATCCAATTGATCAATTAGAAAGATTTGAAGCTCAAATCAAAGAAAGAGAATTAGGAAATGCAGAAGCCAACGAAGTTGATATGGAATACATTGATGCTTTGGAATATGGTCTTGCACCAACTGGTGGTGTAGGTATTGGTATTGATAGATTAGTAATGTTGCTAACTGGCAAAGAATCAATCCGCGACGTTTTATTATTCCCTCACATGAAGGATGTAAAGTAATAAATGAAACGTTTTAAATTTCCTTTTGCTTATGAACCAAAGGTTAATTTAAAGAATACGATTGTTTATTCTTCAATTTTTAAACAACACATTTTTGATTTTTTAAAAAACAAATACAAATGTATTAACATTGATCCAACATTTATAGTTGATAATAAAAACTCTCAAGTGAGTTATTTATTTGGTGATAGAATGATGAGCTTTGATAACAAAGCTAATAATTCAATCTACCTTTTAAACTCAGCTCAAGATAACTATTTACTTTTAGCTGGTAAGACTTTAAAGAATGAAAACTTCATTACTTATGCACCATTCATTAAACGTGATGCAACACAAACAAACTTAGATTCAATTATTAATTGACAAATTGATGTTGAGTTATCAATGCCACTAAATTTAAACATGAATTATTTCACAACATTAGCAAGAGAAACATTTTATTCAATTGCAAATATTGCAAACAATTCTGAACTTAAAAAGATTCATCGTCCAGATTACAAGAAAATAAATCCAAAGGATTTTGATATTGTTAGTGCACAAAAAATTGAAAACTCATATCCAACACTTCCATTACATGAAGCCTTTGCTCATTATTGCAGTCAACACAAATTTGTAATTGTTGTTGGTAATTTAAGAAAACTTAAATCAGGAAAGAATCTTGAACAATCTATTCCTACAGCTCAAGATAATGATTTATCTTGTGGACTATATGTTTATGATAAAGTTAACAACAAACCAATTAACTTAATTAATGTTTGTAAACGTCCAGATGGAATAACATCTAAAAAACAATTAAGTGATACTAACCCAATTGAACTTACTAATGAACTATATGATAAAAATCTTTTTATCAAAGATCGTCCAACAAACATTTCATTAGTTATTAATTACACAAATCTTTTATTCTTCTTCTTAGACAAAATTCATTTAGCTGAAGTGGTTAAATCTGTTTGACCAGATGAATTTATTAAATTTGTTAAAACAGAAAAGATAGAGATCTATTAGGAGCAGTATGAAAATCATTGAACCATCTTTATTAAGTATTAATAAGGAACAAGCACAACAACAACTTAAACAAATCAAAGACTTTGGTCTTGACTTGGTTCATTATGATGTAATGGATGGTAAGTTTGTACCACCTACTGCTTTAAAGACTGAATATCTAAAAGATCTTGAAGCACTAAACATTAAACCTAACATTCATTTAATGGTTGCTAATCCTAATGAATGAATTGACTTATATAAGTCATATAAAGTAAACTCCATCACTTTTCATGCTGAAAGTCAATCAATAGAAGAGAGTAAACAATTACTTAACAAAATTAAAAGCTTGGGATTCTTAGCTGGTTTTTCAGTTAAGCCTCATACAGATCTAAATCAATATAAAGATCTATTTGCTTTAGCAGACATCATTTTAATTATGTCTGTTGAACCAGGCTGAGCAGGCCAAGGATTTATAGATGATGCTTTAGTTAATCTTCAAAAAGCTAACGAAGCTAAAAAGATTAACCCTAAACTTATTATTGAAATTGATGGTGGTATCAATATTGATAAGATTAAACAACTTTATAACCAAGTTGATTGATTTGTAACAGGTAGTTGGTTCTTTAAAAATATTGGCCACATGGACCAATATCTTTCAGAATTTAAGAAACTTAAATAGGTTTTACTGTAGGACCGTTATTGATTGTAACAGTATTGTTAACTTTTTTAGATTTTACAAGCTTGTAAATCACAAGTCCGATTAAAACCAAGATCATAATTACAGCAAGGAAGATAATTAAGTCTCTTTTATTTTTCTTTTTCTTTAGAGCAGTTAATTCTTCATCTGAAACAATTTGTACAGAGTAGAAGTTATCAATCTTAGCAGCTCTAGTATAGTTTGTTACAAGTAACACCACATGAAGAATGAATGCGCTTAGAATAGCTGTAACACAAACAACAACAGTAATGAATAGTGATCAACCACATTGAGCATAAGGCGGGAAGTCTGTTGGAATTAGAACACCTCATTGTGGCTCTTTTGCAGCCACTGTGAAGGCTCAACCGACGATGTAGGTAATTAGGATACACAAACCACCTGCAACGTAAGTAAGACCGCAAAATCAGTTAACGTTAATGTGTGCAGTTTTTAAACGCTTATATAACTTCATTACACTTAAAGTTGGGATTTTACCTTTAGCAAAGTCCACACTCTTGGCTTCGTTCTTGAAGTTGATTCAGTTATTTAAATAAATTATTAACATTGCAAGGCAAAGAGTAATTCCTGGAATCAATGTTAGCATAGTCCAGTTATTAACTGGACTTTGAATAATGGCAACCATTGCTCAGATTTCTAAAGCTAAACAAATAACAGTAATAGCTGCTCACATGATAACTAATCTAGCTGAACGTTTATATTCACGTACATAGAACTTAGGTAATGCTTGAGCATTCTTGTTAACTTGTTCAATTTTTCTTAAATCTATTTTGGTAGTTGATTCAGATTCAACTTTAACCGTAGGTAATGTTTCAGTAACGTGAGGAACCTTTGTTGTAATATTAAATAAAACATTTTGAATGTTTGATTTCTCTGGTTCTGGTTTTTCAACTTTAACTTCAGGTTGTCTTTCGTCGTATGAAATTACCGTTGTTTTAAATTCTTCGTTTGCCATATATATTATTTTTATACATACAAAAAATAGAATTCTAAAATATATTTTTTATTAAATATATATATTTAATTTATTTAAGTCTTTGTGGTCAATTTTGACTTCACGACCTGTTTTTGCTTCAGGTTTATTATTTAAATACACTAAGTCACCAGTGACGTTTACGTCAACTTTTACTAGTGAACTTCCAAGTCCAAAACGATCAACCGGAACATGATTCTTAACAAAATCTTTGATTTTGCTTATATCAAATCCACTTGAAACAATGATCTTTACATTTTTCATGTCACATGCATCTAATGCTTTTCTAGCATTGATGACAAGTTGTTTACAAACACCATAGTTTTCAGGTTTGTTTGTTAAAGATTTGTCACACATACGAATTGATGTATCAATTCTTATGGAACTTATATATGGCTTTAGTTTCTTATCAATTTTCCTGATTTCCTTAGTTACATCATTATGATAATCAACTAAAGCTGAAAGCTTTTCATTAGGGAATGTTTTGTGATAAGCTCATAGAGCTTTATTTAAATTTCCATTAAATTGTTGGATCAAAGCATGAGGCATTGTGCCAACAACTTGGACTTTCTTATCTTCGATAAGTTCAACATGAGCTTTAGTTGTAAAGATGTTTAAACCACCAACTCAAGCTGCATAACCATCATATGGTTGTGCAAGATATAAATCAGCACGGTCTGCCATGAAGATTAGTTGGTTAGGTTTTATGTATTTTAAAACTTGCTTTACATGGTTACAAATCGAAGATTCACGAGCTAAAATTCCATCAATTACTGATTCATATTCAGCAATTTTTGAATAGTCACCTTCAATTACCAAAAATGGTTTTCCAGCTTCAACTTTATCACCATCTTTTACTCCGTAAACTTTGAAGATTCCTGGCACTTTTTTCAAAAATTGTGCACAATGTTCTAGACCACATACATAAATAGGAGTCTTATTAAAATGAGTAAATCTCATCATTGAGAGATTTTTAACTTTGTTAGTGTCTAAAATTTTCTTCGTTTTAGTTAAATATAATGCAGTATAGTCACCGCGAAGAATCTTCTTCATTTCGTGAACGTTTTTCATAGGTTAATTATATTATTTAATTATAATTTTCTAAATTATAATTAACCTATATGATTAGAAAATATACTGAAGATAATATCAAGGTCCTAGAAGGCCTTGAACCTGTTAGAAAAAGACCAGGGATGTATATTGGTTCTACCGATACATATGGTTTACACCATTTAGTATGAGAAATCTTTGATAACTCTGTCGATGAAGTGCTAGGTGGCGGAGCCGACTTAATTACTATTATCCTTAAAAAGGATGGATCAATCTCCATCCAAGATAATGGACGTGGTATTCCAACAGGGAAGAATGAAACTACAGGACTAAGTACAGTAGATACTGTATTTACTACATTACATGCTGGAGGTAAGTTTGATGATTCTGCTTACCACTCAGCTGGTGGTTTACACGGTGTTGGTTCATCTGTTGTAAACGCTTTAAGTAAATGATGTAATGTTACTGTATACAGATCTAGAAAGATCTGAGAAGCTAAATATATAAATGGTGGAAAGATTGACCAACCACTAAAAGAAGTTGGTCCAACAAATCAAACTGGAACTAAAGTTCACTTTAAACCAGATGATACTATTTTTAAAACTGTTGAATTCAACCCTTCTTTAATTAAAGAAAGAGTAAGGGAAGCAACTTACCTATTTAAAGGTTTAAAGGTTGTTTTCAAAGATGAAATCAATAAAACGGAAGATGAATTTGTTGCTAATAACGGAATTGTTGAATATGTTGATTACATCAACGAGACTAAAACTCCAATTCATAAAGCAGCTAGTTTTAAAGGAACAAGCAATAAGATTTCAGTAGATATTGCTTTGCAATATGTTAATGACTCTTCTGAAACTATTATCTCTTTTGCTAACTCTGTTAAGACAAAAGAAGGTGGTAGTCATGAAACAGCTTTCAAGACTGCTTTAACTGAAACTATCAATGCTTACTCTCGTAAGAATGGTTTATTAAAAGAAAAAGATAAAAACTTTGAAGGTGCAGATGTAAGAGAAGGACTAACTGCGTTAGTCACTGTTTTAGTTCCTGAAGCTTTAGTAGCATATGAAGGACAAACAAAAAACAAATTGTTTACACAAGAAGCATATGCTGCTGTTAAACAAGTGTTTAGTGAACAATTTGGTTTCTGACTAGAAGAAAACAAAGCATTTGCTACAAAGATTATTAATAAAGCTTTGCTTGCTAGAGATGCAAGAGTAGCTGCAAGAAAAGCACGTGAAGATATTAAGAAGCTTAAGAACAAAGAAAATAAGGCAACCTTCCTTTCAGGAAAATTAGTTCCTGCTCAATCTAAGGAAGCTAAGCTAAATGAAATTTTCTTAGTCGAAGGTGATTCAGCCGGTGGTTCAGCTAAATTAGCTAGAGACAAAAAACACCAAGCTATCTTACCACTACGTGGAAAGATTCTTAACGTTGAAAAAGCTAAACTTTCTGACTTATTACATAATGAAGAAATTTCAACTATCATTCTAGCTTTAGGTGCTGGAATCAACGAAGACTATGATGAAGAAGCACTAAGATACCACAAAGTGGTAATCATGACCGATGCCGATGTCGATGGTAGTCACATCCGTATCTTACTATTAACTTTCTTCTATCGTTTCATGAGAAAGCTAATTGAAAACGGACACGTTTACATTGCCTTAGCTCCTTTATACAAAGTAACTAAGAAGAGTACAAAGGACTTTGCCTATGCTTGAAATGAACAAGAACTAGAAGATCTGAAGAAGAAATTCGGAGCTTGTGAAATTCAAAGATACAAAGGTCTTGGTGAAATGAATGCAGATCAACTTAAAGACACAACAATGTCTCAAGAAAATCGTAAGATGATCAAAGTAACCATTGAAGATGCTGCTTTAGCAGAAAGAAGAATTTCAACCCTAATGGGTGACAACGCTTCTTTAAGAAAGACATGAATCGATGAAAACATTTCATTCGATCTAGAGGAATAAATTATGGCGCGTAATGAAAATAATAAAAATATTCCGATAGAAAACATCATGAGTGAATCATTTGGTGCTTATGCCAAATATATCATTCAAGATCGTGCTCTTCCTGATGTAAGAGACGGGCTAAAGCCCGTTCAACGTAGAATCATCTACGCAATGAACGATTTAAACTTACTTCATACTTTACCACACAAGAAGTCTGCAAGAACTGTTGGTGAAGTAATTGGTAAGTACCACCCACATGGTGATACTTCTATTTATGAAGCTATGGTTCGTTTAAGCCAAGAATGAAAGAACAACATATGTCTATTAGACATGCATGGTAACAAAGGTTCTATCGATGGTGATGGTCCTGCTGCTATGCGTTATACTGAATGTCGTTTATCTGCCTTTGGTGAATTAATGGCAGATGGTATCAAAAAGAACACAGTACCATTCATTCCAAACTTCGATGGTTCTGAACAAGAACCAACAGTCTTACCAACATTGTTCCCTAATTTACTAATTAACGGTTCAAGTGGTATTGCTGCCGGTTATGCAACAAACATCCCACCATTCAACCCTAGCGAAGTAGTTAATGCTATTATTGCTAAGATTGATTTCCCTAACTGTAGAATTGATAAGATTACAAATCTTATGCCTGCTCCTGACTTCCCAACTGGTGGAGTTATTTCAGGTTTAGATGGAATCTATCAAGCATACAAAACTGGTAAAGGTAAGATTCTAGTTGCTGGTGAAATGAAGAAACTAAGTAATAAGCAAATTGCTATTACTTCTATTCCTTTTGAAACAAACAAAGCTGACATTATTAAGCAAATAGATTTAGTTAAAGAAAAAACCGAAGCTCTAGGAATCTCTGAAGTAAGAGATGAATCTGATGCTAATGGTGTATACATTGTTTTAGAAACTAAAACAAGAGCTAACTTTGATTTCATTAAGAGCTATTTGTATAAAAATACAAAACTACAAACAAGCTTTAACTTTAACATGATTGCTATCAAAGATAGAAAACCAGTTCTACTTGATATCTTTACATTCCTACAATCATTCATTGATCATGCTGAAAACATTATTTTAAAAACTTCTGAATTTGATTTAGCTAAATCAAAAGCAAGAAGAGAAGTTGTTCAAGGTTTGATTAAAGCTATTCTAATCATTGATGACGTAGTTGCAGCAATTAGAAGAGCTAAAGATAAACAAGAAGCTGTAAACAACTTAGTAACTAAGTTTGGTTTCAGTCAACCACAAGCTGACGCTATTGTCAACTTACGTTTATACCGTTTATCTAACACAGACGTTGAAGCTCTTAAAAAAGAGCTTGACGAATTAAATATGTCAATTGCAACATTAGAAAACTTAGTTAGATCTAAAGATGCAAGACTATTGTTCTTAAAAACAAAACTTCGTGAATTTAAGAAGTTATATCCACAAGAAAGAAAGTCTAAACTTTCTTATGATGAAGCTCCAGTAGTTATTGATGAACTTGATCTTATCCAAGATAAGAACAGAATCTTTGCTTTCACTGCTGGTGGATATATGAAAGCATTTAGTAATAGAATATTACTTGCTAATGATCCTAAAGATAACTTCACTAAGGGTAATGATATCATCATTACTGAATATGTAGGTAACTTAAGAGATAGATCATTATTGTTCTTAGAAAATGGTGAATGTGCTGTAGTTGCTAATAGCAAGATTCCTGAATGTAAGTTCAAAGAAGTTGGAACCCACATCAACAACTTAATCTCTGCAGCTGCAGACTTTAAAGTTGTTGCAGCATTAAATGCTGATTACAAACAAGCAGTTAACAAACAACAAATTGTTGTTGTAACTAAAACTGGTTTGATTAAGCGTTGTGAACTTGCTGACATTGTAACTAAGAGAACAAGTGCTATAACTTATGCTAAGTTAGATCCTGAGGATAAGGTTGTTTCAGTATTCCCAATTGATAATGAACAACAACGTATTATTATTTGTTCAAGACGTGGTTATATCAATAGTTATGCTATTGATCAAATTCCATTTGTTAGTAAGAATGCTAAAGGTGTTAAGGCCATGGGCCTTAAAGACAATGATGCTATTGCATCAGCCTTCTTATTAGTTGAAGGTGTTAACCAAATAGCTGTTGTAACAAATACGCAAATTAAACGTATTGACTTGGCACAAGTGCCAGCAGGTAATAGAACAAACATTGGTAAAGCAGTAAATACATATATTGCTAACAATAATAACTTTTCAGTATTGAAAGTTATCCCTCTAGCTCCTAACTCAAGTTTAGTTAAAGTTGACATAACTGGAGCTAAAGAATTCTTAACTGTAGGTAGTCTAAACTACCTAGATTACAATCAACGTGTTAATGCTGTAGGTAATGAAATTGCTGACTGTAACATTTGAATTAGTAACGTAAAAGATAGCGACAAAGCAAATGAGTAGAAAGTCTAAAAAAGATAAATTTACTTTTTTAAATTATTTCCGTCCAAGCTTATTTTTAAAAAGCTTTACGGATTTTGACCCTTTCTTATTAAAAGTTAATAAGATTAAGTTGTTTATCTGTGACTTGGACAATACTCTTGCTCCTCACTTTACTTTTAGACCAACTGCTAAAGCAGTTAAGTTCATTGAAGATGTTAAAAAGATGAATGTAAAAGTTTATGTAGTTTCTAATAATAGAAAATCAAGAGTAGAACGTTTCTGTCAATTCATTAATCCTGATGGCTTCATTTCATTTTCAATGAAACCAGGAGTTAGAAAGATTAAGAAACTAATGAAGAAACTAAAAGTTTCCCCTGAGGAAGTATTAATGATGGGGGACCAATTTGTTATTGACATTCTTGCTGCTAACAGAATTGGCTGCAAATCTGTCTTGGTTCTACCTTTAGTAGAACAAGAAAAAAATAAGTCAAGTAAGTTTGTTAACTTCCTTGACAAACAAATCTATTCTAGATTAGAAAGAAACAACTTATTGATTGGAACTAAAAGTTTCGATAACGATACGAAACTCTTATAATTAATAAATATATACTATGGCTGAAAATGGTAAAATTTTAATCTTTGGAGGTGCTTTTAACCCTCCACATGTTGGACACCTACTTATATTGCAAAAGGCAATAGATTTTATCAAGCCACAACAAACAATAGTTTGTGTGGATAAGATTTCACCATGAAAAGAATCTAGTCAATTGGTACCATATTCATTCCGTGTAGAAATGGTCAATAATCTATTAATTGATCAAGTCAAATATACTGTATACCCAAATAAAAATAATTTAGTTTATACGTGCGATATAGTAAAAGAAATTCATGAACAAAATCCTGAAGATGAATTATTTTTCTTAGTTGGTCAAGACCAATATGAATTGATTACTACTTGAAACAAATATGAGACTATAAATAGTCTTTGTACTATTGTTTGCTATAGACGTGGTGATAAAAGAATAACAAGAATAAATGATAAACATATTATTCTTAAGGCTTCTGAATTTAAATGTTCTAGTTCAGATTTAAGATCTAGTCTTAAACTTGATGTCTTAGGTAAAACAAATTACAACTACATTAGAGATAAAGGATTGTATATACAATCCAGAATTAAACCTTATATGACACAAAGAAGGTTTGAACATACAATTAGAGTTTTGGACACAGTAACAAGAATAGCTATGGGCAACAACTTTAGTGATGAAGACATTTTAAAATGTCAAACAGCCGCTTTGTTACATGACATTGCTAAGCAATACAATGATCAAGAATTAAGGTCCATCATTTCCAATGATGAGTTAGCTCAATTTCCAACTTATCATTGTGCGCACGGTTTAGCTGGTGCTAGAATAGCAAAGAAGGATTTTGCTATTTCAGATGAATCTATTCTTGATGCCATTGCTAACCATGTCATCTTTAAAGATGTTAACTCAAATAACAAGATTGCTAAAGCATTGTTCCTTGCAGATAAACTTGAACCAGCAAGAACGGAAGCCGATATTCATAACCGTAAGCAATTATTAGATAGAGCTATAGCAAATGTTGACGAAACATTTAAAATAGTTTATAAACTAAATGGAGAGAAATACTAATGATTGGTTTAATTGCTGCTGAAAAAGCTGAAACAAATAACTTAGTTAAATCCATTAAAGCAAAGATTATTGAATTTAACGGTGTGAGATATTACATTGGTAATATCAATGATAAACAAGTAGTTGTTTGTTTTTGTGGCATTGGTAAAACCAATGCAGCTATGACAGCTATGAATATGATTATTAACTTTGGTGTTGATAAGATTTTTAACATCGGCCTTGCAGGTGCATGTAAAAAAGATATTAAACCAGGATCTATCTTAATTGCTGATAGTCTTGAATATTCTGATGTTGATTTAACTGCATTCAATTATCAATTGAATCAGCTACCAGATGAACCAATTAGATATGATGTTAAAAAAGAATATGTTGATTTCTTAAAATCAGTAGTTAAAAATCCAGTCGTTGGAACTATTGCTTCAAGTGATAGCATTATCTCTATTAATAATATAGAAGCATTTCCTTCTTTAGGAAATAAGGATGTGGTTGGTTTTGACATGGAAGGTGCAGCTATTGCACAAGTTTGTAACAAAACGCACACAGACTTTTTATGTGTAAAAATTGTCTCTGACAATTTGTCTCATGGTTCTGACAATCATGAACAATACAACACTAACTACAAGACACTTTCTAAGCAAATTGAAAGCATTTGTCTTAAAGTTTTAGAATATTATTCTAAATAAAATAATATGTAAAATTGATTATCTATCACTTATATAATAACTATATATTTTATTTATGGCCAAGAAGAGAACGGAAATAGATGGAAATAAAATAGATAAAGCCACGATTGAAGAAAAAGCTGAATCGAAAAGTTTTTTCAATAAACGTAACATGGTTATTATCATTCTTACAAGCTTGCTATCATTAGCACTTGTAGTTGTAACTGTTTTATTTATTATGGATATGAGCTGAGGCACATTCTTTACCAACATTGGTAATGGATTGGTTTTACCTCTAGGTTGATTATGATTGTTATTATTGATATTGTTTGCAATCTTTTCAATCGTATATAACTTTATACCTATTTGAATCAGGCTTAGAGAGCTTGGTATAAAGATTAAAGCTTGACAATACTTTACAATGGCATTGTCAGTTTCATTCCTTAAAGGCGTAACTCCAGCTAACTTTGTTACTGACCCATACATGATCTTTTGATTGAAGACACAAGGTGTTTCTACATCTAGAGCAACTAGTATTATTTTCTCAAATGCGTTCATTTGGCAATGTGCTGCTTTATTAATTCACATCCCTAGCTTTATCATTATTATGTTAAAAGCAAATATTCTAATATCAATGTTAGGTGCTGGTGGTATGACATTAGTTGTCTTAATGGGCATTGGTATTTTCATTGATGTAGTCGGTGTTTTAGTTATGATTCTTCTTTGTTTCTCAAAGAAAGCACACTATGTTGTTTCTTCAATCTTTAACTGATTTAAAAAGAAATTACATTTAAAGTACCACTCAAAAGCAGAAATCGCTGAAAAGTACGAAAAACGCGCAACAATCAAGAATGATGTTATTGGATATTTTCAACACAAGTTTGATACTGTAATAATCGTATTATTACTTGCATCATATGAACTTGTAGTATACTTTACTTTGTCTAGTGCTTTAGCAATTATGAATCAAGGTGGAGAATTTAGCTTTGATGTGTTATTGGTATATCACAGTGCTAATATGGCATTCAATGCAAACAGATTAAACCTTATTCCAGGTTTAGCTGCTGGTTTGGAAGCATCACTACTATACATGTTAAAAGTATTAGGTGGTATTAGTGGTGGTGTTGATGATAAACAACAACTAGAGTTTATTTCACAAGGTATCTTCTTATGAAGAACATTCTATACTTACTTCCCAGCTGTGATTGGGTTATTTGGATTTGGTGGACTAACTATTTACCATGTAAGAAGTTACAAGAAAAAGAAAGGCGCTTTCATAGAAAGCAAATATGAATAAGAAGATAACAATTGTAGGTTGTGGAATATCTGCAGCAACTTTAGCTAATATTTTAGCTAATAAAGGTTGAATAGTAACAATCTATGAAAAGCAAAAGTTTATTGGTGGAAACTGTCGCGACAGTTTAAATGGTGAAGGCATTTTAATTCACAACTATGGTCCTCACATTTTCCATACTTCTTATGAAGATGTTTATCAATTCATTAGTCAATTCACTCAACTAAATGGTTATGTAAACAAAGTTTATGTAAACGTAGACAATAAATTATTTCCATTGCCTATTAACTTTAAGTCAATCGAAATCATCATGCCTGATAAGGCAAAAGAAGTGATTGCAACATTACAATCAAAGTTTCCAAATCAAAAAACAATTACATTGTTTGATTTAAAACAAGTTGAAGATCCAAATGTAAAAGAATTCTTGGATTACATTTCTAAAAATGTATATTTCAACTACTCAGCTAAAATGTGAGGAAAGAAGTTTGAAGAGATTGATCCTAACACAATCAATAGAGTAAAGATCATATTAGGATATGATCACAACTACTTTCCTGAAGACAAATATCAAGGTTTACCAACTGAAGGTTATACAGCCATGATTAAGAAAATGGTTGATCATAAAAATATCACCATTCAAACTGATATCGATGTTCTAAACTTTATGAAGTTTGAAGAAGATGGTGTTACCATTAATGGTAAACCATTCAATGAACCACTTGTTTATTGTGGACCAATTGATGAAGCATTAAACTACAAGTATGGTACATTACCATATAGAAGCTTAGAAATTAAGTTTGAAACATTAAAACAAACTAAGTTCCAAGAATCAGCTGTAGTAAATTATCCTGCCGATCCTACAATGACTAGAATTGCTGAATATAAGTCTATGACTTTACAACAAGTTGACGGCAAAACAACTATCTCAAGAGAATATCCAGGAGAATTTGCTCCCAACTCAAGTCGTTTTGGCGTTAGATATTACCCAGTAATAAATGAGCTAAGCAAAGCTTTATACGAAAAGTATGCTGCTGATTTTAAAAAATATCCTAATGTTTATCCATTAGGAAGATTAAGTCAGTACAAATACTTTGACATGGATGATGCTATCAAACAAGCATTAGATCTTGCAAAGCAATTAGACAAATAAAAAAATAGGCAACTGCCTATTTTTCTGTTGTTAAGATCTTAATGATCTTTTTAATATTGTTGTTTGGACAAACAATACTTGCAATGTCACCAATTTTAAATTGAGTGTTTTGCTTAATTGGGAAAATAATTTCATTCTTTCTTTGAATTGAGATAACTAGAGCATCTAGTTTTTCTTTTAATTCAAGAGCAAAAATATTTTTATGTAGGATGTCTGGGTTAGTAATAACTGATTTAACTCAACAGATATCTTTGTTAATAGCTGTAATATCAGCACCTAAGTTATAAACTAATTGAATTGCTAATTTATTAGCAACTTCTGTTTCAGGAGTAATAACGTTTGTAATACCCATAGTTTTTAAAACACGTTCGTGAGTAATGTTCTTTGCACGAGCAATAACGTTTTCACAACCTAATTGTCTTAAGTTGGCACAAATCATGATTGAGTTTTCAACATTACTTGTACTTACAACTATAGTTGGAACGTTTCTAACACCACAGTCAGATAAAGCATTGATATCTGTAGCATCTGCTTTAATAACGATTTCATGTAATCTTGAAATCTTATCACATAAAGAGGTGCTATTTTCAATAACCATTACTCTTTTACCTAATTCATTTAATTGGTCAGCAATTTGCGCACCAAATCTACCATAACCAATAACGCAATATTCTACTTTTGCCATAATTTTTTCCTTGTGTTTATATTATAACTATAATAATTATATTATTTAATTTTAAGTCATGAAGAAGTTTGAACCTGAAAGAATAACATATCAAAATCTTGAAACAAAAGTGTTTAAAGAACCAATTCCTTTAATGATTGTTAAACCATTAAAAGAAGATAAAAACACTTGTGTGTTTATCTTTAATCCTGGATTGGGCGCAACAAACACTTTAAGTGGTTATATGAATAGTTTTGCCTTTGATAATAACTATTTTGTGACTTATGAAAAGATGGCTCATGGTGGAAACAAAAACAAACCATCTCAATTTAAAAAACTTTTTTTAAAAGAATTAGATTGCGTAGTTACTTGAGTAATGAACAACTATCCTGATAAAAGAATTTATTTGTTAGGTGAAAGTTGAGGTTGTGCAATCAACCTACTATATTTTAAAAAATATAGAAACAAGATTAGTGGTGTTATTAATTGAAACATGCCAACTCAAATAAAACCACCAAAGAATTTAAAGTTCAAAGCTGGATTTGTTTCAGGTTGTAAAGAAGTTGTAACATTCTTAACAAACATTGAGCTTCGTTTACCATTAAATGAAAGCATGCATGAGAATTTAACTAGAGACAGAATATTGCTAAGAGCAATAAGCATGTTTCCTGAAGCAAGAAGAAGCTCAAGATTAGCTATAGCTGTTTGAAGATATATGCTTCCATCTTATCGTTTCTTGCTTAAATATTCCAAAGATCCTAACTATAACTTTATCTATATTCAATCAGGTCAAGATGCTTTAATGACACAAAGACACATTGAAAAGGTTAGAGCTAAATCTGATGCAAAACACTTTTGAGAAATACCAACCGGTTATCACATCTTATCAATGGAACAAGAAGAAAGCGTTAAACTTTACAACAAGATTTTAGAATTCGTTGGACAAAAAAAGAACTAATTTAGTTCTTTTTTCATTTTGCTTTTTGTTCTAAATAATATTTATAATCTTCATCTCAAGTGTGTAAGCCAAGCAATTGTTGAACCTTTTCGATTTGTCATTGTTTAATTCCACGATGACTTGGTCTTAATCTTAAGAAGCCTCAGAAGTGTTTCACCAATGTATCTGGTTGTATGTAGTCAGCTTGGTAGTTATATCTAAAGTCATTACCAGGGAATAGTTTAGCGTTGCAGATGAAAGATATTGCATCTTGTTCAACTATCATTGGTCTCTTTTCTAAAATGTATTTTATACATTTCTCAAAGTTGTGACTTTGTCTTAATTTTTTCATATCAATTAACATTACGCCACTGTTGTAATATCTTTTGAATTTTTTGTATCTAGTGAATAAGTCTCTAGACATAGCAATTTCTTTATCGCCAAGGTCGATATCATATAGTTCTTTAATATCACCAGTAAACATTAAATCAACATCTAAGAAAAGAATTTTGTTTTGAAATTGCGGTAATTCATAGATGAATAGACGAGTAATTGTATAAGGTGATGGTCATCATCTTGCTCAAATACGTCTTCATCTTAAATTCTTAAAATGTTTATTTCATAATGGTCTAGTATCAATGACTTCAAAAGTATTTTTACGGTTAAATGACTTCACTAATTTTTCCATTATTTTAGTATGTTCTTTACTAAACATAGTAAAGTTAGGCCTTCATTCTGTATAGTCTCCAGACAATAGAACAAAGTGACATACTTCTTTTGTTCTTCTTAAGATTGATAGAGCTGTTAGATAAGCTCCATCAAAGTATCCATCATTACAAGTAAAACCAATAGTCATGTTAGTTTTCTCCTTTTAATATATTAGTAATACGTTTCTTATATACTTCAACCCCTGGTTGATCAAATGGGTTAAGATGCAATAGATATGCACTTGCCATAGCAGCAAAGCATAATCACATATATAAATAACCAAAATGGTATGCATCTTGTTTGTCTACATAGATGATTAAGTTTTTAGTCTTACCATCTTCATAATGAGCATGAACTGTAGATAGCATAGCTATTTGGTTTATATATGATAGTTTCTTACCATTTAGATATTTATGGACTGGTGAAGACATATGTAATCTAATATCTTTGATTGGTCTTTTAATGTATAAAGTTGTTTCAAAGAAGTTTCTTGTACCTTCTTGAAGGTATTGACCCATAGAGTGTAAGTCTGTAGTAAATAATGAAGTAGATGGATAAAGAGCCTTATGGTCTTTACCTTCTGATTCACCAAATAATTGTTTTCATACTTCAGACATCATACATAAGCCTGGATCGTAAACAATAAAGTTTTCTACCGCATAGCGGTGGAAAGTTCTGAAGTAGTTACGATAACATGCATATTTGAAAGCATCATTCTTATCCAGATCAGGATTCATTAATTGTTTAGCTGCATCCTTTGCACCTTTAATGATTGCTCTATAGTCTAGTCCTAAAAGAATGAATAAGAACATTCCTGCAGGAGTTAGAGCAGAATATCTACCACCAATATTACTTGGGATGACAAAGTGTGCTCAATCATGCTTTTTAACTGTTTGTAATAAATTACCTTTTTCTTTATCAGTAATAGCAGCAATTAATTTATTAGCTCTTGCTTTACCTACGTTTTTAACTAAACGTTTAAAGAAGATATCTAAAGCAATGGCTGGTTCAAGTGTTGTACCAGATTTAGAAATAATGATAATACCAAATGGACTTTTGCCAATAGCATTTAATAATGCTGATAAATAGTTTTGGTTGAAGTTATGAGCAAAGTATACTTGGAAATCTTTCTTGTTGAATTCAGAACGAAGCATATCCATACCTGCTTTAATTCCCAAATAACTTCCACCGATACCAATGACAACAATTTTCTTAATATTGCTTTTTTGTCATTGCTTAGCAAGTTTAAGCATGCCTTTTAATTCTGTTTTATTGTAATTTTTAACATAGTTAATTCAACCTGTCATTTCTACTCCGGTTGAAGTCTTGTGAACAAGACGCTTAACTATTCTATTTATTCTTGGTTGGTAAATAGCTTTTAAGACGTTTTCAGTAATAATACGTTTAGTATATTTAGTTTCCAGTCTAATCATAATTACCCCCAATGCTATTTCTTATTTTGTTTTGCTTTAGCAGAAACTAATTTCATGTATGAGTTTAGAGCATGAACAGCACGTTCAGATAATTGAACCTTTTTGCTTTCTTGTTCTATTCTTGCAGCAATAGCTTCCAAAGCATTTTGGTTAACACCAGTATCAAACTCAAAGAAGTCTGATAAGATAACCAATTTATTTTCTTTGAATGTAAACATTCCATAGTTTACTAAGGCAGTTTTTTTACTGCCATCTGTCAAAGTGATGTACATATATCCAGGCATTAAGGCGCCGACAATCTTAGCATGATCAGGCAAAATACCGATGTAGCCATTAGCTGTTGGCATTGTAACGCCAATAGCTTGTTTGTCTAACATCACCTTATGAGGTGTAGATATTTGTAATCTAAATTCCTTTGCCATAAACTATTTAGTTTTTAATTTGTTTTTAACCTTTTGTTTAACTTCTTCTAATGTTCCAACATTGTAGAAGTAAACTTCTGGAATGTCGTCACATCTTCCTTCAACAATTTCTTTAAAGCCAGCAATTGTATCAGCAATCTTTACATATTTACCAGCATAGCCAGAGAATTTTTCAGCTACGAAGAA
>JAKSVP010000012.1 GCA_024427265.1 Mycoplasmoidaceae bacterium
TACTGTTCTCCTGTGAAGCAAAAGAATGATCCACAATATTTAAAGGTAAATTTACAAAAGCAAAATAGATTTGATCATTTCTTTTTAAAGAAATGAATTGGTATTCCTTTATTCTTAATTATTGCTGTTGCTATCTATTATTTAGCATTTGGTAGTTATGCTGGTGGATGATTACAGCAAAACTTTAATGCAGCATTGGTTGGACCAACAAATAGTTTATCAGCATTAATGATTACTGGATTTAATAACATTAATGCTCCAGATTGAGTATCGAGCATGATTGTTAATGGTATCTTTGGTGGTTTATTCACAGTACTATCATTTATTCCAAGTATTGTTATTCTATTTATGTGTGTAACAATTATCCAACAGGTAGGTTTATTATCAAGAGTTAGCATCTTGCTTGATAATGCTTTAAGTAAGTTTGGTATCTCTGGAAGATCAGTTGTTAACTTACTAACAGCATTTGGATGTAACGTTCCTGCTTTAATGTTAGCAAGAAGTTCTAGTTCAAAGAAAGAAAGGATTATCTCTGTTTTAATCATTCCTTTCATTCCTTGTGCGACAAAAATTATTGTTATCTCTGCTATTTCTAATGCAGTGTTTGGTCTAACCTTTGGTTGATTATTTATTCTTGGTGCAGTAATTGTTTCAGGAATAATTGCTCTAACACTAGGTTTAACATTCTCTAAAACACTATTTAGAAAACAAAAATCATTCTTCTGTGTAGAAATGGTTAACTGAAATGGTATTGACTTACGTATTATGTTTAAAAACGTATGACAAACAGTTAAAGGTTTTTTAAAGAAAGCTTTATTAACAATTACTATTGCTAACCTAGTGTTCTGAGCATTATTACATTTAGGTAAAGGTGGATACATTTCTGATCCTGCTTTATTTGAACAATCTGCACTAGGTTACATAAGTAAAGGTTTAAGTTATGTAATGTATCCAGTGTTTGGTTCAGCTAACTGAAAACTAACTTCAAGTTTAGTTGCTGGTATTCCTGCTAAAGAATTAATCTTAACTAACTTAGGTTTATCTGCTGGTGGCATTGATAATAGTAAATCTTTATTCACTCCTGCATTGGCTGCAAGTTTCATGGTATTTAGTCTATACTATTTACCATGTATTCCTTCTATTAATACAATGAGAACTGAAGCAGGAAGAAAATATTTATGAATTAATATTGGCGTTAGCTTTGCTATTGCCTATGTTCTAGCTGCTTTAGTATATTGAGTAGGCTTTGGTATTAGTTTGGTGGCATAATGAAAAGATGATTAAGAAATACATTAGCAATTTCTTTAAGTCTATTAGTAATAGCTATTTTTACAGTTACATGTGTTTGTGTTTATAAATTTAATTGATATGGTGCACCATTTTGATGAACTTGATTTGCTTTAGTTTGATTATTTGATTTGTTTGTTGGTGGTTACATCTTCTACAAACACAATCGAACTGACGAAACAAAAGCATTCTGATTATTAGTAATGATTGTATTACCAATTGTTGGTGCCATTATTGCCCTTATCTTTAACTACAAGTTAAAGACGGAATATGGTAAACCAGATAATGATCATACTAAATTACAAGCAATGATCTTTAAGGCAAAAAAGAGTATTAAGATTTATACTAACTCATTCTTTATTTCTAAAGATACAGTTAATGCTTTAAACTTTGCTAGATGAAAAGCAGTAAGAATTGAATTAATTGTTTCTATTCAAAAAACCAAGACAAAGCAAGATTTACTTATTTATCAATTACAAAAAGCACTTGAAAACAAGATTGAATTGCATATGACAAATAAGCAAATTCTAGAATCATTTATCATGATAGATGATGAAGATGTTATCTATACAGATAAGAACTTCAACTTCCGTAACATCTATCAATATAAAGCAATCAAACATTCTACTAAGGATATCAAACGTTACCAAAAGACATGAGAAACTGATATCATAACATCAACTTTATACCCTCTAGAAAGGGATCAAATTAACCCTTTCAAAAAGGCCTATTTAAAGTTCATTAATATTTTTTCACCATTTTTCTAATTTCCTATATAATAAATGAGCAATATACCAAAGACAGTAACTGGCTATGCCTTAATTCGTTACCGAGGAATATTATCAATTTATAGATAAATCTCTCTATGTCTTTGTGTGTATCACAAAGACATTTTATTTGTATATTGCCAACAAATTACGGAGGTAAATTGTGTCTAAAGCAAAAATTGAACTAAAAGCTAAGGCTACTGAAGAATTTGTAGATAAGATTAAGAAAGCTAAATCATTCTTAGTGTTTGAATATTTAGGTCTTACTGTTAAGGAATTAACAGAAATGAGAGCTAACCTACACAAAGAAGGTGCAAGCATTGAAGTTGTTAAAAACAACGTTCTTAACCGTGCTTTCAAAGCAAACAATCTTCAAGTAGATGAATGCAAAGGCCCTAATGCTGTCATTATCTGTAATGATGATGAAGTATGTTCTTTCAAAGCAGTAGCAGATATTGCTAAGAAAAGAAACTTTGTAAAGTTTAAATTTGGATACTTAGAAAACCAAATTATTAAGCCTGACCAACTTGCCCAAATCGCAGCCATTCCAGGAAGAAAGGGTCTATACTCTATGTTCTTATCTTGCTTAACAGCAAGTCTAAGAAACTTCCTATATGGACTTAATGCAGTTGGAAAGACTAAACAAGCATAATTAGAAAAGGAATTTTATAAATATGGCAAAATTAACAAATCAACAAGTAATTGACTCTCTTAAAGAAATGTCTTTAATGGAAATCAATGATTTAGTAAAAGCTATTGAAAAAGAATTTGGCGTATCTGCTGCTGCTCCTGTAGCTGCTGCAGCTGCTCCTGCTGCTAATGCAGAACCATCATTAGTTACATTAACATTAACTAACGCTGGTGCAAGCAAAGTAGCTGTTATTAAGATCTACCGTGAAATTACTGGTTTAGGTCTAATGGAAGCTAAAAACGCAGTAGACAAAGCTCCTTGTGTAGTTAAAGAAGGTATTAAACCTGAAGAAGCTAAGGAACTTGGTAAGAAATTCACTGACGCTGGCGCTAAAGTTGAAATTAAGTAATTTAATTTACTAAAAAAATAGGGTTTACCCTATTTTTTATTTTTTCTTACATAAATACATATAATTCTATCAATGCAATATAAGAGGAGAAATCATGAAAAAAAGGAAAATATTATTGCCTTTATTGAGCGTCGGAGCGGTTGCTTCGACAGTTGGAATAATAACAAGTTGTAACAAGACAACCTTGGTTTTAAATAAAGTAAAACAAATAAATGATAGAAAATATTTAATACATAATCATGTAAACCTAAAAGAGGAAACAATTTATACTATAAAATGTGATTTATCTAAATTAAGTGAAAATATCACAGATTTCAATAACCAAACTTCGTTAGTGGTTAGCGATTCTATACCTGAAAAAGAAGGTGATGTTGCTGTCATTTATAATATTGCAGAAGCTGAAGTTTCGGTTGATGGAGTAGATTTACAACAAGTTCCAGAAGAACATACGAAAAATATCGAAAAAAATCAATACGCCCTTATTGATACAAGTCCTATTGATACAAGTCCTGATGTCAATAAAGCTAGA
Source organism: Mycoplasmoidaceae bacterium (assembly GCA_024427265.1). Next base: position 3,624 of record JAKSVP010000012.1, read on the forward strand.
GTATTAGTTATTGGTGGTGAAACGTTGAATAAGGACTCCGAACTTGTTATAAAAATACAAGTTAGCACAAATGTTAATGATGGTTATCTTTCTTTTGGCTTCCTTATTAAATGCCCGACCCGCCTAGTGCTAAATAATATTAAAAAATATGGTCTTTGACCATATTTTTTGTTTTATAATAAGCAAATTAGGAGAAAATATGAAAAAGAGTAAATTTTTTGGGTTAATTGGTACCACTGGTGCAATGTTAACCTTGGGAACAATTTCCGCAGTTGCTACATCTTGTTCTTGTAGCCAAACATTTATTGAAGCAGCTGATATTGATGTAAGTATTATTGGTAACAATATGGCTGCATATTTACAATATACATTGAATAGGGCTTTGAATAAAGATCAAAAATTAGTCGTTGCTCATGATGATGGTGGTCAATTTGTTTTTGGTGATTACACTGTTAAAAATAAATTAGTTACCGTTCCTGTATATTGATTAAAACAAAATGTTCATGACACTATTTCATGAACAGGTGATATGACATTTACTTGTATTAATACAAAAACATCGAAAGTTGTATGATCTCAAGTAATCACTGGATCTAAAGTTACATACTACCCTTATTGCATTTTGCAAAAAAATGTAGATGTTACAACTACAACTATATCTGCTGATGGCAAAACTATAACAGCTGAAATGGAATTTGAAGTTCCTACAGGTTTACCTAAAGAATATTACCCAAAACTAAAAGCACATTTTAGTACTGGAGATTATAATAATCAATTTACAATTGATGAAGCAAAAGTTAGAATCGACTTTAACGAAGAAACTAACAAAGGTAAAATATCTATACCTGCTACAACAAAAAATACTGGTGTAGCTGATGGAAACTCATTTAAGTTTGATATCCAAATTTTCTGTATGTATAGTGATACAGATATTCCTATCTGAATCTCTAATAACTATACTGGAATTAGAGTTTCTTATTCTGTTGCTGAAAACCCTATTCCATATGGTTTAGAAGATGGATATATTCAATATCAACCTGATCCAGTATATGGAGATTATGGATGCTACCAAATTGTTGGCATTAATCCAGAAGCATTCAATGAAGGTTACAATACTCTATACATTCCTGATTTCGTAACAAGAATTGGTGATGGAAATGCAACAACACATGAACCAATTAATCTTCCTGATTCTGTTACAAAAATTTCATTTTCCCCTAACTCAGTGTTGACAATCATTGAAGACAATGCTTTTTATGGAAATAAAAACATTTCATTTATTGATTTAACAAACATTAACGATACGGCAGATAAACTATCCCTATTAAAGTTTGGTGCTAACTCATTTGGTGATTGATCTGAAAGCGGTCAAATTATTTGATCAAGTGATATGAGCCAATACAACCGCCACATTTTAATTCTAGACTTATATAACGGTGGTTTAACTCAACCTGACTGATATAACTTCAAAGAAGTTAAAACAGAAGGTCAATTAAGAGAAGCTGTTGATACAGGAGTTAATGTTCGTTTAGGTGCAAGTATAACTCTAGGTGATGGAGAATATGAACGTGATGATTATACTGGTCAAGTTGATATTGAAAAGAGTTTGCTAATTGACTTAAATGGTAAAACAATCACTTCTAAGAAACCTATTTACAACTATGATGAAAAAGAATTTGCCATCTTTGGAATTTGAAGTGGTGCTGATGTTATTGTAACTGACTTATCTGATAATCATAATGGCTCAGTAAAGGCATACAACCAACACCATGATGGTAGTTCGACAAGAGACCTTGGTAGACAAGTTACTCCAACAGATCCTAATGATTACGATAAAGATCTATGAGACCTTGTTGAAAATGACGATGGAACATACACATTTAAACCAAGAGAATGTCGTTGTTTCTATATCCGTACTGATACACCTTCAAAACACCATACTTCACTAGAAATCATGACAGGTAATTACTATGGTAACTGTACTACAGTTATGAACTGAAATGGTATTTGCTGAATTGAAGATATGTTTACAGCACAAGAAGCAACTGAAGGTGAACCATATAAATATGCTCCTCAATTCCACCTTTACACTCCTTATTCTGAATATAAACCAGTTGGAGAAGAAGGGGCAGTAGATCGCCCATATGCTGAAATACTTAACTGTGATAACGGAAATAGTGCGCTTGGTACTGCTAAGTTTGAAGTTTATAGTGCTAAGTTCTATGCGGTTCAATGTTTAGATCAAAGTAAGGTTCCAACTGACACATGACTAAGTTATAAGCCAAGTGATGCTGAAAATGATCCAATTATTGACCCAATATCTCATGAAGAAGTTCATGCTAACTGATTGGCAGATAAATATAAAGAAATTATATCTGGTGAAGGTGCAGATAAATATACATTAACTTGTCCTAAATAGTTAATATTAAAAATATGGTCTTTGACCATATTTTTTTATTTATAATTATTTTATTATGAGTAAGAATATTGATCAAGAATACATCAAAGAATTAGCTCGATCATTATATTTTGAATTATCTGATGAACAATTACAAAAGATTGTTGCAGAAATTCAAGAATTAGATGAACAATTACAAAGAGCTAATTTTTCTGAATTAACTTCTAAATTTACTCCAGTTTGCTACACAAGAGTTAGCAACTGTGCTAAATTAAGAAGAGATGATGAACCTGATAAGAAGTATGATAAGGACTATTTATCTGATGCTAAGAAAGCAGATAAATATGTGGTAGGTAAATAAAATGAAATCTGTTATTTTAAACCTACATGAACAACTTAAGTCTGGTAAAGTTAAACCAGTTGATCTTATCAACAATGCTAAAGCATTAGCTGATAAATATAGCTTTACAAACTCTATTATCACACCAATCTTTAAAACAAGTGATAAACCATTTGATCCAAATAATCTTTTATCATGTATTCCTTACTCATTAAAAGATAATGTCTCTACTGAAGGAATTACTACAACTGGTGGAAGCAAATTCTTAAGTAAATATGTTCCTCCATACAATGCTTCTGTTTATGGTTTATTAAAAATAAACGGAGCAGCTTTAGTATCTAAAGATGCTTTAGATGAATTTGGTTTAGGCGGAACTGGAACTCATTGTTTTACAGGTCCAGTTTGTAACCCTCATGATAAAACAAGAAGAACTGGTGGTTCATCATCTGGTTCTGTTGTTAATGTGGCAACTGGTATTTCAACATTTGCTATTGGAACAGATACAGGCGACTCTATTAGAAGACCAGCATCATTAGTTGGTGTGGTTGGTTATAAACCAACTTATGGGGCTATTTCAAGATATGGTGTTTTACCTTATGCACCAAGTTTTGATCATGTTGGGATTATTAGCAAGTATGTTGCTGATGCTACAATCGTTGCACAAACATTAATTAAACATGATCCAAAAGATTACACATCAACAACAATGATTAAAGATGTTAAACTTGAAAACTTAAAAAAAGAAAGTGTTATTCGTTTTGTTGTTTTAACAAACTTAGTCAAATTACTTGATCAAAACAAACAAGATATATTTAATAGATTTGTGCAACAACTAAAAGATGCAGGTCATATTGTTACGGAAGCACAATTAGACAATCAAGTTCTAGATAAAATTCTATTTGCTTATAAAGTTTTAACATACACTGAAGGTTATAGTTGTTATTCTAATCTTCAAGGTATTACCTTTGGTAAGAATGAAGGCAAAGATGATGATGACTATGAACAAACATTGATCAAATCTAGAACTTTAAACATTGGCAATGAAGTTAAAAGAAGATTTGTTATTGGTACTTTCTTAACTGCTAAAGAAAATATGTCAAGTATTACTTTAGCTGCTCAATGTATTAGACACATGGTGCAAGATGAGCAAGCAAGATTATTAAAACTTGGAGATTGTATCTTAATGCCAACATTAATGTCTACTGCTCATGTCATGGATGACTTTAGCAGAGAGAGCAATTATGATGATTGATTAATGATGGATAACTTCTCTGGAACACCAAGTATTTCCATTCCATTTACAAAGATTGATAATCTGCCTTGGGGATTAACAATCTCTTGTGATATCTATCAAGATATGAAGCTATTAAACATTGCTTATACTCTTGAAGATATGATTGGAGGTAACCATGAATAATTTTAAAACCATTGTTGGTATTGAAGTTCATACAGTTGTTAACTCCAAGACTAAAATGTTCTCTGCAACAAAAAGTAGCCATACTGATCCAGTTAACCAAAATATCAATGAAATTGATATAGGTTTACCTGGAACATTACCATCTGTTAATGATTTAGTTGTAAAGAAAGCAATATGTTTAGCTCATGCTTTACATATGAACATTGCTAATACTATTAGCTTTGATCGTAAAAACTATTTCTATCGTGATTTGCCTAAAGGTTATCAAATCACACAACAATTTAATCCTATTGGTACAGATGGATATGTAGAAATAGAAGTTAATGGCAAAAAGAAAAAGATCCATGTAGAACGTATCCACATGGAAGAAGATACTGCTAAGCAAATAAGAGAAGGTAATAAAGTCCTACTTGACTATAACCGTTGTGGTATGCCATTAATTGAAATTGTATCTAAGCCAGATATCAATTCACCAGAAGAAGCAATGGCATACTTAACACAACTTAAGAGAATCTTAACTTTCTGTGGTGAAATCTCAGATGCTAAGATGGAAGATGGCAGCTTAAGAGCAGATGTTAATATTTCAATTAATCCATATGGATCTGATAAATATGGAACAAGAGTTGAAATTAAAAACATTAACTCTATTTCTAATGTAGGTAGAGCTATTGCTTATGAAGCAGATAGACAAGCAAGCTTATATCTTCAAGGTAAAGAAGTAACACCTGACACTAGAAGATTTGATGATGCTAAAGGTGAAACAGTCTATATGCGTAATAAACAAGCTGTTGATTATCACTTTATGCCTGAAGGAAATATCTTACCATTTGCTTTGTCTGATCAATTTAAACAAGAAGCTTTAAGACAAGCAAGATATACACTTGAAGATATTGTCAAGACATTAACAGATCTTAAACTTGATAATAAGATTATCACTTTATTATTAGATGATTATCCATTGTATAAAGCATTCAAGAAAGTGCTTGTAGCAACAAACGATGCTCAAGCAGCAGTCACTTGAGTTCTTGTTGAACTTGTTGGATTATTAAAGAAAGACAACAAAACAATTGAAACTGTTTCATTATCTAAACTTGAACATATTATTGAAATGATTAAGATTGTTCAACAAGGAAAGATTAACTCTAAACAAGCTAAGACTGTAATTGCTGAAATCTATAAGGATGATAAAGATCCTGAAACAATTATTAAAGCTCATGGCTTTAAACAAATTACAGATCCTAAAGAACTTGAAACATTGTTAAGAGCAATTATCCAAAATAATTTTGCAATGGTTTTAAAGAATCAAGATCGTCCAGAACGTTTAGAGAAAATGTTATTAGGACAATTAATGAAAGATACTCAAGGTCAAGCTAACCCAGTAATCTCAACTAACATTTTAAGAAACATTCTTAGAGAAAGTAAAAAATAGGGTTATCCCTATTTTTTTATAGTCATTCAAAGATAAAATCTACTGAATCATATTTGAACAAACTAAATCTTGGTCAGAACTTGGTTGGGTTTTTGGCTCTATCAACTTCTCCACCTCAATAGATACCACAAATTTCATAATCTTGTGTTACTAACATACTTCCTGAAGCACCACCAGTCATTCAATTTATTCCTTTATTTTGTTTACATACATATTGTGGTGAAACATCCATATATGGATAAAATTGATAATAATCTTCATCAATATAATGAAATTCAGAGTATGCTCTTTTGTATGTTAATTGGTTTGCACTAAGAGCATGAGTTTCTCATTTGCCACCTGCTAAACCCATTTCTTCTTTATATGGATAACCAGCAACATATTTCTTTTTCTTTAGAATGTCAGCATCATCTGCTGGAACAAATTTATTAATATAACCTTTTTCTCTTTGTGTTTCATTTAAACGATCTAATTTTTGTTTAATTGAACCTGATGGATCAGCAAAGTTTGCATCGCAAACATATAGGTCAATACCATCATATCCATCAGGATTATAAAGAAATTTTTTGTCTCTGTTAGGCATATGATAGTCAAAACAATTGTTATCAAATAATATGTAGTCATCATAATCAATGACACCATTGCTGCTTGCTAATGATGAATCAGCATAGAAGTAGGCAAAAAGTTTAGGTTCAGTTGAAAGTAATTTTTCAAAACCTCAAGTAACATGTCAATTTGTTGCTACATGATATTGATAATCATTATTATCTTCTGGTGTCATATCACTAATAATTCATCCTGTTCCAAAAACTAGTGAATATTCTTTACCTTTAGATGTTTGATAAACAGCAACAGCCATTAAACTAAATGTTCTATCACTAATGAATTGTTTCATTTCATTAGGAACAAAATCACTACCACAACTAGTAAATGTAAATGGTACACTAGCTGCTACTAGTGATGTTGTTATTAAAGGTGTTAATCATTTAGTTAATTTCATATTATTTAATATTATAACCTATTTTAAAATTTTAATATAAAATTTTAAAATATACTATATAATCTATATGCGTAATTAAATTTATCGCTCTTGCTGGGCGGTTTTGTTCTGCCCAGAGGGGGTGAATAAAATTTATGTTTACGTATGGAGTCAATCGAACAAATTGTTTTATTGCTCCTAGTGATTCTCTTGTTCAAGATAACTAAGAGTTAACAATTATTCGATTCACTTCCTTGGCAAAAGCCTAAAGAAAAAGGAGCAGTTGCGTCTGCTCCTTTTTTTAATTACCGATTTGGTGAATAAAATTTCTATTACGTATAAAAGTATTATATAGTATTTGTTTAAAAAAGAAAAAGAAGCAGCGTCAACTGCTTCTTTTTAATTTGGTATATTATGTATCCTCGAGATATCATACTATTTTTTCAATAATGGTTTCAAGAATTTAGCAGTATAGGAGATATCACTATCTTTTAAGATTTGTTCTGGTGTTCCAGTAGTGATTATTCTTCCACCTCTATCTCCACCATCTGGTCCTAAATCAATGATGTAATCAGCACACTTGATAATATCAAGGTTGTGTTCGATAATGATGACTGTGGCACCATTATCAACAATTCTATTTAATACTTCAATTAGTTTAGCAATATCGTGTTGATGCAAACCAGTTGATGGTTCATCTAACACGATAATTGTTCTATCACTAGCTTTACGTTGTAAGAACTTAGCTAATTTAATACGTTGTGCTTCACCACCAGATAAATCAACCGATGGTTCACCTAGTTTTAAATAACCTAGTCCTACATCTTTCATTAATTCTAGTTTACGTTTAATAGAAGGAATGTTTTGGAAGAAGTCATATGCTTCATCAACAGACATTTCCAAAACATCATAGATTGATTTATTCTTGTAGAGAATAGATAATGTTTCAGCGTTATATCTCTTACCTCCACATTCATCACATTTAACATAGACATCTGGTAAAAAGTGCATTTCAATTCTAATATATCCATCACCTTGGCACTTTTCACATCTACCAGATTCTACGTTAAAACTAAATCTTCCTTTATCATATCCTCGAGCTTTAGCTTCAGGAGTATTAGCAAATACTGTTCTAATATCATCAAATAAACCAGTATATGTTGCTGGATTAGATCTTGGCGTTCTACCAATAGGTTCTTGCGTGATAACTATTAAGTTATCAATATCTTGTATTCCTGTTAAATCTGTTACTTTAGGTGCTAATTCAAAAGGATTAAATAAGATCTTTTTGATGTTAGCAACTAAAGTTTCATTAACAAGAGTTGATTTTCCTGATCCTGAAACTCCTGTTACACATATAAGTTTTCCTAGTGGGAATGTAACATTAATATTCTTAAGGTTATTAAGTTTTGCTCCCTTAAGAATAATCCTTTTACCATTTCCACCTCTTCTTTGTTTTGGTACAGGAATCTTATATTCTCCTGATAAGTATTTACCTGTAATTGATTGTTTACAAGCGATTAAATCATCAACAGATCCTGTGGCAATAACTTTGCCACCATTGATACCTGCAAGCGGTCCTACATCAATTAAATAATCTGCCGCTTTCATGGTATCAGTATCATGTTCTACTACTATAAGAGAGTTTCCTAAATCTCTCATTGCTTTCATTGTATTGATAAGCTTTTGATTATCTTTTTGGTGTAAACCAATAGATGGTTCATCAAGAACATATAAAACACCAGTTAAGCTTGAACCAATTTGGGCAGCTAATCTAATTCTTTGGTTTTCTCCACCAGAAAGAGTTCCTGCAGATCTTGATAATGTTAAATAATCAAGACCAACATTGATAAGGAACTCTAATCTGTTAACAATTTCTTTTAAGACTTGTTTACCAATTTGTCTTTCTGTTTCATTTAGTTCAAGTCCTAAGAATCAATCATGCATTTGTCCTACGGACATATCACATACATCCATAATTGATTTACCATTAATTTTTACAGATAATGCCTTTTCATTTAATCTATGTCCATGACATTTCTTACATGGTTTTTCTACCATATACATTCCATAAAATTCTCTGGCCATTTCAGAGTTAGTTTCTAAGTGTCTACGTTTAATTGTAGCTAAAACACCTTCGATGTAGTCATTGTATGAATATGTCTTGTAAGATGCTGATTTAGCTACTACTTCTATTGGTTCATCGCTTCCTCACATCATTAAGTCAATTTCTCTTCTTGAAAGATTCTTAATTGGCTTATTTCTATCAATATGATAGTGATCTAATAAAGCAGAGAATTTTTGTCATTCTAGGTTCTTAGAATCCATAGTATTTTTAAACCATCTAATACCACCTTCATTGATAGAAAGATTACGGTCTGGAATCATTCTATCTTCATCTGGTTCATAGACAAATCCTAGACCTTTGCATTCATCACAATAACCTGTTGGTGAATTAAATGAAAATAGTCTTGGTTCCATTTCTGGAATAGAAAAACCACAGACTGGACAAGAGTGATTTTTAGAGTATAAAATATCACTTTTACCATCTCAAATAACAACTTTGTTGTTACCATGTTTTAAACAAGTTTCAACTGCTTCTGTTAAACGATCATGTGTTTGATTATCTTCGTTTAAAACAATACGATCAACGATGATGTCAATGTAGTGAAACTTGTTTTTATCTAAATCAATTTTATCGTCTAAAGAATATACATTTCCATCTATTCTTACACGTAAAAATCCATCTAATTTTAGCTTGTTTAGCTCTTTGGCAAAAGTTCCTTTTTGCTTAAAAGCAATAGGAGCTAATAATTGGATTTTTGATTCCAATTTATAGTCAAGATAAATCTTATCAACAATTTGTTTTGTTGTTAGAGTTTTAATTGGTCCATGGCCTTTTGGACAGTATGGTATTCCAATTCTTGCTCATAACAATCTTAAATAATCATAGATCTCAGTAACTGTTCCCACTGTTGATCTAGGATTATTAGTTGTTGTCTTTTGATCAATAGAAATAGCAGGTAATAATCCTTCAATTGAATCAACATCAGGTTTATCGTTATTACCTAGAAATTGTCTAGCGTAGCTTGACAATGATTCTAGATATCTTCTTTGTCCTTCTGCATAAATAGTATTAAATGCTAATGACGATTTACCAGATCCTGATAAACCTGTCATTACCACTAATTTGTTCTTAGGAATAACAACATTAACATTTTTTAAGTTGTTTTGTCTAGCTCCTTGAACATAAATATTGTTGTGTAAATCTTGTTTAGCCATAATAAATAAAATATATCTTGTTTTCACAAGATATAACCAATAATATATATTTAATAACCCATTATAAATACCTAAAGGTATTTATCTTTGGCTATTAAGAAAATATATAGATGGAAATAAATAATTTATATAAATTATTTATTAAGTTTATAATGAAGGTGAGATGAATAATATATATAAAATATATATAATAAAGTATCTGGGTTACCTTTGGTAGCTTAGATACTTTTTGATTCATCACATAATTCCATAGGAGGTATTATGAAATTAAAAACGAAACTTGTTAGTATTTTAGGAACAGCTGCTATTGCTACAACTAGCTTGTCTGTTGTTTCTGCTTGTACGTTTACTAGAAAGCCAAAAGGTGAATATGATAAGCCTACTTTCCACTATGCCGGTGAAACAACATTGGCTACTGAAGAAGGCAGAAACACACTTGCCATTTCTGGTTTCTATGCAAATAGAGATTTATATACTGGTGAAGAAGTAACAATTGAAGCTATAAATCCAACAAGCAATGATAAATCTGAAGATGTTACTGCTTCCTTCAGTAAAGATGAAAATGGTTTTGTTGTTAATGTAACATTAACCAAAATTGAAGCTGAATCAACTGAAGAAGGTGGTGCGACTTTCAATTTATTGTTCAAAACTAAATATGACAATCAAACTTATGAAATTCCTTTAGAGAATAAAACGTTCACAGTTAACTATATTCCAAAATATGTAAGAAATGATATTACATTATTTGGTGCAACAACTGTCAGCACTCCTAAAGGCAACTCTGAATTCACACTTCAATATCAACTTAATCATAAACTTGAAGCAAATAGAACAATTCTAACACCTGAAACAAACAATAGTAAGGTTCATTATAGATCTATGTCTAGAGAGGGGCAAATTATTACATTAACTCTATGAGTTGATGTTCCTGAAGCTGAAAAATTCTCTCCAGATATATCTGAAAAGTTCACTGTAAGTTTCCCAATTAGTTATTATGGAAGCACTCAACCTCGTGATACTATAGCTCATGAGGAAGTGACTGTTAACTATGTTCCTAATTGAAAACCAATCTATGTTTATGCTGTTGGTAAGACAGAAGAAGACTTTATTGATTTAGGTTCTATTAAGAAAGATGTTGATGAATCTGGAAAAGTTAAACTAACAGCTAATGCTAATTTTGAATTGTCTAGATCTCTTGAAACTGGTGAACAACTTCAAATTACTGCATCAACTAATGATGGAAATCCTCTCCCTCACTTTGATAAATGAACATACACAATGATTGGAACATCAAATTATTTGAGCTTATCAACAACATTTGAACCTCAAAAAGTTGGTGAAGCATATGTTAGTGAAGCTTATAGCTTCCAATTAGTGTTCACATTTACAAAAGAAGGAGAAGAACCAAGAGTTACAACATACCCAGATGTTGGTTTTGGTTGATCGCCTGAATGAAAAAACAATAACATTTCAGACTTAGAAGAAGAAAAAACAACACCTTCATACGAATTTGAAGCAGATGGAACAACATCATTTAGTGTTCCTAGTAATAGATTTAAACTTGAAAGAAACCTTGACATAAGTAAAGGTGACTCATTACAAGTTCAAGTTATTCAAGACCAAAATGTTGTTCAATACTCTAGTTATGAATTGGTATCAACTGGTGGTGTTTCACCTGAATATTATTTAAAGATGTACTTTAATTTGAATATTCCCGCTGATGAAATACAATATCCTCACACATACCCATTTAAATTACAATTTAGCTTTAAAAACAACAATGTTTTGATGAGAAGCAAAACTTTACCAAGTAAAAGTGGCGAAATTTATAAAGTTAACTATAAACCATCGACTAACAAATTAACATTCCCTAACGAAGTAAAAAACGGTCAAGCTGGATATACATATTTTGCATTCGATGCTATTTTTAATGAAGCTCCTACATATCCAAGCATTGAAAATGTTACTGTAACACCTGATGCAGGATATGCAATTAGCCCTTTTAATAGCACTACTACACTTGATGGAAAATCTAAATTTGAATATAAACCTGCTGAAAACAAGATATCTTTTGAACTTTGTTTTGTTCCAACAGAACAACAAAAATATACTGCACAAAGCTTTAATATTAGCGTTAGTGTTAAACCAACAGGAGTTGATCCTATAACTGGAAGCACAACATTAATTTATGCTCCTCTTGAAGAAGATCCTGAACAAGAACAAGAAATTGAAAGTTATATTCATGACCGTTCATTCTCATTAATGTGCTACACTGAAGCAAACGGTACATACAATGTAAACTATGCTTCAGCATGAATTATCAATCAAGCTCATAATGGTGTTTTAGATAAAGAAACAAATGAAATAAATGATGATGATCCTAAGCAAAATTATGCTTATTATGTTGTAACATCTTACGATACTTACAAAAACTTTACAAAATTGTATGCACAAGCTGCGGCTAGTGAAGGCAATGTTAAGTTTGGTGTTGGTGTAGCAGATGGTACAATGCAAAAAGAATATTCAGATTACCAAGGTAATAAAGTTAAAGGTCTTAAATTTAACACTGACTATATGATGCTAGATGCATACAATGCATTCTCATTTGAAACTGACTGTAGTAATTATCTATGATCAAACAACGTTGAAGATCCATACTACAGCAGTCTAACAGGTACATCAAACATTGTTGTAGGAAGAATAAACTTCGCATATGTTGATGGTGCAACTGAAGCAGATTTACCATCTGGTTCTAAAATGAACATTCATATGAAGAACAAACTTGGAAAGATTAATGGTTGAGCTGAAGAAGGTACCCCTATTGTTAACTTCAAAGAAGATTCTGAAGGAAAAGACACTTCTAGTGGTTACTATGTTTGAAACTCAGACCAAATATTCCAAGGTGGTTTCCCAACTATTTCTTATAATATTTCATCACAAAAAACAGATACATTAGCTAGATGAGATGAAGGTTGATGAACAAACGAAGGTAAGACAACATTTACAACACAATACTACTCTGCGGATGAAACTTATTACTATGGGCTATATGATAGCAAGTATCTTGATAAAGATATTAGCCTTTATCACTACTCGCCTACTTACTACATTAAAAATATTAATACTAGCTCACTTCCACGTTTATCTCCTGGATCAATGATTGCTTATCGTGAATCAGATAATAAAATATATGTGTTTGGAATCTTTGGCGGAAGAATTGGACGCTCTAATGGATGCTTTGACATCCTATCTGAAGAATGGTCTGATGGCAATGCACATAATATATTAGATTATTACATAAACCAATAATGAAAGGAAAATTTATGAAAAATAAAAAAATATTAATCCCTATTTTATCTATTGGTGCACTAACCTCTGTTGTTGCACCATTATCAACATTAACAAGTTGTGGCAAAAAACTTGGAAATTTAATGACTGAATACACTCCAACAATTGCTGCACCTGAATATAAAGAAGCATTTGCTACTCCACATGATGTTGTCGTACAATATCTTAAAGAATGTTACGATAACCCTGAAATATTTAGGCAAGATTTGTTATACACATTATCTAGAGGAATGCCTCAGTATAATGCTTATATGTCTGAATTCTGTGAAATTAGTGATGCAGATTATGACGCAACAATTGATAAAATCCAAGTTAATAAAAATGATGAAACGGTATCTTTTGAATTAACTATGAAGATTCATTTCGATTACAGCAAAACGAAAAAATATGAACTTGAATGATATGATTTAAATTACCAAATATGAGATTCAGTTACTACAGCAAAATTTGTCTTTGATTTCAAAACTACTACTTTTGATGCGTTCGATGCAAGAGGACAAAGAAGACAAATGACAACATATGCTGGTGCAACTCAACTAGGAATTTCTGAATTCCGTTCAACTACTCAATTGATTAAACAAACTGGAAAAGGTATAAATCTTGAAGGCAATGAAGTTGACTTAGGTCAAAGTGGTGGTGATTTATGTCACTTTATTCTTCCAACATATGATTACTACGAAAAAGAAGGACAAACTGAAACATATTATAAGAACTATACAGAAGCTTGAAAGTTATGATTAAACTACTGAGGTATTCAAGCACCAGTTCTATCATTCAAATATTACATGCCAAGTAATAACGTTCTTGCTTCTGACGACACTCCTAGAGCTTTAGACTTTGGATCTTATCATATGCAATATGCTAGATTAAAAGATCTTTATACTTATGGAAAATCTACACAAACATCTTATGTTGATAACCCAGAAAAAACAATTATGGGGTTCAACCTATCTCATGACTCATCTCGAAACTGAACAAATATTCAATCAGATATAGGCTGAGATGCAGCAAATAAAGCTTTAACACTTGGTAATCAATCTGGATTAATTACTAATGTTGCTCCACATGCTTTTGATGGTGTATTTTCTGAATATACAAATTTAGGGATCCCTAACGAAGTAGAAGCATTGGTTATACCTGGATCTTATTCAGATTTTGGTGACTATGCATTCACATCTAGCTTTGGATTGAAAAAATTAATATTTGAACAAACAGGTGACAATGTTGTTGCTTTCCATGACCATAGTTTTGATACACTACCAAATGTTGAGGAAATTGACTTCAGTAAAATGGGAAAGACAAAATCAGGTATGTTAACACAAATGGGTGGTATTGGTGCATCAGCATTTGCTGATATCCATTTAGGAGTTGAAACACAAGTTGGTGTTAAAGAAGGTGACATCATTATTCCAGTAGGTGCTGATGAAGAAACATGAAAAGCACAATTAAAAACACTAGGATTTAAATTAGTGGAAGAAGAACAAGCTAGTGGAAAACCCGGTGGATGATACGTTCACACTGCTGACAAACCTTAATCGAAAAACTTACATAGGTAAAACCTATGTATTTTTTTATATATATTTTTAATTTAAATAATAAATATAATACATAACATGAAAAACAAGAAACAAACAGTAGTGTTAGGATTATCAGGCGGAGTAGACTCTGCTGTTTCTTGTTATTTACTTTTAAAACAAGGTTTTAATGTTATCCCAGTCTTTATGCAAAACTGAGATACTGTCATTAATAATGACATTAAAGGACATAAGAAACAATTACCAGATGGTTGTGAAAGTAATGTAGATTACTTAGCGGCTAAAAAAGTAGCTAATTTCTTTAACCTTAAATTACACAAAGTGGAATTTATTAAAGAGTATTGAGATGATGTCTTTAAATACTTTATTGCTCAATATAAGAAGTCTTTTACACCTAACCCCGATGTGTTATGTAATAAATATATTAAATTTGAAGCATTTAGAAAATATGCTTTAAAGAACTTTAAAGCAGACTATCTTGCTACTGGACATTATGCAGCTATCAAGCAAAATAAGAATGGTTCATTCTTATTAATGCCTAAAGATCTAACTAAGGATCAAACTTACTTCTTATCTGATTTAAATCAAACACAGTTAGAAGATGTTATCTTTCCTTTAGCTAACTTAACTAAAGTTGAAGTTAGGAAGATAGCTAAACGTATTAAACTCCCTAACTGAGATAGAAAAGATTCTATGGGAATCTGTTTTATTGGAAAAAGACAATTTCAAGAATTCTTACAAAACTATATTCCTAACCAACCAGGTAATATCATAGATATTAAAACAAAGAAAGTGGTAGGTAAACATATTGGAACTATGTACTACACTCTAGGTCAAAACAAAGACCTACACCTATCTGGTCAAGCTAGTAAATACTTTGTTTGTGGCAAAGACACTAAAAAGAAAATTATTTATGTCTGTGCACAAGCAGATAGGCAGAAATATTTAAATAGCACGCAATGTGAACTATCTAGTTTTAATTTTATTAATCCTATCTCAGCTAAGTCTTTATCAAACCTTAAAGTAAGATTTAGACACTTACAAAAACTTATCAAAGTTAAGTCTTTGAAAAAGACTAATGGTAAGTGAATCTTATCATATGATAAAACTTTAGCTGTAACACCTGGACAATATGCTGTTATCTATAAAAATAAAATTTGTTTAGGATGTGGCGAAATAAGAAAGATAATTAAATAGTATGGCAATCAAATGATCAACAAACAATATTAGAAAAGCATGATTAGACTTTTGAAAGTCTAAAGATCATTTTGAAGTTCCATCTAAATCATTAATTCCAGTTAATGATCCATCTTTAATATGGATCAACTCTGGTGTTGCTACATTAAAGAAGTACTTTAGTGGTATTGAAAACCCACCATCTAAACGTTTAGTTAATAGCCAAAAGGCTATTAGAACTAATGATATAGAAAATGTTGGTTTAACATCTAGACACCACACTTTCTTTGAAATGTTAGGAAACTTCTCTATTGGTAACTATTTTAAGAAAGAAGCTATCACCTGAGGATTTGAACTATTAACTAAAGTGTTTAACTTTAGCTTAGATCGTTTATACTTTACAGTTTATGAAGATGATAAGGAAGCATATGATACTTGAGTATCATGTGGAGTTAAACCTGATCATATTGCTAAATGTGGCAAAGATCGTAACTTCTGAGATGTTGGTCAAGGACCTTGCGGTCCATGTACCGAAATATATTATGATAGAGGTGAAAAATACGATCCTAAGCACATCGGTGTAGATTTATTTAAGAAAGATATAGAAAACGACAGATATGTTGAAATCTGAAACATTGTTTTCAGCCAATTCAACAATGACGGTAAGAACAACTACAGTGAACTTGCTCATAAAAATATAGATACAGGTTGTGGGCTAGAAAGATTAGCATGTGTGTTACAAGACACATACACAAACTTTGAAATTGATATCTATCAAGATATCATTAAACAAATTGCTACTTTAACAAAGTTACCATACAATCCTGATAACTATCTAAACCCTAGCAAAGAACAAACCCAAATAAATTATGCGTATAGAATAATTGCTGACCATTTAAAAGCTTGTACCTTTGCTATTGCTGATGGTGCTATCCCAAGCAACACAGGCCGTGGTTATATTATCAGAAAGCTTGTTAGACGTGCAATTGTTTATGCTCATAAGTTAGATATCACAAAATCCATTGTTGAGCCTGTAGTGAGTGCTATTGTGCTTGTAATGAAAGACTACTATCCTTACCTTGAACAAGAAAAAGCAAAAGTGGTCAAAGTACTAGAAAAGGAAGAAGCACAATTTAACCAAACCCTAAAGAAAGGTATGGAATTATTTGAACACGCAATAAAATCAAATACTATTGCGGGTGATGTTGCATTTAAATTATTAGATACATACGGCTTTCCTATTGAACTAACTCAAGAGTTAGCTGCAGACAAGAATGTTAAAGTTGACATGAAAGGTTTTAAAGCATGTCAAGAACAACACTCTAAAGTGTCTAAGACAAATACTAACATTAAAGCTATGGCAGTGCAAAATGCCACTTTAATGGACTATAAAGAAGAATCTAAATTCTTCTATGATCAAAATGAATGCAAAGCTAAAGTCATTGGTATCTTTGACCAAGACTTTAACAAGATTGATAAAGTCATCCCAGATAAACATAACTGAGTTGTTTTAGACCAAACAGTTATCTACGCTAACTGTGGTGGTGAAGTTTCAGACTGAGGTTGAATTGAAGTTAATGGTTCTAAACTAAAAGTTTATGATGCCATCAAAGGACCTAATGGGCAACACTTCCACTCCATCGTTGGTATCAACGGTCTAGAACTAACATTACACACTAATGTGTTAGTTAGTCTAGACCTTAAGGCAAAAGCTATTATTGCAGCTACGCACACAACAGAACATTTATTACAAGCTGCATTACAACAATCTATCTCTAAAGAGATTAAACAAATGGGTGCATTAAAAACACACCATAAGTTAACCTTTGACTTCCAATATCACCAAAAGTTAACTGATGAACAGTTAAATGATGTAGAAGCTTTAATTAATAAATGAATTAAACAAAGTTTACCTGTAACTACTTACCATAAAACATTACAAGAAGCTCAAGCCATGGGTGCTTTAGCTTACTTCGAAGAAGTATATGCTAAGGTTAAAGGTAAACTAAGAGTAGTTAAAGTAGGAGATATTTCTACTGAAATATGTGCTGGTAGACATGTAACAAACACAAGTGAAATAGAACAATTCCATATCACTAACCTTTCTTCAAAAGGTTCTGGTGCATGAAGAATTGAAGGTATTGTATCTAATGCTAATACTGCTGCTACTATTAATGAGCTTAATAGTGAGCTAAAAGTAAGATTAGACAATATCAACAAAGAAATTGTTGATACTGGCTTTAATGACCAAGCAATCATAGCTGAAGTTAAGAAGATTAAGCTATCTGATGATTGAAACCAAACTAAAGCTAATAAGCTTGCTCTAGACTTAGCACAAAAGAACTTTGATAAAGCTTTAAATGAATTTAAAGTAGCTAAGGTTAAGAAAGAAGTTAATGACTTCATTAATAACTTAAAAGTTAATGAAGCTCAACCATATAACATTATTAAGCTTAATAATGCAAGTAGTAGCTTCATCTTTAACCTACCACGTGCTTTATTAGATAAATATCAAAACAATGGTTTTGTTATTCTAAACTTAACTGAGAAGCTATCTTACATAGTATGTAAGCATACTAATGCTAAAGTAACTAAATGTAATATTATTATTAATGAACTTAATAAACTAACAGGTGGTCGTGGTGGTGGCAAAGATAACTACTGTCAAGGATCAACATCAGATACAAACTGTATTAATAAGATAGAAGAGTTTGTAAGACAAATAAAAAAATAACACCCGTGTGGGCGTTATTTTTTATGAGGTATCGGTCCCCTTCCATGGTCATTATATGTATTTACTCTAGTAAATACATCGGGACAAAATTATTACATAGATAGGTATCAAAGTAATAAAAAAATAGGGTGTTTACCCTATTATTCATTTTGAATTAAACTTGGAGTGTAAACACAAAGTTGTGAACCATCAACTATACGTAGCCATTCACCTGTAACATCAAAATAACCTGTAACAACTTGTTGTTCACTTTCATCTAATAATTCACTTATTGGTTTAGGAAGCATAATATGAATTTCATATCATCCATCGCCTTCAATTCATTTGTGTTCAATATTTTGGTTATTTAAATAAATGTCTGATGGGTTAGATGGATATATTCTTTGTGACATTCCGCTTGCATTATATACATATACTATTAATTCACTGTCTTTAGAAACATCTAGTGATTTTGCGCTAGCCATCTTCGACAATTCAGCTAATTTTATTTGATATGCAAA
>JAKSVP010000013.1 GCA_024427265.1 Mycoplasmoidaceae bacterium
CTATTGTTGCCAACAGCGATTGACTGTTAGGCTATAGGATTATACACTAAAACAAGCGCATTTGATCATCAGCATCTAAATTATCTAGAACATGAAGATCTTTTAGCTTGTTAATCAAAGTTGTAGACAACTTTGTACGTTGTTGCAAGTCTTGAATTGAACTGAATGGTTTTTCTTTTCTTGCTGCAACTATAGAATCAGCAGCTTCTTTACCCAAACCATCTAAACTTGTAAATGGTGGAAGAAGTGTTTTGCCTTCGGCAATAAATTGAGTAGCAGTTGATTTGTTAATATCAATGTTCTTCATTGTGATACCACGAGCAAACATTTCTAGACAAACTTCAAAGATTGGAATTAAATCAATTTGTTTGTTTGTCAATTTTGTTTCAGCATTCTTGTCTTTTAATCTTGATTTGTAATCTTTAAATACACGTTCTACTTCTTGTGGCCCTTTAACTACAGTTTCGATGTCAAAGACATCAGAACGTATAGAGAATCATACAGCATAGAATTCTGTTGGGTAGTAAACTTTGTATCATGCTGTTCTAATAGCATCAAGTACATAAGCAGTAGCATGAGCTTTAGGGAACAAGTATTGAATCTTCTTGCAAGAATCAATATATCAAGAAGGAACTTTAGCATCTGTCATTTCTTTTTGATATTGTAAAGATACACCTTTTCCTTTTCTAATTTTTTCAACAGCATCAAAGGCATGGACATAGTCCATTCCACAGTCAATTAAATATTGGAAAATATTTTCTCTACAGGCAGCTACTTGAGATAGTTGAGCTCCTTTAGATACTAAGTCTTCAGCATTTCCTTGTCATACACCAGTTCCATGACTTAATCCTGAAATTCTAATTAAGTCTCCAACGCATGTTGGTTTTGTTTTAGTTACAATCTTTCTTGTTAGTGTTGTTCCAAATTCAGGCAATGCCATTGTTGCAAGTTGTTCTTGGTCATAATTTTCATCAACAATACCTAATGACTTGCTATTAGCAAACAATGACAATACTTTATCATCATGGTTAGGAATTGTTCTTGGATCAATCTTTGTAATATCATGTAAGTGTTTTAAAATTGTAGGTTCATCATGACCTAGAATATCAAACTTTAATAAGTTGTTTTGAATTGAATGATATTCAAAGTGTGTTGTTAATCAACCTTTTGTTTTATCGTTAGATGGATAGTTGCATGGAGTAAATTCAATAATTTCATGTCCTTTAGGAACAACAACTATACCACCAGGGTGTTGACCTGTAGTTCTCTTAACACCTTCACATTTACTAGCTAAAGCTAAGACCAAAGCATTTGTTGGATGGAAGTTAGGATCAATTTGTTCATAATAAGATTTAACATAACCGATTGCTGTCTTATTTGCTACAGTTCCAATTGTTCCTGCTCTAAAAGCATGCCCTTCACCAAACATATCACGAATGAATTCGTGAGCTTTAGCTTGATATTCTCCTGAGAAGTTCAAGTCAATATCTGGAAGCTTGTCAGCTTTAAATCCTAAGAATGATTCAAATGGAATGTTGTGTCCATCTCTAATCATTTCTTGTCCACACATAGGACATTTTTTAGGTGGCAAATCAAATCCATCTATATTTCTATCTGGATATGCTTCATAATGTTTGCATTTAGGACATAAGTAATGTGGAGGTAATGGGTTAACTTCAGAAATATTAGATAAGAATGCTACAACAGAAGATCCTACAGATCCTCTTGATCCAACTAAGTAACCATCTTTATTTGATTTCTCAATCAAAAGGTGGCTTATCCAATAAATAACTGCATAACCTTTTGAGCAAATACCATTTAATTCCTTATTTATTCTTTCTTCGATTTCTTTGTCTAAGTTTTCACCATATAGTTTCTTAGCGGTAGATCAAACTAAGTCTTTTAGTTTTTGTTCCGCTTCAGGCATATCTGGTTTACACAAAGCATCATCACCTTCATTAAATGGTATTACCTTGTTAATTTGCTTTGCAAACTCTTGTGTATTAGTGATAACTATTTCTTTAACTAATTTCTTATCACCAACAAAATCAAATGCATCTAACATTTGTTGTGTAGTTAAACAGTGTAAATCAGGAACAAATGTTGTTCCGTCATGACGATATAAACCATTACGTTTACCACCTAATTGTTTAGTGTAAACATATATCTCATGGATTTGTCTTTCAAAAGGCATTAAATAATATGCATCAGAAACAGCACATATTTTCTTATTCAACTTAGTTGAAGTTTCAATAATTTTCTTAAGTGCTTTAGTTGTATCAGATTTAGTTATTTTGTCTTGAACAGCCAAATGTTCAATGTTTTTAGCCGGTGCAACAAACACATAATCATATTTTTTAATCTTTTCTTCTAAGCTTGCTTGGGTTTCACTAATTGCCGCTTCTCAAACATCACCATCATATGGGTGAGGACAAATAATTAAATTCTTACGGTATTGTTCTAATTCATCAAAATGTAATTTTGGTTGACCATTTGACAATAATATCTTGTCATCATCGTCATCCTTTTGATATAGTTGTTCAGTTAATGCTAAACTCAATAAACGGTAAAGGTCTTGCAAACCTTCTCTGTTTTTAACATAAACATCAACAGCATAACCTCTACGGCTTGCTCTTAGTGCAGCAGTTTGGAGTTTATCATTTATTTCATCAATGTTTTCTATCTTCTCTTGAGTTGTTAAGCGTTTAATGAAGTATTTTCATACTTCTAGTAAGTATTCACTATCCTTATCAGCACGGTGCGCTTCTAGTGGGTTATATTCAACTCTTAGTTTGCTTACTAAAGTTCCAAGTGTGTGCTTTGCATACTTTTTGTTAACAGCATGTGATATCTCAAGTGTATCGATTAAACAGTTATTAATTGGTTCAACTCCAAATCTCTCACATAGTTTGTTCAAGAAGTTTAAGTCAAATCTAATACCATTGTGTGCAATTAAAACGTCATTGCCAATTCATTGTTTTATTTTTAATAAAGCATCTTTTTGACTTAATCCATTTTCAACCATTTCATTTGTGATATGGCTTAAGTTAATTGCAACATTAGTTAATGGTTTAGTTGGTTTAACAAAGAAATCAATACGATCAACAATTTCACCTTTTTGGAATTTGATGGCACCAAATTCAATTAAGTCATCATATTCTGGATACAATCCAGTTGTTTCAATATCGAAAACAACATAGTCAGCTTCAATCAATGATTTATTTACTGGATTAACTACAATTGGAATTTTTCTTTCAATTACTTCAAATTCACATCCATAGATTGCTTTGATGTTTTCATAGTTTTTGTTTGCATTGTAAATTAATGGAATGGATTGAACGTTATTACGTTCTAGAATTGCAATTGCGTCATAACCACAATCATTAGCATGTTTTAAAATTGCTTCAGGAGCATC
The DNA here is from genome assembly GCA_024427265.1 of Mycoplasmoidaceae bacterium. Next base: position 3,416 of record JAKSVP010000013.1, read on the forward strand.
AATTCCTTCATATGCTGTCATGTTTGAGTGAATTAATAATTCAACACGTTTATTTTTTGCTTCATCCTTAGAAATTAAATGTTCTGGACGTTTAGCATGACACATTTTGTTAATCTTACCAGCAGGTTCAAAGTTTGAATATTTATTTGATTCAATTTGACATTCTACATTTACTCATTGACCTTTTTTAAATGTATTTAAATAGTCCACTGGCATCATTTGTTTTTTTCATGTTGGGTATTGTTGCAAACTATTTAATGCAATGAATGAGCATTTAAGTGCACCACCAACATAATCGTAAACAATGAATTCATAAACAGTTACATTGCCATTTTTCTTTGGTGTTTTCTTTTCACAACTTACTATTTCACCAGCAATATTGATATTTGAATTTACATAAGAGTCATCAATTTCTTTGATATCAATGAATTCACCAGATACTTTGTATCTTCTATCATATACTTCTGTTTGACCCATCATCTTTTGACTTTGAGCAATAAGTTTGGCAATGTCATTCTTTCTGATGTTTTCTTGTTCTAGAATTCTGTTTTGCTTAACTTGATTGAATTCATACTTGATTTCTTTAACATCAAAGTTAGTGTTATTCAAGAATTCAATAAAATCCTTTTCTATCTTTTTTAGTTGTTCTAATTCAGATTTAGAAACATACTTAACAGTCATAACACATTTTTCAATGGTGTAATTAGACTTTTGCAATAGATCTTGCAAAATGAAAGAATTAGGATAATTCTTCTTTAATCAAGATTGAATATAGTCATCTATTTGTGAATAGTTAGTAACACCTGATGTAGATTTGATAATTATTTGTAACTTTTCATCAGGAAAATTTGTTAGCTTGTTATAAACTTTTGTAGGAAGAACCCCACTAGGAATAATATAAACAATAACTTTGTTATGTGAAGCTTCTGGCATTTCAATACCAAAATCACAAAAATCAATTATCGCGTTGATTTCTTCGTCATTTAAAACTTTGGCTTCTAAAAAGAAATTCTTAACGTAATCCTTTGGGACTTTAATCATAAGTAATAAAATTATATAAAAATAAATACTCTAAGAGTATTTATTTTCAGTATTTGATTGACGCTAATCTTGCTTCTTTGTCAAACTCGTAAATATCATCAATTGTTGTGATCTTTTTTCGTTTTATTTTCTTTATTGAGTTTTCGATGTATTCAACAATTTGATCAAACCTTAGCATCTTTGCTTTAAATAATTTAATTGCTACTTCATCAGCAGCATTGATGATGATTCCAAGTGAATGTGTTTTATCATTCATCACATCATATGCCCAACTAATTGGTTTGACTTTGTTTAATTTTGTTAAAACTCTAGTTTTAGCATCAGCTTGTAGTTGTTTAGGTAACTTATAGTTAAAGTTTGAAATTGCTCATGCTATTGGGCTTGTCATTAAAGGTTTGGAATTCGAATAAGCAAATTCACCATTATTAAGCAAAATTGCAGAATGAATGATAGATGTTGGATCATGCAAAACACTTATTCTGTCAGTGTTAAAATATCAATATGCTTCAATTACTTCAAAACATTTATTAATCAAAGTATTTGAGTCAATTGTTATCTTATTGCCCATTATTCAGTTCTTATGAGAAATTGCTTGTTCATAAGAGACTTTTGCTTTTTCTTCTTTAGAAGCATTTAAATATTTACCTCCTGAACCAGTGATATATATTTGGTTAACATCATTAGCTTTAGTTTGCAATAACTGATAATATAAATTTGTATGTTCTGAATCAATTGGGTAAACGCTAATGCCATGTTTCTTTGCATAGGGCATAATGTATCAACCAGCAACAACAATTGATTCTTTATTAGCTAAAGCTAAATTAACTTTATTATGTAATGCAGCTAATGTTCCTTCTAATCCAGCAAAACCAATAATTGCATTTACAACTAAATCAGGTTTTGCCTTTTTAATCATTTCATTAAAGCCTGAACAATTTCCAAAATCACTATTAGCTGAGCAATATGAGAAAGGAATTTTATTTTCTTTCACTAGTTGTTTGCCTAGTGTTTGGTTATTATGAAAACTACAGCCAACAATTTTGTAGCCTAGCTTTTTAGCTATAGCTACAGTTTGGGTTCCAATTGAACCAGTTATTCCTAAAATACAAAGTTTGGTGGAACATCCCCTCATAAATATATCAACCCATCAGCATTACTAAATGCTAATAACATTACTAATTGAATCACAATAGTTAAGAAGAAATAGAAAGTAAATGTAAAGATTAGGGCATCTAATCTATCTAAAATGCCACCATGTCCTGGTAATAAATTACTAAAGTCTTTAATGTCAAATCTACGTTTAATAAAACTAAAGAATAAATCGCCTAAAACACTAACAAACATTATTACTAATGTTGCTACTACATAAATAGCTCAGAAATATGGTTCTAAATTGATAGGCTTTCCAGCAACTAGTAGAGGGCAACATTGGCATCCTAAGAAACGATAAAGGGAACTGTCTAATTCTTCTGCTCCAGGGATTGCATAGAACAACGCATAGATTAAGCACATTGCTGCTAATGTAACACCTGCTCCAAATAAAACGCCTTCTCATGTTTTCTTTGGACTAATTTTAGGCGCCATTTGGTGTTTACCAAAATGTGTTCCACCAATATAAGCAAATACATCACAACCTGTACTAATCAAAATTAAAAAGGCAAATGTTGTTAAAGAGTGAATAATTGATGTGTAAATAAATCCAACAAAGAATGTATTTAAAACAAAGATTAAGAATGGATATCAAAATCTTGTTTTCTTACCTACATATATAATATGGCGAGACATTATTACTCACACTAATGTTGACACAAGTGTGAAGAAAATAATGCCACCCAAGCCTATAATTAAGAACAATGTGAAATTGTTTATCTTATTGTCTAAATTAAGGGTAAAGAATTCATATCTCATTCCTAGCAAGAAAAATGACATTCCCATTGTTAACACAAATAAGGCAATAGTTGTATATATGAATACTGCTTTATGTGTTGGAAAACACAAGTTCGTTATTTCTTTGGAGACAAAGACAATAATTGGAATAACCATTAAAACATTACATAGGTTTAGAACAAATTGAACATTCATCATTGTTCTAACATCTAATCACATTAATGGAGGAAATCACTTCTCATTAGAGAAATATAAAAACAAAAAGAACAAAACATAGAAAGATACAATAAAGATTGCAGATCTTCCTCTAGTAAAAAATACTTTCTTTCTTTGTTCAATTTGTTTTTTGTTCATAACTATAAAGACATTAAGTCTTTTTCTTTATTTGCAAAAATATCTTCTAGTTTTTTATTAGCTTCTTTTGTTACTTTGTTTAATTGATCTTCAAAGTATCTAATGTCATCATCTGAAACATCAGGAGCTTTCTTATATTTAGCTTGAACATCTTGTCTTACAGCACGAAGTTTTTGTACAGCTTGATTGTAATATTCTTTTGCTTTCTTAACAGCATCTCTACGAGTTTCTTCAGTTAATGGAGCAAAAATAATACGAATGCAATCTGGGTTAACTTGTGGGTTAACATGATATTCAGATTCTGCTAATGCTTTAGCAACTTCTTTAATTAAACTACGATCATATGGTTTAATCAATAATTGTCTAGCGTCAACAGCTTGCACGTTAGCAAGTTGCATTAAAGGAGTCTTTTCACCATATGCATCAACTTTTAGTTGGTTGAACATATTTGGATTAACTCTACCTGAATTTATTTTTTGAAATTCGTTTTGTAAATATGTAAAAACTGATTGAGAGTTTCTATCAAACTCAGCTTTTAATACATTTCAGTCAATCATAAAGATCTCCTTATTTGTGAATATGAGTAAATTTAGCTTTTTTCTTAAATGTCTTTAAGATATTGTCTTTAGCTAAAACATCAAAGACATAAATGTCAATGTTGTTTTCCATACATAGAGTTAAAGCTGATAGGTCCATAACACCTAATTCTCTACTAATTGCTTCTAAGAATGTTAAACTCTTGAAGAATTTAGCTTTTTTATTTTTGTTTGGATCTGATGAGTAAACACCATCTACACCATCTTTGCCCATTAAGATAACATCAGCGTGCATATCAATTGCTCTAATTGCACAAGCTGTATCAGTTGTAAAGAATGGATGTCCTGTTCCACCTGCAAAAATAATGACTTTGTTTTTTGCTAAATCATCATTAATCTTGTCAATAGCAATTTTGTGTGTGATTTTGTCAACTTCTAAAGCTGAATAAACTTCAGCCTTAACACCGATCTTGTGTAGTGTTTCTTTGAAGGCAATACCGTTCATAACGGTAGAAAGCATTCCCATGTAGTCGGCATTAGCTCTTCTAAATGCACGATCTTTGGTCATGTTTCCTCTTCAAATATTTCCACCACCTAATACTAGTCCAACTGAAGCTGTCTTGTTTAAAACAGCTAGTTGTTTACACAAAGCTAGTAATTTTTGGTTGTCATAAATATCTCCGTGAGTGCCTTTAATTGCCCCACCAGAAATCTTGACTAGAACTCTTTTTTTCATTATTTGTTAGTTCCCATTTGTTGAGCTACTTCAGTAGCGAAGTCAACAGTTTTCTTTTCAAGTCCTTCACCAACTTCATATCTAGCAAAGCTTAACAGCTTTATACCTTTTGAAGCTAGTAATTGACCAACTGTAATAGTTGGTTCAAAGTCAAATTCTTGATTGCATAGACAAACTTCAGCAAGTCTCTTTGCTAATCTTCCTTCAACGATCTTCTTTAGGAATTTAGCAGGTTTGTTGCCATTTTGACTTGTCTTTTCAATAATTGTCTTTTCAGTTTCAACTCAGCTAGCATCCACTTGCTTAGCGTTGATGAACTTAGGGTTTCTTGCAACAATGTGCATACAAATTTGTTTCTTTAAAGTTTCATCAACTTTTTTGTCAAATAGACAAATTGAAGCATATTTCTTGTTTGCATGTTGATAGAAAGCAACATCTTGTCCTGCTTGTTTTACAATTCTACCAAATCTTCTAACTGAAATCTTTTCTCCAGTTTTTGCAGTTAATGTATCACATTTAGAACCAACTGTTTCACCATCAGAAAGTTTTAAGTTCTTAACAACTTCAATGTCAAGACATTCTGAATTATGAATTTGTTTCATAATTTCTTCACATAGTTTAATAAAGTGTTGGTTCTTAGCAGCAAAGTCTGTTTGAGTGTTAATTTCAATAATGTAAGCACTCTTGTCATTAACTCCAGATAATGCAACACCTTCAGCGGCAATTGCTCCAGCTTTCTTAGCAGCTTTTGCTAGTCCTTTTTCTCTTAGATATTTGCTAGCAGCTTCAAGATTGTCGTGGCATTCAATTAATGCTTTCTTACAATCAACAAAACCGGCTTGCGTCATATCTCTTAATTGTTTAATTAATTTAGCGTCAGCCATAATTTACCTCTATATTTTTGTATTTTAATTATTATATAATTAAAATTATAAATTATGAATAAGAATAAGATACTAATTTCAGGAATAGTCGCAACATTGCTGCTTCTTGGAATAATAGGAGCTACTTGCCTATTTATTTTTATCCATGTTTTGTGACCACTTGTTATTGCATTAGCTGTTGTTTTAGTATTGGAAATTGGTTTTGCTATAAGAATCATTATTTCCCCAAGAAGTAGCTATGCTAAAGCGAGTTGGATGATTGTTATTCTTGTCTTTCCTGTTATAGGATTATTAGTTTTTATAATCTTTGGTGTTTATCCTTTAAGAAAAAGGCAAAGAAAAGCATATTTGAATCAATTAAAACAAATTATTGATTACGAAGATTTTAAATTGAGTGAAGACATCGAAATTGATCCTAAATTAAATTGATTATTCAATTATGGTTTGAAGCATCAATACAAACCAATAAATAAGAATAATGATATTAGAGTTATCACAGATAACACGCAATTATTTGAAGAATCAATCAAGCTAATTAAATCAGCAAAAGAATATATTAATGTTCAAAGTTATATCTTTAGTTATGATGGTTTTTGATCTAAAGTTTTCTTCACTGAATTAATTAAAAAAGCTAACGAAGGTGTTAAAGTTAGACTTATTTATGACTGACTTGGAGCGCACAAGAGAGTTAATAACAAAATCTTCAAACAATTGCAACAATATGGTGTAGAAGTTGCTTGTTTCAACCCTAAAGGTTTTACACAATTTAAAGGAGCAACAAACTATCGTTTGCACTCAAAATTTGTTATCGTTGACAACAAATCTGCTTTATATGGCGGAAGCAACTTTGCTGATGAATATTTATCAATGAATAGAAGCAATTGTCATTGAAGAGACTTAAACTTCTTAATCACTGGACCAATTGTTAATTCAATGAACATAACGTTCGTTAACTATTGATTAGCATTTTGCAAAACAACAAATGACAAGATTAGTAAACAAAACATCTTAAATGATGCTCAATTAATCTTTAGAAAACATGAATTTAAGCCAACACCAACGCTTTGTCAACTTCTAGTTTTTGAACCAGACTTTAACGAATTCGCACTTGAAAATGCATTATTACATGCCTTCTACAATGCTAAGAAATCAATCAAGATTTTAACACCATATTTCTGTCCACCAAACAGTTTGATTGAAGCATTAAGGTCTTGTCATTTTAATGGAATTAAAGTTGAAATTATTGCTCATAACAAAAACCAAAAATATGTTCAAATGATGAACAGAGAAAACTATAAAAAACTGGCTGATGCAGGAATGAATGTTTATGAATATGATGGTTATCTCCACTCAAAATGTGTAATTATTGATGATGAATATGTTATGACTGGATCATGCAACGTTGACTGACGTTCAATTTATTTAGACTTTGAATCAGAATTAATTGTCTATGACAAAAAATTCACAAATGAAGTATTAAGTGTGTATGAAAACACAAAGAAAAACTCAACACTTCAAACTGCACAAATACTCCATAAAAAACTAAATTTGTGATCTCGTTTCTTGCTTAAATTACTTAACTTCGGTAAGAGTTTGTTCTAAAGTTTTGGAAGAAAATTCCAAAATTTTTTATTTTTCTGCGAAGAGTTATATGAGGCTCTTATGAACAACAATTTAGGAATGTATATAGAACAATTGGTAGACAGAACCATAACATACTACCAATTTAATAATCTTGGTTTTTTAGAAAAAAGGCAAATACCAATTAAGGTTTTAAAACACATAAACGAAACAACTGTAGTAGCTAAACTTGTAGCTAAAGCTAAAGTTGACTATTTTGGTTTTATTAGCAACAACTATCTTGAAATTGAATGCAAACAAACAAAACATGAATTCTTCGATATATCATTAATAAAACACCACCAACTCAACTATTTAAAATATGTTAGTGAGAATAATTGCAAAGCATTTGTTCTTATCTATTTTGAGCAATATAACAAAGTTATAGCGCTATCGTATGGGCAATTATTAAAGTGTAAGCAAATAGCAAAGAAAAATGCCCTGCCATTTAATATTGTGGCAGAGCAAGGAATTGAATTAGAAATTATCTATCCTGGAATATTAAACTTAAAGAAGTTATTGTAATTCTTTTGGAACAATGATACTCTTTTCAAGTTTAATTTCTTTAAACTTAGCTTTATCAAATTCCATACCAAATTCATCAATTTTCTTATAAATTGGATTGTCTTTTGCAGGAGTTTCTAAATATGTATCTACAGTTTTTAGAGCTTGTTCTTTATTAGAGAACTTAGATCCCATAACTAAAGTATTAGCACCATAAACTTCTCTAGCAATCTTAGCATTTTCAGGAGTCATGCAAACACATGCTCTTATTCCTTTAAACTTGTTTAAAGAGTTTGCCATGCCCATGCCTGTGTAGCAGAATCCAATAGCAAAGCTTGCTTCAGGAATGTGTTGGGCCATTGCTGCGCCAAATAATGAATAGTGTGTTGAATCTAATGAGTTTGTACCAACATCAATGATTTTGTATCCTTTAGATACTAAATGTTCTTTAACAGCTTCTTTTAATGCAAAACCAGCATGGTCTGAACCAACTACTACTGTTTTATTTGGAGTCTTTGAATATTCAATTGACTTTGTTGTTGGAGACATAGCACCATGGATGATTTGCAATCTAGTTACATGTCTTCCAGCTTCAAATTCAGAAACACAGAAGGCATTAATAATATTATTAAGTTTTTCGTTTGGGTTAATTCTCTTAACTGGGATAATGCAAACTTTTGAGTTGTTGTGCGCTCTAATTAAGTTCGCACTATATTCATCAAAAGCCGATGTTGCTACTCATCCTTTTTGTTTAGAAATAAACAAGAAAGGTCCATAGGCATAATCATCAATAATAATGAATCTTCTGAATTTTCCGTGTATAAATCCTTTGTATGCTTCTTCGAAATCTTCAAGTCAATTTTGATCGTTGTATGTTTGGATCAAATCTTGACTTTCAGCAAGATTTTTATTATTTTTGATTGTTTCCAAAACATTATATGTTTTGTCAATACTTTCTTTTACTAATACTTTAATTTTCATATATATTTATTATATTAAATAAGATAAAAAATGCCTAAAAACGAACATGCCATCTAAAGTCTTACAAGAAAAACGTAAAAATTTACTAGAACTAAATAAAAACAGCCAAGAACTATTTTTATCAAAAGGATTTGTCAATATTCTAAAGTTCATAAGCTATGAACAACTACTAGCTTTTGCTCAAGATCCAAACTCTTTTGAAATTAAAGTTGACCTAACAGAATTGTTAAATTCAACAACTAATACATTAAGTATGTGTCAAACTAATCTTGAATTAAAAAACAAGATTGAAGAACTAAAAATTGACTATGACACAACTAAGATAGATGTGCAAAATGGTACAGACACACAAAGAAAGAATATTGTTAATGCTATAGGCAAAGACATTATTGATGAATTTAAACAAATTCATAAGATGTGTAAATTATCAACTGATGAATTCTATGATTCAGGCAAATGATGTTTATGATTATGCTTTGGTGTGCTTGAAACATCACTAGCAACTGTTATCTCTACAGAGAAGTTTAATGTAAGAGCACCTTTATTGGCTTTGCCAATTGGTGTTAAGAAAGTTTCTGACACAACATACACTTTATTTAAAAGAGATAAAGAATTTTATAGTAACGAAATCTTAAGTATCTTTCTAAAAGACAAATTAAATATTAAATATATTGAAAACACCCAATTGGAACAAATTACATCAATTGAAGATACTTTAGCAAATATTGCTACAAAGATTCCTAACTGTCAATTTAATAAAGATATCCACAACTTAAATGTTGTGAAGAAAACAGAATACAAAACAATTGATGCAGCTAAAATTGATAATATCTGCATCTTAGGATTTGTTAATCCTGTTGGTGGAAAGATGTTAGAAGATTATGATGAGATCCTTTCTAGCGATTATACTTTCCCTCAAGAAAACTTAATGTTTACTAACCACGGCCTTGATCAATTAATCTATCAAGATGACCAAGTTATGGAACTTGGTAGACTATTAAATGTCAACCAAAAGAAAGCAGTTGTAGCAAGTTTAAAAACTAATACATTAATATATGGTCCTCCAGGAACTGGTAAGTCAGAAGTTGTTACAAGCATTATTGCTAACAATATAAATCAAGGATTTAATGTTTTAATTTCGTCAGAAAAGAAGGCTGCCCTAGATGTTATTATTGATAGATTAGATGCACTTAAATCAATAACTATCTCAGTTAATCCTGAAGATATTGAATCATTCTATGATCGTATCATTGCTTTAAATGATGAAATCATTAATGCTAACCAAATGACATTTGATACAGCTAAACCTACTTACTTATCATTAGTTAACTATGTTAAGAGTTTATTAGACATTGCAAATGATGCAAACAAAGCAACAGCTTTAGATAATTTGCAAAATAAACAACAAAGCGCAACAAACACAAATAAAGATATATTACAAGCTATGCTTAACAAAATCAAAGCTTCAAAAGTAAGCATTGCTGATTTTGTTAAACAACTTTACCGTTTCCATAGTGCTGCTAGCATTATTTGCAAATACTATCCAATCAATTCCTCAATTGTTCATGTCTTTAAACAAGAAAATGTTATCAAAGCAATAGAAGCTATTGAAAAACAAGAAAACCCAAGCAAAAAGTTTGCAATCATTGAAAACTTTGTTAGGTATAACAAAATCAAAGCTGGATTATTTGTTCCTAAAATAACAGCTGAACAAATGACTCAACTTGATGAAATGCTAAAAGCATTGACATATATAAAGGAAAACAGTCCTTTAGCATTCTTCATTAACTATAGTGATTGGTTGAGTGTTATCAACAGCCATGATGAACAATCATTATGCAATGATTTGGATATTGACCAAACTCAACATGAAGAAGGTTTTGTTTCAATCTTTAATAACATTAATAGTGGTAAATTGTTATACACATATCTAGATGAATACTGAACATCTAGTTTATCAAAAGCGTCGGTTGCTGCTAAGCTTATCAAAGATAAGTATCTTTATGAATTAAAACAAAAATTCATTAATGACCCAAAGATGCAAGCGACATGAATTGAAATGGTTAAGAAAGCTCACCTTCCAACAAAAATAAATGTTGCAAGATTTATTAAGGAATATTATTCTATTCTTAAGTTTGTCTTCCCAATTTGAATTCTATCACCAGATAACGTTGCTAACTACATTCCTTTAAACCAACACGAATTTGCAGTTGGTATCTTTGATGAAGCAAGCCAAATGCGAGTAGAAAGATCAATCCCATTGATCTATCGCTGTACAAGATCAGTTGTATCGGGTGATGACAAACAATTAAGACCAAGTAGATTCTTTGCTGCAAACATTTCAATTGATGAAGAATCATTAACATCAGATGAAGAACTAGATAATGTTGAATCATTGCTTGATAAAGCAAAGATTGCTAACTGATCAAGCTTTACTCTATCTAACCACTATCGTTCAAACTGCGAAGAACTTATTAATTTTAGTAATAAGTATATTTATGAAAACAAATTACTATGTATTACTAAAAATGGCTGCAACAATACAAAACCAGTTGAAGTAGTGCAAATGCCTGAAACTACTATCTACGATAGAAGTACTAACACAAACCCTGATGAAGCAAAGAAGGTTGTTGATATAGTTAAATCTTCAGAACAATATAAGAAGATTGTAATTATTACATTCAACCAAAAACAAGCTGATCTAATTGAAAATATGTGTTATCAATTCCCATTCTTAACAGCAAGAATTGAAGCAGATACTATTCGTATCAGATCAATTGAAAATGTTCAAGGTGATGAAGCGGACTTAGTTGTTATCTCAACTACATTCGGTACAGATGCTGCAGGAAAGTTTATTCAAAACTTTGGTCCAGTTGGACAAGCTGGTGGTAAGAACCGTATTAACGTTATGGTTACTCGTGCAAAAGAAAAGATGATTGTTGTTAAATCATTTAAGTCTGATGCTATTACATCAACAAACAATGACAACCTATACATCTTAAAGATGTTCTTGTTCTATATTGAAAACTTGCAAGAAAACAAAAACATTATTACAAGTGATGCTGCAAAAGGTATGGACAAACCAATTACTCAGGATGTAGCTAATCAATTAGCTAACAACTTTGCTGGTTTAGAAATTAAAACTAATTATGGTATTGGCTCACATAGCTTCAACATTGCTGTTATGAATCAAGACAAGATTGAATTATTAATCTTGATTGATGACAACAATGACTTCAAATCAAAGAAAGAAGTCAATGCATGAATTGATAGCTTTGATCAAGAAAAATACTATGTTGATCGAGGTTATAAAGTTTTAAGGTTTAATGAAGTTGAATGAAACTTTGCTAAACAACAAATTATTAATAAAGTCAAACATTTATTAAATAAATAAGATATTTTTTGCTTTTACCCTATAAAATCTAATAATATATTACAAAGAGGTTTAACAATGGCAAAGATATTAAAAGATGAAGCTCACACATTCAATGAATATTTGTTAATCCCTGACTATAGTGGGGTTAAAAATATTCCATCTAATGTGAGTTTAAAAACTCCATTAACAAAATTTAAAAAAGGTTCTAAACCAAAAATTGCAATGAACATTCCAATGGTTAGTGCAATTATGCAATCTGTTTCTGGTGATAAATTAGCAATAGCTTTAGCTAAAGAAGGTGGTGTAACATTTATCTTTGGTGCACAATCTATTGCAAATGAAGCAGCAATGGTTAGAAACGTTAAAGCACAAAAAGCAGGTTTTGTTATTAGTGACTCTAACTTAAAAGAATCTGCTACTCTAGCAGATGTAATTGCTCTAAAGAAGAAAACAGGGCATGAAACTATTGCTATTACTTCTGATGGAACATGCAATGGAAAACTATTAGGTCTAGTTACATCTAAGGACTATCGTCCTAACCGTTTACCTCTAACTACAAAAGTTAAAACTTTTATGACGCCTCTTAAACAATTAGTAATTGCTCATGATGGTATTTCATTAGAAAAAGCTAATGACAAAATCTGAGATAACAAAGTTAACCAATTACCAATTGTTGATAAGAACGGTAATTTAAAATACCTAGTCTTTAGAAAAGACTATGATGAACATGAACTATATCCAAACGAATTATTAGACGATAAGAAGCGTTATATCGTTGGTGCGGGAATTAATACTCGTGACTATAAAGAAAGAGTTCCTGCATTAGTTAAAGCAGGTGTAGACGTTGTTTGTCTAGACAGCTCAGATGGTTTTACTCAATGACAAGCTGATGCTATTAAATGGATTAAAAAACAATATCCATCATTACCAGTAGGTGCTGGAAATGTTGTTGATGGTAAAGGATTTAGATTCTTAGCTAAAGCTGGTGCTGACTTTGTCAAAGTTGGTATTGGTGGCGGATCAATTTGTATCACACGTGAAACAAAAGGTATTGGTCGTGGACAAGCAACAGCAGTTATTGACGTATGTCAAGAACGTGACAAATATCTAAAAGAAACTGGATACTATGTTCCAGTATGTTCAGATGGTGGTATTGTTTTGGATCACCACATAACTCTTGCTTTAGCAATGGGAGCTGACTTTGTTATGTTAGGTAGATACTTCGCTAGATTTGATGAATCACCAAGTAACAAAGTTAATATCAATGGAACATTCTATAAAGAATATTGAGGTGAAGGTTCAGCAAGAGCTAGAAACTGACAACGTTATGATTTAGGTGGCGATGCTAAACTTAAATTCGAAGAAGGTGTTGATAGTTATGTTCCATATGCTGGATGTTTAAGTGATAACGTAAGACTATCACTTGAGAAAGTAAAATCAACAATGTGCAACTGTGGTGCTTTATCTATTAAAGAACTACAAAAGAATGCAACTTTAACACTTGCAAGTTCTACTTCAATTATTGAAGGTGGAGCACACGATGTTGTCTTAAAAGACAAAGTAAATGTAAAATAAGAGCCGTCAAGCTCTTATTTTTTATTCTCATTCTATTGTACCAGGAGGTTTTGATGTTACATCATAACCAACTCTGTTGATACCATCTACTTCATTAGTTATACGTTTAGAGATTTTTGCAATAACACTATAAGGTAATTGAGCAAAGTTTGCAGTCATAGCATCTTTAGATTCTACTGCTCTAATGACAACAAAGTTGTCATATGAGCGTTTACCATGTTTAATACCTGTTGATTTAACATTTGGTAATACTACAAAGTATTGTCATAGTTTTTTATTTAATCCTGCTTTTTCAATTTCTTCACGAACAATTGCATCAGCTTCTTGAAGAATATGAACTTTAGCTGGAGTTAGTTCTCCTAGAACTCTAACTCCTAAACCAGGACCTGGAAATGGTTGTCTAATAAGGAAAGAACTTGGTAAGCCAAGTTGTTTGCCAACTTCTCTAACTTGTGGTTTGTATAACATCTTAAGTGGTTCTACTAAACCAAGTTTTAAATCTTTTGGTAAACCACCAACATTGTGGTGAGACTTAATTACATTAGATTTTTTAGATTCAACAATGTCAGGATAAATTGTTCCTTGTGCTAATCATTTTAAACCTTTAATGCTCTTAACACATGTTTTGAAAACATCTATAAATGTTTTACCAATAACTTTCCTTTTTTGTTCTGGGTCAGTTACACCTTTTAGATTTTTAAAGAAAGTGTTTTGAGCATTAACATATTTAAAGTTAATGGCGGGAAAAGCTTTCTTAAAGCTTGCTTGTACTTGCTTGCCTTCATTCTTTCTCATTAATCCCGTATCAACAAAGACACAAGCTAATTGTTTGCCAATAGCTTTGTAGACAATAGCAGCAGTTACTGCTGAGTCTACTCCACCAGATAAAGCACAGATAACTTTTTCTTTACCAACTTGTTTTCTAATGGCTTTAATTTGCTTATTTACAAAGTCTTTAATATTTAATTTCATTATTTAAGCCCTTTCTCTTGATCATCTAGAACGACAACGTCTCTTAAGTTTCTAAACTCTCCTATACTTTAATTTTAAAATAAAATTAATAAAACAAAAAAAAGAAACCTGAATAGGTTTCTTTTTTTATATGTAATTAATTAGTTGTTCCAGTTAATTCCATTTTTGTTTTGCATTTTGGACATTTAGGTGTCTTCATTGCAGTTATTGATCCAACCAAGCCAGAAACTGATTTAGTCATAGTAAATCCACATTTTGGGCATTGATAAGATCTAGTAGGAACATTTCTGGCCTTAACAGTGTTATTAAATAACCCCATATTTAATCCTTTCTTACGCTCATTATATATATATATATAGAAATGAGCAAAAACCTGAAAATAGCAAAACAAAAAGAAGCCCGGCCGAGCTTCTTTTAATAATATTATGGCTAAATAAAATGTTATTTTAATGATGTTAAAACCAAATGTATGCGCCCTTGGATTCTGCTTATAACATGGATAACAATTTTATCATTTACCTTTGGGTTTTTATAATTTTCAACAATATATGAGTTATGAAATGTACCCTCATGGAATATCACTTCATAGTTAGATATTGTTCCATCTTCAGATGTAACCTCGCAGCTTTTAACATCAAGGGGATAATCTTTATCACCTTTAACATCAATATCAGATATTTCAAAATAAAAGTAGACTCAATCTGTTGTTGTAGAATGCTTCCCTACATTAACTATAATGTCCAATTCTTGTCCTTTAGTTAATCTGCCATCACCTCAAAAAGACCAACTTGTAGTTAAATCGTTTCATGTTAATCGAATATTCTTTAGTGCGCATGAAGATATTACAGGCAAAGTTGTTGTTGCAACTACACTAGCAAAAGCAATAGGTAATATTTTTTTAAGAGTTTTCATATTCTTCTCCCGCTCATTATATATATATATATAGAAACGAGCAAAAACCTGAAAACAAAAAGAAGCCCGGCCGAGCTTCTTTTTAGTAAAATTTGAAGAAAAATTAAGCAATAATTTCAGTAACGTTTCCAGCACCTACTGTGTGGC
>JAKSVP010000014.1 GCA_024427265.1 Mycoplasmoidaceae bacterium
TATTTTTTTGCAAATTTATATTCAATCATATCTATGTTAATTAATTTTTTCCTGACCAAATAAATGTTTTTGGGATGAAAAACTGTCTTTTTTTTGATTTATAATTATATACGAGGTTAGAATATGGCAAACTTAGTATTAAATGTAACTATTGAAATCCCAAAGGGATCAAAAGTTAAATACGAATATAACAGAGCAACTAAACAAATCGCAGTTGACCGTGTTTTATATGGTGCAGCTGGTTATCCACAAAACTACGGTTTCCTAAAGGAAGCTTTAGACTGAGATGGTGATGAATTAGATTGTTTAGTTATTGCAGACCAATCAATTGGTACAGGAATTTCCGTTCCTGCTAGAATTATTGGTGCAATGGAAATGATTGATGATGGTGAAACAGACACTAAATTAATTGGTGTTATTGATTGTGATCCAAGATACACACACATTAAATCTTTAAAAGATTTAAATCAACATCTATTATTAGAAATCAAAGACTTCTTTGAAAACTACAAAAACTTACAACACAAGAAGGTTATTGTTAGAGGTTTCCAAGACCAAGCATGAGCTGTTAAAGAATATAAAGAATGTGTTAGCCTAATGAAAAAATATGGCAAGATGCCAAAAGCAACATTCATTAGCAAAATGAAAAAAGCTCATCCAAACAAATATCGTTAAGAAAAAGAGGCACCACCTCTTTTTATTTTTTTATAATAAGATTTATGAAAAGAAAATTTATTTTATTACCTATAGTGTTAACAACATTAGCACCAACAATTAGTATGGTGTCTTGCAATGAATCAGAACCAACACCGCCTACTCCTCCAGTACCTAAGCCTTCAAAATTAATAGAAATGTTATATGAAGAAGATGGTGAATCTGTTTATCTATTTATGAACATTTTCAAAGAAGAGAAGTTGTTTGCAAATACTACTTATTGTTTTTTTGGCGATTTAACAAAATTGACTCAAGAACAATTTAATTTATTATTTTCAACTAAAAGTCTAACTTGACAATTTACTTTAGGCATTAATTACGTTGACCCATTTTCTCGCGATTACTTTGATATTGAAGTTTGAATAAATGATACCAAACACAATATAACTTATGTTGATCAATTAGCAAATCAAAAGAATAAATGTTTTGCATCTGTTAGCGCTCCAGAAATACATATTTATGGAGATGGCGACAATCCTGAAAAAAATGATGTATTTTATTTTTATATAACACCAAAGATAACATACAATCTATCTCCAGGAGGGTCTTATGCAATGTTTTATGAATTAGCGAATGAAAAAGGCTCATCCAAATAAATACCGTTAAGAAAAAAAGAGGCGATACCTCTTTTTTTTATATGTTAAAAGATTTTAACATTTGGACTACAACTTCACAAGTATTCAAATAATCTTCCAAGACTAATTGTTCTCTAACATTGTGTTCATTTAAAACAGTTGGACCGATAGCTATTTGATATAAGTCTGGTACTTTTCTGCAGAAGAAGGAAGGTTCTAGCCCACCATGACATTTAGCAGCTGTTCCTTTTAATCCAATATTTTTAAATGAATCTAAACACAAGTTTAATAATTTGTTATTTGGTTTATCTTCTCATACATAGAAGCCATCTTCTATTTGGGTTTTATATTCAGGAAAAGATGCTCCAAGTTTTTTAATGATGTCTTGTGTTTCATAATCTAATTTTTCACGTCAGCCCTCATCTCTTCCATATCTGAAACTAGATATGAATGAAAGATCGGCATAGTAACCATCTGAAGTTCAATTAAAGGCAGAAATGTTACCACTTCCACCAATAAATCCATCATCAAAACGCATATCATCTTGTGCTCCACAAGGGAATGATGCTATGGCATCAATAAGACTTATACTTTTTTCTTAAGGCATTACTCTTTTAGTTTCACCTTGTTCTATTACAATCTTTGCGTCTTTTTCATTTGGATATAAAGAAGGCAAACTTTGAAAATCATATAACAAAGTTTTTTCTAATATTGAATAAGGCAATGATGTGTAGAATTCAAATGTTGCATCAGTTGGAATCTTATTAGCAACATCAGCTGAAGTTGCAATACCAGCTAACTGAAAGTTAATATCTTCTGGTGATAATGTTTGAACTTCCTTAGCAAATAAACTTATTGGGTTAGCTCTACCATTATCAGCATCTTCACCAGAGTGTCCACCTAAGAAATCTTTTAGCGTAACTTTTACACTAGTAGTCTCAGCAGTTTCTAACATAACATTTTCAAAATGATGTGTGAATTCTTTTAAACCAGCAGAAGTTGTCATAACTAGACCACCATGTGGTGAATCCACATTAATTAGATAAGGATGATCGTTAAATACTGCTGTATCTAATTCTTTTGCTCCGGCAACAGTTGTTTCTTCATCAACAGTAAATAAGCATCTTATTGGACAGTGATCAATCTTATCATGATATTTGGCAAGAGATAACATAATAGCCATTCCTTGTCCATCATCAGCACCTAAGGATGTTAATCATCCTTTACTATGCATAACTCTTTTACCATCAACATTTTCAATGACTGGAGTTGAGACTGGGTCAGTTAACGGATCTCAATGTTCAGCTTCGCCAGTTGCAGCTCATACCATATCCATATGTGCTTGGAAAATTACTGGTTTTTGTTTTTCAAAGCCTGGTGTGGCAGGTATATCGAATCAAATATTACCTCTTTTATCCATGATAGTAATATCAGAACCCATATATTCTTTTACTTTATCCTTAATATGTTTTCTAATATGTCTTAAATTATCATTATCTAAATCAGGTTCAACCAAATCTTTATTAGATGAATGAGGAATCTTGCAGATTTCTTTTAATTCTTCAACACTATTCTCATAAATCATCCTAGCTTTAGGATCTACATTTCTAACAGTTAGAGCAACAACTGTAGGGACAACTACTACTGTTGCTCCTGCTACTGCTGCTACTGTTGTTCCGATAATTCCAAATTTAGTCATAATTATTTTTTAAAGGGATCTTCCTTACATCCTTTCTTTAGTTTTCTCAAGGTAATACCTTGAAGTTTATTATTTGCAGTTAACAATTGTTCTCCAGATTTTGTTAACTTATCTCTAATTTCTTGAAGATTCTTAATTGATTTGTCAATTGCTTGGATTGCTCCATCGAAATTCTTTGCTGATCGATCAAACGAAATAGCAAAATCATTCTTGAAATCATTTAAATTATTAATAAATGTTTCCTGATCAACAAATTCCATTTTCTTCTGGTTGATAGTTTGAACAAGTTCAAAGTTTTTGTTTAAGCTATCTTTCAATACATTTATGAAGGCAACAAATGTTTGTGGTCTTACAACATACATTTTGTCATATCCTCTAACTTTATAGATACCATCAAAGTTTTTGTTGTCTCTTTCAAGCTCAGAAATTAATAATGCATATTCGCATTGCTTATTAGTTCTGTCTTGATCAAGTTTTTTATAGTGATCTTGATTACGTTTTTTAGATTCTGTTGTGTTTTGTTCTGTCTTAACTTCTATTTCAATAGATAAGATTTCATTGTTTTGATTATCATAGTCTCTAAAGATAAAATCACCTTTTGATCCTTTTAGACTATCAGCAGAATTTATAACTTCGTTATCCTTAATGAATTTAGCATTGGGGAATGCACCTTTTTGTTGTGCGTCTTCAAATTCTTCTCAAACAAATTTTTCTAGTTCTTCACCAAAAGCTTTAGTTGATGTGTGACGATGGTTTCATTCATTTTCCATCTTCTTAATTTGATCTTTTAAATTATAGATTTGATCATCTTTAGCTTTTTCTGCTTTCAAGACTGCATTATCAATTTTGTCTTGAACTGTAGAATTGTTTGCTTGCAAATCTTTCTTTAGCAAAGCTAAATCTTTTTGAAGATCAGCAATTTGTTTTTCTTTTTCACTTACTGCTTTTAATGCTTTAGCTTCAGCAAGTTCCTCAGCTTTATCTTTAGCTAAAGCTTCAATCTTAGAACTAAAGTTCTTAATAACAGATTTAGTATCTAAGTCTACTTCTTCAGTTAGGTCAATAATGTCACCAGCATTAGCATTTTCACTTAATACTAAGGTTGTTTCATCTTTAATTTGATATTTAACTTTCTTCCCCATTATTTACCTCCATGTTGCTTTTTTGTTAAGATGACTAAGTTGTTGATTAGCATCAGCACTGTCATAGGCCCAACACCACCTGGAACGGGGCTTAATCAACCAGTGAAATTCTTTAATGATGCAGCATCAACGTCTCCACATAATTTATTGTTAGCATCACGGTTGATTCCCACATCAACAATTACTGCATCTTTTTTGAAGTAAGATTGATCAAAGAATTTTGCTCTACCAATTGCAGCTACAACAATGTCTGCTTGCTTACAAATTTCTTTAGTGTTTTTACTTCTTGAGTGAAGAATAACTGGTGTAGCGTTTTCTTGTAGGAATAATGTAGCTAGTGGTTTGCCCACAATGTTACTACGATTTACTATAGCTACAAGCTTTCCCTCCATAGGTATTCTATGGAACCTTAATAATTCTATAACTCCTGCAGCAGTGCATGGTTTGATTAAATTACTAGCATCAGATGCTGTTCAAATTTTACCTACATTTTGATTGTGAAAACAGTCAACATCTTTATCTGGACAGATGGCATTTATGACTGCATCATCATCGATCTTATCACTAGTAGGTAATTGAACAAATAAACCATTGATTTTTTTGTCTTTATTTAATCTAGAAATTAATGCTAACATTTGTTTGTTAGTTGTGCTTGCAGGAAGCTTGAATAATTTTGATTTTATTCCAAGTTCTGCACATAGTTTTTGTTTGTTAGAAACATAAACACTACTTGCATAACTATCATTGTTCAAAATAATAGCCAAAGTAGGTGTAATTTTTCTCTTTTTTAGATTAGCAACTTGCTTTTTAAGCGACTTCAAAAAGTTTGCTCTTGCATTAATTCCAGATAAAATTTTCATTCTATACTTCCTTGTATACAATATCGTCAAAGATTAATGGAATCTTCTTTTGTAATTCTTTTAATAGAGGAATAAGCAATTCTCTAGCTTGAGGATGAGCATCAGGTGCACATCTTAATCTTAAGATGTTTCTTCATTCTCTAAAGTTAGCAGAAATGGTAATTTCAGTTTTTAAACTATTTGGTAATACACTTCTAGCTTCTTGGGGTGTAGATCCAGCTTTTATCAAAGCAAAGTAAGCTTTTTCTGTTTCTGCCATAGCTTTCTTTCATAATTGATATCTCTTAGGATTCTTCTTATAGAAATATGGTTCAATTACTGTAATTTGTTTACCAAATTTATCATTTGCATAATTACAGTATCTTGTAGATTCTTGAGCGAAACTGGCAATTCTGTGTCTTACTAATTCGTGTGTAACGCCACGGTCACAAACAAATTTAACTGACAAGAAACTGTGTTCAATTACAGCTTCATGATGTCATTTTAATAGGTTCCCTATTAATTTCTTTGCAGATTCACCTGTTTTATCAATCTTGTCTTCTGATTTATAACAAACACGACCAATCTTTTCAATTAGTTGTAATTGTGCAATAGGATCAACTTTAGATAAAATTTTGTATGATGGTTTAACAATAATCATCTTAATCTCCTTAAATTAATAAAGGTCAAACCGTATCACTACGATTTGGCCTTTTAAATAATAAATTATTTAACGTTTTTAATTTTTTTACCGTTGTAGTAACCACAATATTTGCATACTGTATGTGGTTTAATTGGTTTACCACATTTAGGACAAACAGTTGTTATTACTGGTTTCAATGCGTGATGACTTCTACGCATTCCTTTTCTACCTTTAGAGGTTCTTCTTTGTGCGACAGCCATATAGATAAAATTCCTTTATACTATTATTATATTTAATATTGAAAATATTATATAATGCTTTTATGAAATTACATGATATTATTTCAATCAGTCCAAACGTATTGGAAAATATTTTGTTAGAAGAAACAAAAAAGATTCCAGGAATTGGCGGTCAAAGTATTGAAAATATTAAAATTAATGACGCTAAATGTGAGATAAATATCTTTTTAACTCCTATCAGCTTATTAAGTAATATCTATTCAATTGCTAACGAATTACAATCAGCAATTAGTTTCTACTTGACAAAACAATTCGATATCGATGAAGGCAAGATTAAAATAAATATTATTGTAAATTCTAGTACTAAAGGGGATAAGTAATGACTTCTTTAAATACAAAACTTTTAAAATCATTATTTCAAAATGGTGTTACTTACGTAAGTAACAATTTTGAGTATATTGATGAATTAAATGTCTTCCCTGTTCCTGATGGTGATACTGGTACTAACTTAAAAATTACTACTGGTGGTGCATGAGATGCTATCAATGATCTAGAAACAGATGATATGTCTTTACTAACTAAAACCTTTGCTAGAGGTTTATTGATGAATGCTAGAGGAAACTCTGGTGTTATCATGAGTCAAATCTTTAAAGGTTTTAGTTCAGTATTTGCTTCTGGGCAAAAAGAAGCAAGTCTTTCAGACTTAACCAAAGCTTTTAATGCCGCTAAAGAATTTGCTTATAAATCCGTTTCTACTCCAGTTGAAGGAACAATCCTAACTGTTATTAGAGTAACAGCAGAAAAATTGACTGAAGCAACAGGAAAATTTAAATCTATTGAAGAATTCTTTGAATATGCTCATAAAGAAGCAAAGATTATTCTAAATAAAACTCCTGACTTCCTAATTCAATTAAAAGAAGTTGGTGTAGTAGACTCTGGTGGTTATGGTCTAACAGTGTTTATTGAAGGAATGAAAGAAGCATTACTTCATCCAGATGCTAAACCAGTAGAAAAGAAAGCTGAAGACAAATCAAAACAAAATGCCATCAACAAAAATTTTGTTGATAACAATGAAGGTTTTGGTTATTGTTCAGAATTTATTTTAAAACTTGGATCAAGAGTAACAACTGATCAACCTAAGAAATCTAGATTTGATGAAACATACTTCAAAAAACGTATTCAAGATATGGGCGATAGCTTTGTCTACGTTAAAGATGATGATATTGTAAAAGTTCACGTTCACGTAGTACAACCTCACAAATTACTTGAATTTGCAAGTAAGTTTGGTGAATTTACAAAAATTAAAATTGAAAACATGACTTTACAATTCATGATGAAGAACAAAGGTACATCACTTGAAAAACTTGAAAGTTCATTTAAGGCTGGTAATGAAATTACCAACGCAACTAAAGTTGTTGCAACAGTGCCAAGTCAAGCAATGCAAGATGTATATGCAAATGAATTTGGTATTACTCACTGTTTGAACTGTGATGAAATTGGTAACCCAACAATTCAACAATTCTATGATTTAATTAAATCTGCTAAGAGTAAGAATGTTATTGTTGTAACAGACAATGGTAATATTCTTATGGCTGCTGAACAAGCAAAACGTTTGTTCCCTAAGAAGAATTACAACATTGATATTATTCCTGCAAAGGACATTGCCACAAGTTATTTAACTTGTTTAAGCTTTAACCCTGAACTTGAAGAGAGCGATACAGTTAAAGAAATGGAAAGAGCTTTCAAGAACTGTGAATCTTGTAAGATTTCTAAATCTGTTAAGAACATTAGATATAAGAACTTAAACATCAAGTTTGGTGATTATATTGGTGTTAGAAATAAAGAGATTGTTACAAACTCTAGACATGAAGCAGCTGTTACAACAAGAATGATTGATGAAATCTTTGGTGATATTAGAAGACCAAAGACAGCTGTTATCATTTATGGTAAAGATGGAACAATGGAACAAGTTAACAAAATGTATAAATACATTAATGAAACATATTTGGTTAAACCAATCATTATCCAAGGCAACCAATCAACATATCATTACTATATTGGAGTAACAAAGTAGGTACATTATGAAAATTGCTTTAGATGTAATGGGTTTTGAAAACAAAACTAGCGAAGCTATTAATGCTGCAAGAAAGTTTAGCAAAGATTATCCTGGTGCTAAAGTTATCTTAGTTGGTAATGAAGAAGTTATTCGTCCTTGTTTAAATGACAAAGATAACTTTGAAATTGTTCATGCTACAGAAGTAATTGATATGAATGATACTCCAATTACTGCTTTAAGAAAAAAAGGAACATCTATGTTAGCTGCTATTAACTTAGTTAAAGTTAAAACAGCTGATGCAGTTGTTTCAGCTGGAAGCACATCATGCTTTGTTCCTTTAGTAAAAATGAATCTAGGTTCAATTAATAGTGTTGATAAGTTTGGATTCATGCCATTTATTCCAACAACAAATAAAGTTGGCTTTAACATGATTGATGTTGGTGCCAACATTAATGTAGATGGAGTAGATCTATACAACTTTGCTTTAATGGCAAACGAATATGCTCGTATTGTAAGAAAAATATCAAGACCAAGAATTGGTGTTTTAAATATTGGTACAGAACACCATAAAGGTTATGACTTCCACAAGAAAGCTCATGATCTATTATCTGAAAATAAACAAATCAACTATGTTGGTTTTGTCGAACCAAAAGGTTTACTAGATGGAACAGTTGATGTTTGTGTTTGTGATGGATTTAGTGGTAACATCTGTTTAAAAGCACTAGAGGGTGCATTAAAATCAGTTAGCCATATCCTAAAGGATGGTTATAAAAAACCATGAAACTGATTAGGTGCAGTATTTAGTGTTCCTATCATTACTACACTAACAAAGACATTTGATTATCGTAACAATGCTGGAGCAATTGTTTTAGGAGCAAATGGTATTGCTATTAAAACTCATGGCTCAGCAGATGCTAAACAATTCTATGCTGCTTTAAGAATGGCACATGATTGTGTAGATAATGATTTATTACATAGCATAAAACGTATTAAATATGAATAAGGATTACAATAAAACATTAAAAGAATGACTAACTAAGATTTTAGGAACTAGTCCTAAAAGTCTTTCAGTTTATGTTGAAGCATTAACTCATCGTTCTTATGCTAACGAACATAATCAAAACTATTCATATCAACGTTTAGAATACTTAGGTGATAGTGTTCTTGGATTTTTAACTGCAGAACACTTATACAACAAGTATCCTAAGAAACATGAAGGCGAACTAACTGTTTTAAGAAAACGTTTAGTTTGCTCTAACACTGAAACAGCTATTGCTAAACAACTAGGATTACAAAATTATATTTTGTTAGGTGTTGGTGCATCAAAATCAACAGGCCTTGATAAAATATTAGAAGATTGCTTTGAATCATTGCTTGGAGCAATTTATTTAGACCTTGGAATTAGTCCAATTAGAAAGTTATTAAATGCAACACTATTCAAGTTTGAAGATAAAGATATCTTAAATAGTGCACTAGATTACAAAACATTAGTGCAAGAAGCTTTAATGAAACATAACACAAAGAATGCTATGTATCATACAAGACAATTAGCACCAAATAGTTTTGAGTCAATCTTAAAAGTAAATGGAATCATTTACGGTAAAGGAAATGGACAAAATAAAAAGATTGCTGAAAAGGCTGCTGCAAAAGAAGCTTATTCAAAACTAGTGAAGGAAGGAAGATAATATGTTATTTCTTAAAAAGTTTAAAGCTGTAGGATTTAAATCATTTGCTAACCCTATTGAATTAACATTCAATGATTCAATGGTTGGTGTAGTAGGACCTAACGGTTCTGGTAAATCTAATATCGTTGACGCAATCAAATGAGTATTGGGTGAACAATCTAAAAAAGCACTAAGAGGTAAAAGCTCTAGTGATATTATCTTCCATGGATCAAAAGATAAAGATGGTAGCGACTATGCTATGGTTGCTTTAACTTTTGATAACTCTAACAAAATCCTTCACTCAGATTTAAAAGAAGTAACTGTTACAAGAAAGCTAACCAGAAATGAAGGAGATAATGAATACTTCATTAATAATGAACCTTGTCGTTTAAAAGATATTCAAGAATTATTCCTTGATACTGGTTTAACAAAAGGTTCATTAGGAATTATCTCTCAAGGTACAGTTCAATGATTCGTTGAAGCTAAACCTGAAGATCGTAGAAAGATCTTTGAAGATGCTGCAGGTATTGGTTTATATGCTAAAAAGAAACAAGACAGTTTATCTGAACTTGAAAGAGCAACAATTAACCTTAACCGTGTATCTGATTATGTTTCTATTCTTGAAAAGGATATTAAGAAATTATCTAAGCAAGTAGAAAAAGCACAAATCTACCAAGAAAAGAAGAAACAATTAATGGAACTAGAATTAATTATTCTAGTAAAAGATATTTCCTTTAGTCAAGCTAAACTAAGTGAACTAAAGAATATCATTGCAAGAAACAAACAAATTGTTGCTTCTAATGAAGCTGACATTGAAACAGTTAGCAAACAATTAGTTGATGTTAAAGAAAAAGCAAATCAATCTGATGCAGACGTTGAAGAGTTCAACACTAAGTTTGCTAACATCATTCAAGAAATTAACAAACTTGAAATTAAGAAGTCATCAATCGAATCTAACTTACAAAATGATTTAGCTGCAGGTTCTTCTAAGAAGAAAGCTCAAGCTTTAAAACAAATTATTTCTAACTTAAAGTTTGATTTAAAAACTGCAAAAGAAAATAGACAAAAACTTGATGATGAAATTAAAGGTTATCAAGAAATTAAAGATAGTCAACAAATTAAAAATGATAACGCTAAATCAAAAGTAGCAAGTTTATCTAACAAGATAAGTGAACTTGGTTATAAGCTAAGATCAGTAGAAGATAAGATTGATAACGAATATGTAAATGAAGCTGGAACAAGAACAGTAATGGAAAATACCAAGGCTTTACATGGTATTGTTGGTACTGTTAAAGATTTTGTTACAGTTGATAAACAATATGAAACAGCTATCACTCTAGCTTTAGGTAAAAGTTCTAACTTTGTTATTACTGAAAATGAAGAAGATGCTAAATATGCTATTGAGTTCTTAAAGAACAACAAAGCAGGTAAAGCAACCTTCTTACCTTTAACATTGGTTAGACCAAGACCTTTAAGAGAAGAACATGCATTAGTTGTTAAACAACTAGAAGGTTATATTGATACAGCTGATAAGCTTATTTCTTATGATATGAAATATGCTGATTTATTTAGTATGTTATTAGGAAGAATTTTAATCTCTCAAGATTTAACTTCTGCTATTACCATTTCTAAATATACAAAATCTGCTTATCAAGTTGTAACTCTTGATGGACAAAACATTTCAGTTGGTGGAGCTATTACTGGTGGTTATAGCAAAGCTAAATTTGCTCCAGTCTTTAACTTACAAGAAAATAAAGCAAGCCTAGAAAAAGAAATTGCTGACTTAACAAAACAATGTTCAGAAGCAAGAATTGAACAAGCTAAGTTTGCAAGTGGTTTACAAGAAATTGAAAACAAACTTAATGAAAAGAAAGTATTGTTTGGTACATATGAAGACAAGATTAAAAATATTGAATCTAGTCTATTAAGATATCAAGCAGACTTTGATCAATTAGATAAATCATCTAAAGATGAAGCTAAAGCTGATACAGTTGATGAAATTACAAAAGAACTTGCTTCATTACAAGCTAAGAAAGATAAGATTGTTCAAGATCTTAACGTAGCAAGAGCAACTAAACAAACTAATAGACAAATTGCTGATGACTATCAAGCAAGACTTGATGAAACAAGAGCTTTAGTAAATAAAGCTAATGCAGAACAAGCTCATGCTGAAGTAGATCTTGAAAAAGCAAAAGCTATTATTGAAAATGCAAAGAGTCGTATTTCTTCTGAATACCGTATGACAGTAGAAAATGCTATTGCTAACTATAATAAAGAACTTCCTATGTCTGATGCACAAGCAAGAGACACAATTCAACAACTTCGTTTTGAATTAGACAAGATTGGTGCAATCAACATGGAAGCACTAAAAGAACTAGAAGAGAAGCAAAAAGAATATGATTCTCTATCTGTTCAACACAAAGAGCTTATTGATGCAAAAGACACAATTGAAAAAGCAATTGCTGAACTTGACAATAAAGCTCGTAATAGTTTCAGAGAAACTATTGAAAAGGTTAATAAGGAATTACCAACAGTATTTGGCTACTTGTTTGGTGGTGGAACAGCATCTGTTCAATACACTGACCCAAACAATATCTTAGATTCAGGTATTGAGGTAACTGCTGTACCTCCTGGTAAGAAGATTACTACATTAAACTTATTATCTGGTGGTGAAAAGTCATTAGTTGCCTTATCAGTACTATTTGCTATCCTACGTGTTCACAACTTCCCATTAGTTGTTCTAGATGAAGCAGAATCAGCTCTTGACCCTGCTAACGTAGAAAGATTTGGTAACATCATCAAGAAGAACTCTGATGATACTCAATTCTTAGTTATTACTCACCGTCCAGGTACAATGGAACGTTGTGATAGCTTATTTGGTGCAACAATGCAAATCAAAGGTATTACAAACATGTATAAAGTAACTTTAGCTCATGCTAAAGAATTTGGAAATGATAATCAATAATGGGTTTTCTAAAGAATTTAATAAATAAGATCAAACATAAGAAAGCAGAAAAGACAGCTGCTAAAATTGAGCAAACAACACAAATTGCTCAAGTTGATCAAAAGACATTTGACCAAGGATTAAAAAAATCTGGTGGTGTTTTTAAATCTGCTTTAGATAACTTAGTTAAGGAACATAAGAAAGTTGATGCTACTATGCTAGAAAGCATAGAAGAGATGCTTATTGGTTTTGATGTTGGTACTGGTGCTACCATGAAAATCATGCAAGCAATTGAAGATGAAATTAAATATCAAAACGTTTCTGATGCTTCTTTAGTTAAACAAATTATTATTGATAAGATCTTTGTTTACTATATCCAAGATACTATCATTGATAATGGTCTAAACTTAAAACAAGGTGAAACTAATGTTATTTTAGTATCAGGTGTAAATGGTGTTGGTAAAACAACATCAATTGCTAAAATTGCTCACTATCTATTAGATAAAGGTATGAAAGTGTGTTTAGTTGCTGGTGATACTTTTAGAGCAGGAGCAGTAGAACAATTGTCTATTTGAGCACAAAGATTAAACATTCAATGTTTTAAACCTAAAGTAGCTAACCAAGATCCTGCTTCAGTTATTTATGAAGGTGTTAAATGAGCAAACGAAAATAAGATTGATGTTGTTTTATGTGATACATCTGGTAGATTACAAAATAAGATTAATCTTATGAATGAATTGAAAAAGATGGATGGGGTTATTAAGAAATTCAATCCTAACCAACCTTGTGAATCATTATTAGTCTTAGATGCAACAACAGGTCAATCTGGTATTGCTCAAGCTAAAGCTTTTAGTGAAGTAACAAAGTTAACAGGTATTATTTTAACTAAGATGGATTCAACATCTAAGGGTGGAATCATCTTAGCTATCAAGGATAACTTCAATATTCCAGTTAAGTTTATTGGTTTAGGCGAAACATATAATGACTTACAACCATTTGATATTGAAAAGTTTGTAATTGGCTTAACAAAAGACTTTGACTTAGATAAATAGTAACAGGTAAAACCTGTTTTTTTATTCCTTATAATATATGTAAGGAGAAAATATGGCATTTATTAAAGAAACAGAACGTAAAAGTTTGATTAAGAAAATTAACCAAAGTTACGGACTAAAGAAATTCTTATTATTAATTGACATTGTTGCGTTAGTTGCATTTGTTGTTATGACCTTTGTTAGTTGATACATGGGATCAAAACAAGGTCAACAAGGTTGAGATTGATTTAATAGTGATGGTTCATTAACAGGACTAGGATTAGGAATGTTAATCTTTGCAATCATTATTGTTGTATTAGGTATTATTTCAGTTATTCTAGTATTTACTATTAGATCACCTAAAAATACAATTAAGATGAATAAAAAACTAGAATCTTCTGCTTTAAGTGGTAAGAGAGTATATAAAACTCAAACTGCTGGTGAAGTAATGAGATCTAGAACAACAATGAAGAAGAAAGAAAAATAATCTTCTTTGTAAAAGAAAAAACAGGCGATTGCCTGTTTTTGTTTTATTTGTTTAAGCCATAGAAACGGAAATGGTTTGCGGAATTAAATTTGCATTGCATACTCATAAACAACTTTAAATCTTTTCCATAACCATAACCATCACCACTGAGTTTAAAGCTTTTTGAATCAGCTTGCAATACTACATTAATCTTGCCTTCCATTCCTATGCTTAATATTTCTGGTGTACCAGTAAATGTTGAATTGTATTCAACATCTGAATTCATTGAAAAACAAAAATATTGTGGGAATTGTTCTTTATAAAATTCATCTCATCCTGTAAAGTCAAGATATAGATAAAATGTGTATGTACGTGATGTCTCTTCAATATAGATATCATGATCAGATACCAAGTAAGGAACCTGTCCTGGAACATATGACGCCGTGTCACCCAATACATATGTGAATTCAAAACTCAATTCAACCTTGTCATCAATAACACCTTCCTTAATAGTTAGAGTGTTGTTAATGTAATCATAGAAGAATTGACTGCTGCTGCCGGTAACATCTATGTCACCTTCAACAATTTCTTTTCCTCCTACCTTCACTGTAACATCATTCATATAGAAAGGTGTTTCCATATAAACTTTTGTTTCAAATCTTTTGCCTTTTTCGGCTTTTGTTTTTTCTAATGTAACATTTTCTATAACATCGTCAGAAATAGTAACATCAACCATGTTTTCTGGATCAACTGGATCTACTGGTGCACATCCAGCCATAGTAACAGCTGTTGTTGCAATAGTAGACAAAGTTAATAAGGGAGCAAGTAATTTAATTTTTTTCATAATTTTCACGTAGTTAATTATATATAACATATTAATCCAAAAACAAAAACTTGTCTATATCCATAGGATATAAACAAGCTTGATTTGTAATAAAAAGGAGAACTAACGTTTTGTAAATTGTGGACTTCTACGTGCACCGTATTTACCGTATTTTTTACGTTCTTTAACACGAGAGTCTCTTGTAACCAACTTAGCTCTTTTTAATGTTGTCTTTTGTTCTGCGTTGCAATCAATTAAAGCACGAGCAATACCAAGTCTAATAGCTCCAGCTTGACCTTTAAAACCACCACCAATAACTTTGACTTTGATGTCAAATGTCTTCATTTGGTTAGTTACTTCAAGTGGTTGAAGCATGTCTTGAATTACTAGTTTGTTAGGAAAATATTCAGCAGGAGTTTTACCATTAATGGTAATCTTACCAGAACCTGGTACCATTAATACTCTTGCGACAGAAGTTTTTCTTCTACCTAATCCTTTATATTCAATTTTAGTTGCCATGATTATTTACCTACCTTAATTAATTTTGGTTTTTGTTTGCTGTGGTCTTTACCTGCATCCTTATATACATGTAATTTCTTGATGATCTTGTCAGCTAGTCTGTTTTTAGGTAACATACCCTTAACAGCAATAGTTACTAATTCATCAGAATATTTTTGGATCATTTCTTTAACTGATCTTTTTCTAATACCACCGATGTAACCAGAATGGTTATATCTAAATTCTTTTTGTGCTTTATTACCTGTTACAATAACTTTATCAGTATTAATAATGATAAGGTTGTCTCCACAGTCAACATTTGGGGTAAAGTTTGGTTTATTCTTACCACGAATAAT
The DNA here is from genome assembly GCA_024427265.1 of Mycoplasmoidaceae bacterium. Next base: position 15,690 of record JAKSVP010000014.1, read on the forward strand.
GTTAGCTGCAGCAACAGCTAATTTTCCTAGAACAACGCCAGAAGCATCAATCATGTATCAAACACGATTGGCTGCTGCTGTTTCTTTCTTAAGCATAGTTGTTTTTTGCATAAGTTTTCTCCTTAATGTATTTTAATTTTATCACAGATGTACAATTAATATTCTTTTTTGTACATTTCGTCACCTTTAGCGATGACATCTTCTGGTCTTTCTAGACCAGTACCGACTGGTAATAAGTTACCAATCATAACATTTTCTTTTAGACCCATTAGAGTATCAATGTCACCTCTAATAGCTGCATCTGTAAGAATCTTCTTTGTGTCTTGGAATGAAGCAGCAGCTAGGAATGGACCCTTCTTGCTTGTTGCAACGTTATCTAGACCATAGATTTCATTCTTAGCAGTTGGTAATTCTTTACCAGCAGCAAATAATTGGTTACATACTTCAGTGAAAGTGTTAATGTCTGTAGTTTCACCAATAAAGTAGCTACTATCTCCAGGAGATAATACTCTTAACTTGTTAGTTAATTGTCTAACAATGATTTCAATATATTTATCTGAAATTTCAATACCTTGTAAACGATAAACTTTTTGAACTTCTTTGATTAGATAATCTCTAACTGCTTCGATTCCTGCAACTTCAAGTAACTTCTTAATGTTAATTGATCCTTCAGTAATCTTGTCACCAGCTTCAAGGTGGTCGCCTTTTTCAGCTCTAATAACTTGTGACAAGTTAGCATAGTAAATCTTTTCTTCATCAGTTACATCATTAATAACATAGATCTTTGTACCATCTTCATATGGTTCAATCTTTGTTACCTTACATGGTGCAACAGCAATGATTGCAAGTTCACGTTCTGCAGGTGGAACAAGGTCAAACAATTGTTTTAATCTTTCAAAACCTTGTGTAATGTTAGCTTCACCGGCAGCACCACCAGTATGGAATGTTCTCATTGTTAATTGTGTACCAGGTTCACCGATAGATTGCGCAGCAATTACACCGATAGCTGTACCAATTTCAATAGGTTTATTTGTTGTTAAGTCGTTACCAAAACATTTTTGACAAATACCATCTTTACATTGACAATGTAGAACTGATCTAATTACTACTTCCTTAATACCTTCACGTTCAATACGTGCAGCCATAGCAGGAGTAATAATTTCATTCTTAGCTACTAAGACTTTTTCAGTCTTTGGACTAACAATGTCTTCAAAGGCATATCTGTTAGCAATACGATCAGCTAAAGATTCAATCTTATAGTTTTGCTTTGTATCTTCAATTGCTTTAACTACAAGTCCTGTAGGTGTTCCACAGTCTTCTTCTTTAACAATTACTTCTTGAGCAGCATCTACTAATTTTCTAGTCATGTAACCAGACTTAGATGTTTTCATGGCTGTATCAGCCATACCTTTACGTGCACCATAAGATGCGTTAAAGTATTCAGCAATTGTTAAACCATCTAGGAATGAGTGTTTAATTGGTGTTTCAATTGTATCCTTAATAACATTAGACTTTGTCTTTTGGTCATAGTTATAAGACTTACTCATCAATCCACGCATACCTAATAGTTGTGTAAATTGTGATTCGTTACCTCTGGCACCAGAGTTAGCCATAATAATAACTGGGTTGTTTCTATTCTTAGGATCAGCTAAGATAGTCTTAATATCTTCTGTAACGTCGTTTTTAACTTTTGATCATAGATCAATTACACGTTTATATCTTTCATCATCTGTTAATAAACCTTTTTCAAATTGCTTCTTTAATGTAGCAACACGTTTATCTGCACCTACGAAGTAAGTATCTTTCTTGTTGTAACTTGGTAGATCAAATGCAGAGATTGTAACAGATGATTTTGTTGAGAAGTCAAAACCAATGTTTTTAATAGCATCCATTGTTCTTGCAGTAACATCAACTTCAAATTGTCCATATAGACTATCAACAATCTTTTGTAGTGTTTTCTTTGTAAATGGATTAGCTGTTTCACATTTTTCCATTACTTTTCTTGCATTTTCACCAGCAGGAACAATTCTTTCTTTGTCTACACCATCAATGTCTTTACCATCATTGATATAAGGCATTGTTGCAGGTAAGATATCATTAAACATAATCTTACCCATAGATGTAACAAGGATACAGTTAGAAGGTAAACCTTTATCTTTGTAAGCATTAGTTGAAATACCTACAATAGCATGAATACCTACTTGTCTTAAGTGGTAAGCTCTCTTTGCTTCTCTTGGATTAGCAAAGATTGTATATTCACCCTTTGTTCCTCTTTCTTCTTGAGAAATATAGTAAGCACCAAGAATCATATCTTGTGTTGGAGTAACGATTGGCTTACCATCTTTAGGACCAAGAATGTGTCAAGAAGCTAATAGAATACTTCTTGCTTCAGCAATAGCTTCTTTAGAAAGTGGTAGGTAAACACCCATTTGGTCACCATCGAAGTCAGCGTTGAATGCTGTTGTAACTAGTGGGT
>JAKSVP010000015.1 GCA_024427265.1 Mycoplasmoidaceae bacterium
AAATTGTTATATTTTTAAAGTTTTGGATAATTGATTGAATGCAAAACTAAAAAATAACTTTCTTATTTTCATATAATGAAAATAAGGAATGAATATATGAAGAAAATTGTATTACCAATATTAAGTGTTGGAACTATTGTTACAGCTACTATGACAATGGTGCTAACTAGCTGTGGTGCTACAGTTTATCTTGATAAATATTTGGAAGGTTTTACAGAACTAGATCAGGGTTCTTTTTTTAATGAAACTCCAAGAAAATTGTCTGCTAACAAATTTCATACTGCTTATATTAGTATGGTCATTGCTCCTGACGAGAAAATAATCGATAATGAAACATATTGAGAATTTATGGTTGTATGCAATATTCATGATCATGAACATATAAAAATCCAGGAAATTACAGATGCTAGGGTTTGAATTGATAACAAGGAATTAAAGAAAATTCCGTATGAGAAATACATAACAAAACCCGAAAAAGATGAATTTACAATAGTGTCAGTGGGTTCATGACGATTAGAAGGCGGAAAAGGTAATTTAACTGAAAAATCTCAAATGAAAATTAAGTTTAGGATTGAAAATAATATTGAAAATGCATCACTTGTTTTTACGTTTAGAAAAAATCAATAATGTGAAAAAATTTTATGCCAATATATCAATTAAAAAAGAGGTTACACCTCTTTTTTAATACAATGGTTTTTTGTCCATCTCTTTAGGCTTATCAATTCCTAAATATTTTAAGATGGTTGGAGCGATGTTATTTAAAGCTCCATCTTTTAATCTAATGGATTCATCAGTACAAATAAAGAAAACGGGTGCAGATGAGTGTGTTGTACATGGTCTGCCGTTTTCATCTAACATCTTATCGCAATTTCCATGATCAGATGTAATGAATAATGTATAACCTTTTTCTTTGGCTGTTACTAGAACTTGTTGTAAACAAGCATCAACTGTTTCAACTGCTAATTTGGTTGCTTCAAAGTTTCCTGTATGACCAACCATATCTGGGTTGGCATAATTGCAAACGAAGAAATCAAAGTTAGGCATTTCATCTAGCAAATTAGCTGTTACTTCAGTTGCAGACATTTGAGGTTTTAAATCATATGTTGCTACCTTAGGAGATGGGACAAGAATCTTCTTTTCATTTTTATAATCTAGTTCTTTTCCTCCATCTAAGAAGAATGTAACATGAGCATATTTTTCTGTTTCTGCAATTCTCAATTGTTTTAATCCAGCATTAGCAATTACTTCACCAAGAGGATGTTCAACTGTTTGCGGTGGATAGATAACAATGTCACTGTCAATACCTTCATATCTAACCATTGTAACTAAAGTTAAATTTAAATCTCATGCAGGCGATTGTTCAGTATAAAGTTTAGATTTTTTAAACATATGTGACAATTGTCTTACACGGTCTTGACGGAAGTTAATAATAAAGACAATGTCATTCTTTTCTAACTTACAATCGGGTGCTAAACCATTGTAAGCAGGAATGATGAATTCATCAGTAATTTGTTGTGCACTAAACAAATCTGCAAAATAATCTTCTAGATTAGTGTAGCTTGGACCAACTTGCATCATTGCATCAATTGTTTTTCTAGTACGATCTCAATTATTATCACGGTCCATTGCATAGTATCTACCGCTAACTGTACCAATTTTTACTATTTCGCCAAATTCTACGTCGATATCTTGCAAGTCTTTCATATCATATGCAATACTTCCAACTTGACAGTCACGACCATCGCCAATGATGTGGGCAACGGTTTTAACATTGTTTGTTCCACATTCATTTAGAATTCTTTGCATATGTGTTAAATTACTATGTACGCCACCATAAGAAGTTAAACCAATAACATGAACTTTAGCATGTTTTTTCTTTGCTAAAGCAATAACTTTTCTAAAGTTAGGATTGTAAATAAATTGATTATTGTCAATGTCATTATTAATTCTAGTTAATGCAGAAGTAACAGTTCTTCCTGCACCAATGTTTAAATGTCCAATCTCACTATTACCAGGTTTGTTTTGAGGCAAACCAACAGCAAAACTACTTGTTTGTAATTTTGAGTGAGGATATTTATTTAATAACATGTCAAAAGTTGGTGTTTTAGCTTGAGCAAAAGCATTTCCATTTCTTTTGTCATTCAAACCTAAACCGTCTACTATTATTAACCCTACTTTCTTATTCATAAGTTAACTCCTTTAAGTATGTTGTGAAATTTGTGTGGGCATAAACTTGCCCCACCTATTAACAATCCATCAACATTTTTTAACGTAACTATAGTTAAAGCGTTGGTGTCATTAACAGATCCACCATATAAAACTGGTGTTTTTTTAACAATACTTTTTATAAAACCACACAAACTACTAATTTCTTTAGTTGTTGGTGTTTTGCCAGAACCAATTGCTCATAATGGTTCATAGGCAACAATGCATTTACTTGCATCAACACCAGCAAAAATTGTTTTTAATTGTTTTGCTAATACTTGTTTTGTTTGTTTAGCGTTGTATTGCTTCAATGATTCACCAATACAAACAATAGGTGTAATCTTATTTTTTAAACATGCTTTAACTTTTTTATTTACTATTGTGTCTGTACAACCTAAAAACTTTCTTGTTTCAGAATGCCCAACAATAGCATGTTTAATACCAAAATCTTTTAGTTGTCTACAACTAATTTGTCCAGTATAACTTCCTTCATCGTTCTCACAAACATCTTGAGAAATAATAATGGTTTGCCCCTTTTTAAGATTAGAAGCCATTCCTAATCCTAAAAATGTTGGAGCAAAACCATATACGATTTTGTTATTTGTAATTTGATGTTTATTAAATTCAGCAAAAAACTTAGTGATATCAGATAAGTTTTTGTTAAGTTTCCAATTTCCCAAAATATATTTTTTGCTAGTCATAAATTATCTTGAGTATTTGAAACCTTTCAATACATAGTTTTCAATCTTACCAATATTCATAACGGCTGCTGCTTTCAATTGACCAGCCATTTCATTATTGAAGTTAAAGTAAATTTTAAATTTAGGTTCAGTGCCTGAAACTCTAAATTTGATTCATGAATCTTTATTTAAAGTTCAAACTACACAATCTGATTCTTTTTGATATCATACTTTTTCAATATCATAGTCAAAAAGTTTTCTTTCTTTAATATGTAATGCACGATGCATCATACGTTTTGCATCTTCTTCTCAGTTTTCAGATTGAATCTTATAACTGAATGTCTGACTAAATGTTGGTTCATATATATCATAGATACGGTCACAAATATAGTCATGCAAATCTGGGAAGTATGCATTACCTCTATTCATAATTTCTAGAGCTAAACAAATTGAACCAAATGCATCTTTGTCACGACAAACATTGTGAACTAATGCACCAATAGCTTCTTCAAATCCTAAAATGAATTCATATCTTTCAGATAATCTATCAATCATATTACCTAATCATTTAAAACCAGTTTTTGTTCTCATAACAACAGCATGGTTTTTAGCAGCTATACGATCAACATAACTAGTTGATACGTGAGTGGTAATGATTAGAGGTTTCTTTTCAGTAAAACGTTTTCTATTTAAAATGTAATGGCTAAAGATAATCCCCATTTCATTTCCTCTTAGGAATCTTCAACGGTTAGTCTTTTTAAATCCCATTGCCATTCTATCACCATCTGGATCACAACCAATAATGATGGTAGATTTTACTTTAGTTGCATATTTGATTACATCAGTGAATGCTTTATCTTCTTCAGGATTAGAAATTGGACATTCTTCGAATAATCCTGAAATGTTAGCATGTTGAGGATATACATAGACCTTTTTAAAACCTAAACGTTCTAGGAACTTAGGCATTAATTTAGTTGTAGTTCCATGGAAACCAGTAAAAACAATTGGCACATTTTTAATTGGTGCTTTTGGAGTTAAGAAAGGTTTATCAATAGTTGTTGCTTTGATAACTTCATCAAAGAAAGATTCAGTTAATTCACGATATGGAATATATTTTGCTTCAGCAGGTTTTCCTTTACGGAAGTAAGCGCTTAAATCAAAGATTTCATTGCTTTGAGGCATGTGCTTAATAACAGATTCTGCTTCTGCTGGTAAAATTTGAGCTCCTAATGAGTTGTATGCTTTAAAGCCATTATCTTCTTTAGGATTGTGACTTGCTGTGATGTTAACACCACCTTGCAATTTATATTTTCTAATTGCATATGAAAGGATAGGTGTTGGCAATAATTTGTTTTCCTGTGGTAAATAAACAATAATTCCCATTTGTCTTGCAACTTCAGCACATTCATTTGCAAAGACATCTGAATTTAATCGGTTATCGTGAGCAATGAAGATTGCAGGACGATGATGATTCTTAGCTAAAATATGTTTGCAATAACCTACCATCATTTGTTGATAAACAAATTTATTCAAATAATGTGTACCTGGTCCCATTTTGCCTCTAATACCAGCTGTACCAAAAGCTAATGGTTTTTTACTAAATGCAATTTTGATATCTTCTTCACTCATTTCTTCTAATTGTTGTCTCAAATAAGAAGGCAATGATTTGTTTTTAAATCAATCTTGAGGGTTTGTTGGATCCAATAATGGTTTAACTTTAACTTTCTTTTTCATAATATTCCTTAACTTCGTATGGGCACTAGGTGCCCATTAATTATTTGTCTGTTACAAGCATTACGCCTTTGCTTGTTCCTAAACGACTTGCACCTGCTTCAATCATCTTAATAGCATCTTGTTTAGATCTAATCCCACCAGAGGCTTTAATTTTTACAGATGGATCAACATGTTTTTTCATTAATGCAACATCTTCTGCTGTTGCTCCGCCAGTTGAAAAACCAGTAGATGTCTTAATAAAATCAGCTTTAGCGTCTGAAACACATTTACAAGCATCAATTTTATTTTGCTCGTTCAATAAACAAGTTTCAATAATTACTTTTAGTAAAGCATTATTGTTATGACATACTTCTCTAACTTCTTTAATTTCATCAGTGACATAATGCAAATCATGTGCTTTTAATGCAGCAATGTTCAAAACCATATCTACTTCTTGCGCACCATTTTTAATTGCATCAAGTGCTTCATCACATTTTGCTCTAGTTGTCATTTGTCCTAAAGGAAAACCAATAACAGTACAAATTTTTACATCACTATCTTTTAGAAATCACTTGCATAATGGAACATAGTACGGATTTACACATACAGAAGCAAAATGAAATTGTTTTGCCTCATCGCAAATTTTTCTAATCATATCTTGATTCGCATCCGCTGATAGTAGCGTATGATCTATGTATTTATTTAATTCCATATTAAACCTTTTCTCTAATGATTGACTCTAAAGCAAGTTCAGCCATGTCTCTAAACGTGGTTGCTCTAGCAAGAGCTGACATTGACTCGCCAGTTTCCATATTGTCACTAACAGTCAATAAGCAAGCGGCTTTACGTTTATGACTCTTAGCTTCTAAGAATAAACCAAAGCCTTCCATTTCTGAAACGCTTGTTCCGGTTAATTTCTTTGTTCTATCAAAAGTTGAACTGTTATAAAAGAATGTAGCAGAAAAAGCATCTCTTTCTAAATAGACAATGCCTAATTCTTTTGCAGTTTTTTTAATTAAATCTTTTGATGATTTAGTTGGATAAAAAGTATTTTTAGCATCAGTTTTAACTTTTGTTCAGTGTTTAATTGGAACATCAGATCAACATGACTTAGCTAAAATAACATCACCTAATTTTGCTTTAGCTGCATTTGTTACACCACAGCTACCAATACGATAAATTACTTGAACATTGTAAAAACTAAATAATTCATGAGCATAAATGCATATAGAAGGTATGCCCATCCCATGAGGCATGATTGTTACAGGAACACCTTTGTATGTCCCAGTAAATGTTGACATTCCTCTAACTTGCGAAACTAATTTAGCGTCCTTTAAAAATGTTTTTGCAATTCATTCAGCACGTTTTGGATCACCAGGCATTAAAACACGCTTAGCGATTTGCTTTGTATGTGCTTCTATATGGGGTGTGGAATTATTAAATGACATATGCTCTCCTACTTATCAACAACAAGTAAATTAATTTTCCCTGGAACAATTTTTACGTTGATGTGGTTTTGATGTTCTAGTAAGTTACCATCATATTCAACAACAACATCATTTGCATATAAGTCAATTTCTTTGCAAGTGAATTGTCCTGTTTCTTTTAATTGTGCTACTTTTCCTTTTTTACATTTTGTTAAAACACTAAGTGTTTTTAAACGGTTAAATGTTTTAACAAACATAACAGAGATTAAACCATCATCAACTTTAGCATCAGCAGCAGTAACCATGCCACCACCAACAGTTGTACCATTGTTCATAGTGAATCACATACTTTTAATAGGTGATGTACCATTCTTGTCAATTGCTAAATCATATTTAAAGCCTTTTCATAACAAAGCTCTAACAACTGTAGCAATCTTGTATTGTGTGTCAGGTTTAAAGTGTTTCATTCTATTTCTGAAACCAATAACTTCAGCTGACATCCCTAAACCAACTTCGTTGATTGCACGGTATTTGTCATTCAATAGTAAATAGTCGATTTTCTTTTTCTTTGGATCTTTAGTGTATTTTTCCATTAAAGAAATAGGATCAAAGTTTGTCATCTTTAATGCTTTAACAAAGTCATTGCCAGAACCAAATGGTAAAATACCAATTGTTATCTTATCAAAATCAACAATTCCGTTTAGAACTTCATTAACAGTTCCATCACCGCCTAGAATTAAAACAGTTTTGTGATTTGGACCGCTTGATAAGTCTCTAGCTAATGAAGTTGCATGACCAATATTTTCAGTCATGTGAATAACTACATTAAGATCTTTTTGTGTGGGCAGTCATGATTTTATTTTGTTTAAAGCTGATAAAGCATTGCCTTTTCCAGATGTTGGATTGCAAATTAAATGGATTTCTTTCATATAATTTCCTATATTTAATTTATATTTATATATAAATTATATAATATATAAAACATCGGGAGAATAAAAATGATTAAGGTTACAAAAGCTGTCATTCCAGCTGCTGGATGAGGCACAAGATTACTACCTGCAACTAAGGCAGTTCCTAAAGAAATGTTACCAATTATTAACATTCCAACTTTACAATATATTGTCCAAGAAGCAGCAGATTCTGGCATTAAAGAAATCTTAATTGTTATTTCAAAAGGTAAAGAAGCAATTAAGAATCATTTTGCTCCATGCCCTAAACTTGAAAAAGAATTATTAGCTAAGAAGAAAAATGCTTTATTAGCTGAAATTAAGAAAATCTCTAAAATTATTAAAATCCAATATGTTTACCAAGATGAACAATTAGGTCTTGGTCATGCTATTGGTTGTGCTAAATCTTTTGCTAAAGGACAACCAGTTGCTGTTTTATTAGGTGATGATGTTGTTGTTTCAAAAGGAAAAACAGCATTAGCACAATGTATTGATGCTTACTATAGAACCAAAGGTTCTGTTGTTGGTGTTCAACCAGTCGAAATGAAAGTTGTTAACAAATACGGAATTGTTTCACCAAAAAATAAATCCGAAACAAAAAAGCCATATTTCGCTATTAAAACCTTAGTTGAAAAACCAGATGCAAAAGAAGCACCAACAAATCTTGCTATTTTAGGAAGATATGTTTTAACTCCTGATATTTACAATGCAATTAAAAAGACACCTAAGGATAAATCAGGTGAAATTCAAATTACTAACGCATTAAAATACTTAGCTAAAAGAGGCAAAGTGTATGCTTGTAAATTCAAAGGAACAAGATATGATTTAGGAAATAAATTAGGTATGGTTAAGGCAACAATTGACTTTGCTTTAAATGATCCTGAATTAAAAGCAGATGTATTAAAATTTATACGAGGTAAAAAGTAATGACAATATTAAATATTGGTGGTGCTGGTTTTATTGGTTCAGTAGCTACAGAATTATTTATTAAAAAAGGACACAAGGTAATTGTTCTTGATGACCTTTCTACTGGTTTTAAAAAATTAGTTCATCCACAAGCAACATTTATTAAAGGTTCAATGCTTGATTACAATTTACTTAATAAAATTTTTAAAAAGTATAAAGTTGACGTTGTTGCTTTATATGCAGCAAAAATCGTGGTTCCTGAATCAGTTGCAAAACCAAATGATTACTATTTAACAAATGTTGGTGGAACTGCAACAGTTTTGAAAGCTATGCATGAAAATAATGTTAAAAACATTATCTTTGCAAGTTCAGCAGCTGTATATGGTGTTTGCAAAAAAGTTCCAGTTGATGAAAAATCACCAACTAATCCTTGCAACCCATATGGTGCAAGTAAATTAATGTGTGAAAGATTATTGATTGATGCAAACAAAGCCTACAAAACAAATTTTATTGCTTTTAGATTTTTCAATGTAGCCGGTGCAAGTGATAGTGGCAAATATGGAATGATGAAGAAGAATCCTTCATTATTGATTCCTGCTATTAATGATTGTGTGATTAAACACAAAACAGTTTCTATATTTGGTAACAAATATAAAACTAAAGATGGAACATGTCTAAGAGACTATATCCATGTTTCTGATTTAGCCAATGCAGCTTTAATTGCTTTAAACCAACTTAAGAAAAATAAATCAGGCATTTATTGTTTAGGTTCAAATAGTGGTTTTACAGTTTTAGAAGTTGTAAAAACCGTAAAAGAATTAGTTGATAAAAATTTAAAATATGAATTTAAAGCAAATAGACCTGGTGATCCAGATGCTTTAATCACATCAAATAAGAAGGCTTATAAACAACTTAACTGAAAAGTTAAATATAGTTTAAAAGACATGATTATAAGCGATTATAATTTTAGAAAAACTAAGGTTAAATAATGGACAAAAAGACTTTAACAATAGTAATTTGTTGTTACAATTCAACAAACACTATTCTTAACACACTTAGCTCTATTGACATCAAAGAACATAAAGACATTGATGTGTTTTTAATTGATGATGGATCAAAAGATGATCTTAAGCAATGTGTTAAAAAGTACTTAACTGAATATCCTGACCGTGTTCATTATTTTAAGAAAGAAAACGGTAACTGAGGAAGTTGCTTAAACTTTGCCATTAGCAAAGCTAATAGTAGATTCTTATCAGTATTAGACAGTGATGACCAATATAACGAAAAATCATTATCAACAGTTTTAGAAATGCTACTTAAAGCAAAGCCTGAAACTGATATGATTTTTTGCAACTATGAATTTCACTTTATTAATGAACGTAGCACAAAGATTAATCCAGTTCTAGTTTCAAAAACAAATGAATTGATTAAATATATTCCTTATAAAAAAATTCCATTATTCCATTTAATAACAATTCACTCATCTATTTTCTCGCTTGATATTTTAAAATCAATAAACCCATTACCAGAAAAAGTGTTCTATTCTGACAATGTCTTAATTTATCAGGCAATGTTAAGAGTAAGGAATGTTGCTTATTTAAACCGTAATGTTTTCTTATACAAATACTATATTCGTCAAGGAAACCAATCTATCTCTATTGAAAAGTCATTACAAAATTATCATCATTTTGAAATCATTTATGAAAACTTGCTAAAGCAGCCTTTCATTAAAGATGATAAAAAACGTTTAAAAATTTCAAAACGTTTCTTGACAATTCATATTTATTGATTAATGAGAATTGAAGCATTTGACTATTCAAAAGATGTTAATACTAGGTCTAACCTTCTAAAAAACTACATTCAGATGTACGAAGATGCAGTAGAAGACAATAATTGTAGTAAGCTTAAATTCCATACATTCATGACTGTATTGATAAAAGCAATGCCACGCTTTGCAATGTGAATTACAAGACAAGCACTAAAACTTGTGCGTTCTGGTTTCTTAAAAGCAACAGACTATTCTAAAGAAAACAGAAAAGAAGCTAAGGCTTTTGCTAAAGCACAACGTAAAGCTTGAAGACAACAACGTAGAGAAAAAAGGAAGCAACAAAAAAATCGCAACTAGCGATTTTTTTATTTTATTGTTATTCTTCCAATATCACCAACATCTAATTTGGCTTTAGTTTTAATTCTATATTTATACATAGGCTTATTTACTTTGTCTACCTTACAATTAGCTTTAATATCAAATAAACTTGTAATTTTAATACCTTTTATTAAATCATGCTTTTTGCCAAACACTTCGAATGTATTTTTACATGTAAAGAAATTTTTGCTTGTTACTATGTAACCATCTTTTACTTTTTTATCAACTATAAAAGCAAAGTTTTGTGATAATTTCTTTTCACCATCACGATATAACATTTGTTTTTGTGTTGGCTGACCGTTGAACCAAGCAATTGACGTGTCACGATTAGCAGCTTTTGCTAAATCTTTTTCATACATCTTAATTCTTGATGGTGTTAATTTCTTACTATAGTAATCTTTTAAAGCATGCGAGTAGTTATTACAAATAGTTGCATTGTAATGTAATGACTTCATTCTTCCTTCGACTTTAAAACTTGTAACACCAGCTTTAATTAATTGAGATAAATGACATACATGGCAAATGTCTTTTGTTGACATTGTGAATTTTTTAGAGATAAGTTTATTGTTTTTATCTCTTAATTCTCAATTTCATCTACAACTTTGAGCACAACCTCCAACATTAGCATCACGTAGCGAGAAGTTATTAGACATCATGCAATGTCCTGAATATCCAACACATAAAGCTCCATGAATGAAATATTCTACATCCATTATGTTCTTTAACGCTTTAGTCATTAACTTTAAATTTTTAAAATCAACTTCCCTTGCAGTTACAACTCTGGTTGCACCAACAGTTTTGTGTCATCATAAAGCAGCTTTGGAGTTGCAAACTGATTGTTGTGTAGAAACATGTACTTCTACATCAGGATAACTATTATGTATTGTTTCCATAATATAAGGATCAGCACAAATAAAGCCATCTGGTTTTAATGACATTAGTTTGTCTAGATATGGTTTAAAGTCTTTAACCATACCATTATGGCAAAGGATATTTGTTACCAAATAAACTTTAGCATTATGCTTATGAGCATATTCAATCGCTGATCTTATTTCATCAATATCAAAATTATTTGCTCTAGCTCTCAATGAATACTTTTTACCACCTAAATAAATAGCATTAGCATTAAAGTTAATAGCAATTTTTGCTTTTTCTAAATCACCTGCAGGGGCTAACAATTCAACACGTTTATTCATTGTCAACCTCTCTTTCTAGGTGCAATAAACCCTTTGTAGGGTCTAAGAAACCACAAGACGATACTTTGTTTAGATTCTTAATCTCTTGGACTAAAATCGCCTTATTTTTATTAAACGTCTTCTTTTTGATACTATCTAAAGCTCTTAGATATATATCTAAAGTTTTATCTACTCATTTAGCATCATGCAGATAACTAAAGAAATGAAGACTATCAACTTTAGCTTCTACCATCTTGTCAAGGTATTCAAGAACCGAAACATTGTGACCAGTAAACATATGACTGCCTGTTTCATCTTCAATAATAATGTTAGGAAGTTGCCTTGTTTCTTCCTTTAGATAAAACATTTGGTTTGTTAAATCTTTTTTAATATCAAATTGTTTTTGGAAATTGGTTAATAATTTTCACTTAGAGTGCATCATTAAGCCATAGCCTTCGGCTTGGACTTGCAATTTAACACCTTTTTTAAATTTACCAAATTCACTTATTTCATTTCAAAATAATTCTCTTGGTAAAACAACTTCATTGATTCCTTGTTTCTTGTAAAAAGGTAATTGACTATAGTTTGTAGCTAATGTTTCTGAGTTATAAACAAAATTTGGTTTGTATTTAATTTCATCACAAATTTGTTTCACTGCAAAATCTGTAAAGATAATTGTTTTTACTTTTAAAGCTTTTAGCTTTTTTAATGTTTTTTCTAACAATGGTAATTGTTCATCAACATATAAATTGTTTAAACTAACTGCAAGTTTTGGGCAATTTATTTTGGCAATTTGATCTAAAGATAATAGACAAGTGTTTCGAGTTGAAAGTTGACCTTTGACCCCCGTTACTACATAATCAACATTCACAATGTTGATTAATTTTTTAGCATGTTCTAATCCTATGGGATTAACTCAAATTTTCATCTTTTCTCCTTAAGATAGCAAACCCATCATCAATATCATGAATTTCAACATATCATGATCCAGATAGACCTTCAAGGTATTTCTTGAATTCTGCTACTCTTGCTTTTAATTTTATACGATTCTTAGTCATTTCTTTATCAGTATGTTGAAATAAATTAATATCATCAATAAAGATAAAACCCTTAGGTTTTAGGTGTTTGCTAAATTTATTGAATAAGACATCCTGATGAGATTTTGGACCATCAATAATAATGCAATCAAAATCTTGTTTAGGCTCATAATCAAATGCAGAGATGTTAACAGGAAAGATTTTTGTTTCACCTTTCATATATTCTTTAGCAATACCAAATCTTTCTGTATCATTTTCTAATGTAATGATTTTAGAAATACTTGGATGTCTTGCTAAGTATCTAGAAGAATATCCATATGCTGTTCCTATTTCTAAAACTTGGGCAATTTGATATTTATCAAAAATATGATAAAGAAAATCAATTGTCTTATCAGGCATGATAGGAATATTATGTTCTAAATTAAATTGTTTAAATTTTTGCATGGTTTAGTCAAGAATTTAAAATAACTACAGCAGACATCTTATCTTTAATCTTTTTGATTTGGCTTGATTTAAGTCCAATATCTTTTAGCATCCCTGTTGCTTCTAAAGTTGTGTATCTTTCATCTTCAAGCACAACTTTAACATTAATGTTTTGTTCAATTAATTGTTTTAATTGATCAGCTAATAAGCAATTAGGACTTTTGTCACCAGAAGGATATAAAGGATAGCCTAAAACAATAACATCAATACTATTGTTATAATCTTTGAAAATTTTCTTAACCTTATTTAAACATGAATTTAAATCATTTTTAGCATAAGAAAAATTTTCTAAACCGCTAGCAATTTTTTTGTTGCTATCAGTTATAGCTATTCCCATAGTTTTAGTGCCTAAATCTAGTCCTAATGCTCTCATATTATTATTTTATAATAAATATAGATATGGATAAGATTAAAAAATTACAAGAAATATTACAAAGCTCAAACAACATTGTTTTCTTTGGTGGAGCAGGAGTTAGTACCGAAAGTGGAATTCCAGATTTTAGATCAGCAGATGGTCTATATAATCAAAAGTCTAAAATTCCACCTGAAGTTATCCTTTCTCACAATTTCTTTTTTGATCATACAAAAGAATTCTATAAGTTCTATTTTGATAAAATGTTAGACTTATCAATCAAACCTAATGATGCTCATAAGCAATTAGCTAAATGAGAAAAGCTAGGTAAATTGAAAGCTATCGTAACTCAAAATATTGATGGACTTCACCAACTTGCTGGAAGCAAGGCTGTCTATGAACTACATGGTACAGTTCATAAAAATAGATGTACTAAATGCAATAAATTCTTTAAAGCAGAAGACATTATTAAATTTAAAGGCAAAGGCGTTCCAACATGCGATTGTGGTGGAATAATTAAACCTGAAGTTGTTTTATACAATGAAGGATTAGATCCTGCTACTATTAATGGAGCAGTAGAAGCAATTGCTCAAGCTGATACATTAATTGTTGCTGGAACGAGCTTAACAGTTTATCCTGCTGCAGGTTTAATCAATTACTTTAGAGGAAAACATTTAATTTTGATCAACCGTGATATTACCGGTAAAGAATCGATGGCAGAACTAGTAATTAATGAACCGGTTGGGAAAACACTAGCTCAAATAAATTTAAAATAAAAAGAGGTACAACCTCTTTTTTAAATTCATTCACGATGATTAACTTTCATGTATAGACGTTTAGTTAATTCAGCAATGACTATATAGCCAACAATAATTCCAATTAATGCTGGTCAGAACAGTACATTCAATCCTGAAATAATTCCTGGGTTATTACTAAATAGTAAACCAAAACTTAAACCTGGAATGAATGGAACAGCAGCTAAGAATAGTGCTGATGCGCCTGTTGCTAATACAACTGGTAATGATGGGGTAGTTTGAATGAAGGCTATCTTTCTACTACGTAGAACATAAATAATAATTGTTTGACTAACTGCTGCTTCAATGAATCATCCAGCATTAAATAACATTCGATGTGTTTCGCTATCAGTATTGTATTTAAAGCCAAAGAACAATACTAAGAAGGTAATCACATCAAAGATTGTACTAACTGGTCCTAATATCACCATGAACTTAATAATGGACATGGCGTTTCAGTTCTTTGGCGTTTGCAAGAACTTATTATCAATGGCATCCCATGGGATGGACAATTGTGTAAAGTCATAGAACAAGTTCATGAAAATAATTTGAATTGGCATCAATGGGTTAAATGGTAATCACACTGCAGCAATTAACATTGATAACATATTGCCAAAGTTACTACTTAATGAAATCTTAATATATTTCATAATGTTAGCAAATGTTCTTCTGCCTTGTAATGCACCATTACCAAGGATCTCTAAATCCTTTTCTAGTAAGATAACATCTGCAGATTCTTTGGCAATATCTACTGCTGTATCTACAGAAATAGCAATATCTGCTGCTCTCATGGCAGGAGCATCATTAATACCATCTCCCATAAAGCCCACTACGTGTTTGTTAGCTTTTAGGGCAGAAACAATATTAGCTTTTTGTTCTGGTGATAGTTTTGCAAAGATAGTGCAATATTTAACTTTTTCTCTAAGTTGGTCAAAATCCATCTTTTCGATTTCATCACCTAATAATACTTTTGGTGATTTTAATCCTAATTGTTGACAAATATATTTAGTTACTTTTTCATTGTCACCAGTTAAGATCTTAATTTCTACACCTTTAGCTTGCAAATCTTTTACTGCTGCTTTAGCAGACATCTTAGGTGGATCTAGCAAAGCAATGTATCCAACTAACATTAAATCTTTTTCATCTTCGTCAGAGAAAGCTTCATTCTTTAATAATGGTTCATGGTTAGTTGCTACACAAATAACTCTCATACCATTATCATTTAATGCTGCAATTTGTTTATTAATCTTAGTTGTTCATTCTTTTGTAAGGTTAACAACCTTACCATCAACTAAGATCTTAGAACAAACATTTAGAATTTCTTCACTAGCACCTTTAGTAATTAAACGGTTAGTTCCTTTTTCATCAGATACTATGATAGACATTCTTCTTCTTTCAAAGTCAAAAGGAATTTCATCTACTTTCTTATATTGTTGAACTTTATCCATTAAATGCTTTTGCATTGCACGTTCAACAATGGCTTTATCAATTAAGTTCTTTAGACCTGTTTGGTGATAAGAGTTTAAACAACCATATAGTAGAACTTGTTCATCTTCTTTACCTTCAACATTTAAATGTTCTTGTAAGATAATGTGGTCTTCTGTTAATGTTCCAGTCTTATCTGTACATAAAACGTCCATAGCTCCAAAGGTTTGGATGGCATTAACGTTTTTAATGATTGCTTTTTGTTTAGAGAACTTAATGGCTTCCTTGGTTAGGTTCAACGTAACAATCATTGGTAACATTTCCGGAATGATGGCAATTGCAGCAGCTAAAGAGAATGTTAGTGCTTCAATTCAAGCATTCTTTCCTAATAAATCTATTCCACCAAATTGGTTTCTCAATCCTTTAATAATAAAGATGATTAAGCACATGATAGCCATTGTGATTAAGATAATATGGCTAACTTTCTTAATTCCTTTGTCAAAGCTTGTTTGTGGTCTTTTAGCACCAACAGCTTTAGCAACTTTACCTAAGAATGTGTTCTTTCCAGTTTGGACAGCAATACCATAAGCTGATCCTGAAGCAACTGTTGTTCCCATGAAACAAATGTTGTTACATGTTAAAGCACTAAGTACCTTTTCAGGTACTGAAGCAGTTTTTTCTACTGGTTCTGATTCACCAGTTAAAGCAGATTGAGTAATGAAAAGGTCCTTTGCATATAACAATCTCATATCAGCAGGAACCATGTCACCTGCTGCTAAGTGAATGATATCTCCTGGAACAATATTCTCAATAGGAATTTCTTTTTTCTTTCCTTCTCTTTCTACTGCAGCCGTAGTATTAATCATTTCATTAAGCTTTTCGCTAGCTTTACCAGATTTAAAGTTTTGGATAAAGTTTAAAGTACCAGATAAAACTATCATACCAATAATAATTCCAAATGATACTCACTCTGCTACTTTAATACTTTCACCTGTTCATAAAGGTAAAAGGATTGTTAACAATCCTACTACAAGTAGGATGCCGGTAAAAGGCGTAACAAAAGCATCAAATAAGGTTTTGTATCATGTAACCTTATTTTTGTTTGCTATTGTATTTAAACCATATCTATCTACTTTAGCTTCGATTTGTTCTTCTCTTAAACCATTTTCCGAAGTTTCAAAGTCATTAAGCAAAGCTTTAGGTTGTTTAGTTGCTTGTTCAACTAGAAACTGACCTTGCTTTTGTGTAATATATAGTTTTCTTTTTTCTTTACGTTCTGTTCTCTTAGACATGTTTATGGCATGCTAAGCAAATCAAGAAAGATTAAAGCGATGTAAGGATAAATACATCGCTGTTATCTAACTGTATCGATTCACTTGTCATATTTATCCTTTCACTTAATATGCTTATTATACATAATAAATAAAAATAAAAAGAGGATTTATCCTCTTTTTAGAAACAACGAACAAAGAATGGGCTTCAAATAACACCTTTCTTCTTTTGCGCACGAGACAAGTGCATAATTGCATTTAATGCTCCTCTTATCTTAAATGATTTAACTGGTTGAACAGTTCCAGCACAATGATATAGTGTTCCTTTAAATTGATTAGATAATGTAGGACAATATTTAACCAATGTTGGGTAAATAGTCCAGATTTCTTCATATTTACTCTTGCTTCATGAATGTCATGAAGATTTATTCATTCTTTTTTCTTATATTAATGCTTAATTTTAATCATTATATGTCTTTATATTTTTATAAAAAAAACGAAAATTTTTTATTTTTTAGCGAAGAGTTATATGGAGAGAATATGAGCTATTACATTAAGCAATTAGAACATAACACATATAACCATTACAAATATCATTACTTAGATCATATCAATGCAGTAATTGATATTAGGCAAAACTATTGGTCTTTTGCCATAGATCTTTTTAGCATTAACGATTTCAAACTACCAGTTAGTTCATTAGCTGGTGATTTGCAATTACCATATCAACTTGTGCAAAATATTGCTTTCAATTTAAATAGCGATCAATCTCGTGCAAAAGAGTCAGTTAAATACAATAAAGAATATTGTCGTATATATAGTGGCTACTTTGATGTTGACATAAGTCAAAATGATTTTTTTAAACAAGATTTACAAGATATGAAACTTAACTTTGAATTAAGTTTATTTATTGATCCCGAAGCAGCTAAAGGTGCTGGAACAGATATAGAGCAAGACGATTTAGATAATTT
>JAKSVP010000016.1 GCA_024427265.1 Mycoplasmoidaceae bacterium
GTGTTAGCTCAGCCGGGAGAGCATATGCCTTACAAGCATAGGGTCGGGAGTTCGAGCCTCTCACACCGCACCATTAAGAGAATATAGACATATGTCTATATTTTTTTGTTTTATAATTGAAAATATGAATAAGAAAAAATTATATTGATCATTTGGAATTAATATAGCAATTGTTGTTTTAACAATCATTGGAATGGGATTAGGAGTTATTGATACTGCTAATCAACATGTACCATATGAATCAGCATTTAAATACTTCACAATCTTATCAAATATTTTTTTGATGATTGCATGTGCTATCATGCTAGCCTATCAAATTCTTTTTCTTAAAAAGAAAATTAAGTTCATTCCTAAATGAACATATATTGTTAAACTTTGCGCTATTGTTTCAACAACCATTACATTCTTAGTTGTAATTTTCTTTTTAACACCTATAGTTGCTTTGCAATCAGTAGATTCAGGTGGAGTAGATATTGCCTTCTTATATTCAGGAGCTAATGTTATCTTTCATATATTAAGTCCAATTTTAGGTGCACTATGTTTCTTACTATTCGATACTTGTAAGACAATAAAGCTACCACAAACTTTGTTTGCTTTAATCTTTACAGGAGCATATGAGATCTTTTATACAACAGATGTTTATTTACAATGATTACCAGAATCATGGGGTGAACATGATTGATATATGTTTACACAATTTGGTATAGAATTTGTTCCTGTAATCTTAGTTCTATTCTTAGGATTAACATTCCTATTAAGTTGATTGTTCTGATTAGGAAATAAAAAGATTCATATTTTAGAAAAAACTGCTACCAAGTAGCAGTTCTTTTTATATTTCAAATGAATTTTTGTTAAAGTAATTTTCCAAGATGCTGTTATTGTATGCTTGGTCAAAAGTTTCATTGTTTAAACAGAATGTAGCAATCATGAAATCTTGTTTTTTCAAACCTTTGAAATAATAGAAGTTGTTTCCATCTTTAACTATTAGAGGATGTCATGATTGGATTTTATCATGAGCAAAATATTTCATATTTAGATCTTTAGCTTGACTAATAAAGTAGCGATGAGTAGTGGAGTTTTCTAAATTGAAGACATTCTTAACAATTAAATACTTAGGTAAATATTTACTAAAGTCCACTATTTCATTCCACCTTTCATTAAATCCATTAATGGATTTTTACCAGCTTTTAATTTTTTGCCGATTTCATCCATTTTAACTTTTGCTTTTTCTCATTGCGAAAGCATTTTGTTTAGTTCATCTGGTTTTCTTCCTGAACCTTTAACTACTCTAATCTTACGATTAGGTTGTTTTTTAAATAATGCAGGATTACGTCTTTCCTTTTTAGTCATAGAAGACATTAAGATTCTTCATGCTGCCATTTTTTGTTCAGCATCAGTAATTTGGCTTTCGCTAACTTTGTTAGCAAGATTACCTGGAAGCATTTTCATTAAGCCACCTAATGAACCTAATTTACTAATTTGTTCCATTTGTGTCATTAAGTCTTCTAGGTCGAATTTACCAGAGATCATTCTTGTGAATGACTTCTTAGCTTTGTCCTCGTCCATTCTATCAGCAGCTTTTTCAGCTAAAGACATAATGTCACCTAAACCAAGGATTTGGTCTGCCATTCTTTCAGGATAGAAGATATCTAATGAACCAATTGCTTCACCAGTTCCTGTGAACTTAACAGGAATGTTAAGAAGATTAGTAATTGATAAAACTGCACCAGCTCTTGCTTCAGAGTCTAACTTAGTAATAATTAAACCAGTTAAGTCTAATGTTTCGTGGAATTCTCTAGCAACATTAATAATGTCTTGACCAGCCATAGCATCAACAACTAAAATAATTTCTTGTGGTTTGACTGTTTTCTTAATGTTTTTTAATTCGTTCATTAATTCCACATTAGTTTGCAATCTACCAGCAGTATCGAATAAGATAACATTATTACCATTCTTTTCTGCTTCATGCATAGCATGTTCAGCAATGCCAATAACATCTTTTGTGTCTTCTTTATAGCAAGGAACGTTAATCTTTTGTGCTAGTTGATCTAGTTGGTCAATAGCAGCTGGACGATAAACGTCTAGAGCAACCATTATTGGGTTTTTATCTTTTTTAATTTTTAATCAGTTAGCAACTTTAGCTACTGATGTTGTTTTACCAGCACCATTTAAACCAACAAGCATAATTCTTGTTTGCTTATCATCTAATTTAAGATCTTCTTGGTTTTTACCAAGAATGGTTACTAATTCTTCTTTGACAATGTTTAGTAAAACTTTATCAGCTTCTTGGCCTTTTTCCATTACATAGCCAACAGCTTTTTCTCTGACAGCCTTGATAAAGTTTTTAACAACTAATAAATTAACGTCAGCATCTAAAAGAGCAATACGGATTTGCTTTAATACTTCTGTAACATCTTCTTCAGAGATGGTTCAGTTAGTTAATTTTTTCTTCATGTTTCTAGCAACGATTCCAGAAATCATGGTTTTAAAAATATTAGCCATATTACTCCTTTCTAATTACTTTCATGTTAACATGAAGTAATTCTTTTTACCCTTCTTGATAATTGTGTACTTATCAAAATATGTTAACTTGTTTGTTAACTTAAAGTCTTCCTTGTCTACTACTATATTGTTAACAGAAAGTGTTTTAGCTTGCATCAATTCTCTAAAGACACGTTTAGATTGAATGATTTTGTTTTCAATCAAGAAATCAACAAGATTCATTTCTTGGTTAATCTTGTATAGATTAAATTGCTTTGCACAGATGTCAAGTTCATTTAATGTTAATTGGTCAAACTTTCCATAGAATAATGCATCTGATATTTTTAAACATTGATCATATGTATCTTTGCCATGAATCTTGGTAATGATTTCTTGAGCAAGAGTTTTTTGACCAAGTCTTGCACCTTTGTTTTCATTGTGCTTAGCTAACAATGTTTTAATTTCTTCTAATGACAAATCTGAGAAGAAGTTAAACATCTTGTTTAAATCTTCATCTGCTTGGTTTAAAAAGAATTGGTACATTTCATATGGACTGGTAATTGTTGGATCCAAATAAATTGCACCTTTTTCTGATTTACCAAATTTAGTTCCATCAGCTTTAGTTAGTAAGTTAATAGTTAAAGCAACAGCTTTAGCTTTATCACCATTAACTTTTCTAATCATTTCCAAACCTGTAGTAATGTTTCCTCATTGATCAGAACCACCACATTGGATTGCTACACCTTTGTAGTTGTATAGTCAAACAAAGTCATAACCTTGAATAAGGTTGTAACTAAATTCAGCAAAACTAATTCCTGATTCCAATCTAGTTTTGATAATGTCCTTTTCAAGCAAGTAATTAACGTTAATTAATTTGCCAACGTTTCTTAAGAAATTAAATAAACTAACATTCTTGTAAATGTCATAGTTGTTAATAACTTCCTTAACATGAGCAAGCTTCTTAAGTTGTTTACTTACTGCTTCAATGTTAGCATCTAGTACTTTTAAATCTAATAATGGTCTTTCGGCCTTCTTACCAGAAGGATCACCAATTCTACCAGTTGCTCCACCTAGTACAGCAAACGTTGGTAAACCAGCTTGAGCAAACTTGTTAAGTAAATGAATCATAATGTAATTACCAAGATGCAAAGACTTAAAGCTTGGGTCAAAACCAATATAAACACCAAGTTTATTGTCTATAGCTTCTTGTAATTTCTTTTCGTCAGAGACATTATTGATAATGCCTCTATCTTTTAAGTCTTTAATTAGATTCATATTTTTTACTTGTAAATTATATATATTATTGAATAGGATTTTTTAAATATAGTGGCTCAAGATATTTAATATCTTGAACTTTCTTAAAACTCTTTGTGTGTTTTAAAAAATTATCATACATCTTATCTGTTTGATCTTGAATAAGTGGTAATTTATATTTTTTCTTGTATTTAGCTAAATCCTTGGCATTGATTAGGCAAGGCTTAACAAGTTCTTTTTCGTTTTTATAAACTGCTAAATATAACTTGTTACTTTTAGCATTAATTACACTAATACCATTTCCATCTTTAGTTTGTAACAACAAACTATTGATTGTCATGATTTCAATTCTTGGATCAAATAGTTTTCAAGCTTTAGCAACTGTTACACCAACTTTATCTCCAGTAAAACTTCCTGGGCCAATATTTAACACTATGTGTGTTAAATCTAATGGTTTAACTCCAGCTTGTTTTAAGGTTTTATGAATTGTATCAACAATAATATCAGTTACATTCTTGTTGACTGGTAGTTTAGCTTTCATTAAAATCTTACAGCTAAAACTTACTGCTATATAGCAGTAATTGTTTGTTGTATCAATAAACAATGTGCAATTTTTTCTCATGTTTATTATTATAATATAAAAATTTATTAATAAATTTTTATATTAGGCAATAAAAAAGACAGCATTAAACTGTCTTTCAATTTTTGCTGTTTGTTGGGATATCAATGTCTAATTTATCACTAATATCAATCTCGTTAATGGAAATCATATGTTCTTGTGCTCCACCTTCCATACGAATCTTCATGAAACCAATAGCACTATGTCCACTAAAATTATCCTCATAAATTAAAGAACATGATGGTTCATCAATTCTTACATATAGGTTAACCATATCAAATGTTAACATGCAGTAGTCATTAACCAGATATTTTTTTTCGCCTGAGGTATAGTCTTTTAGAAAGACAAAACTTACATAGCCTAGGAATGTGGCAATAAGATCTCCCTCTTTATCAAAAGACAATGATTCCTTTGTTATTTTTGTTTGTATTCCAATTATTTCTTTCTCATAAAGATCTTTCATCATTGTGATGAAATTATAAGCGTCTATAACAGTCAATGGAGATAATGAAAATAAGTCATAAATTAACTCATTATTTAATTCTTCAGGACTTAATTTTTTAAGTTCTTCTTCAAAAGAGTTAATTATCTTTTTTCTTTTTATATCCAATGGTCCAAAAATAGCATCAACTATATCTTGTGTCTTGTTTTTTTGTGAACAAGCACAAACTGGAATTATTGTAGCTAAAGCTACAGAAGGAACCAATGTTATAAATTTAATCTTTTTCATATTCATTCAACTTTATCAAAAAATTATCTAACAAATTTATATTACTACATCAAATTCGCTTTTTATTCTTTTTTATTAAAAGATCTTGATCTATTCTCGTTTTAAAGAATTGATAAGCTTTCTTATGTAAAGGATTAGATAAATCAAGCCCCTCTTTCAATCTAAGTCCCATCATTAACACTTGAAAGTACAAATCATAATCTGAAAGTTTTTCTTTAACCAACTTTCAGTTAAGAGTTGAACCTTCATAATGGTATAGGGTTTTATTTTCCATACCATGTGCACCTAGGCCAATGGCTGCTCAATCATATGTTTTTCAAACATTCACATTATGTTTAGATTGATATTTTGAGCTTATAGCTCAGTTACTAACTTCATATCTAACAAAGTTAAGTTGTTTTAAATACTCAATAATGAATTTAAGATGATCTTCTATTTCTAATTCATTAGTTTTATATTTTTGTCTTCCTCAAATCGTATTTTCTTTAATTTCTAGAGAATAACAAGAAATGTGTTTAACTTTGTTAGCAATTAAAAAATCAATATCATTTTTAATCGATTCATTTGTTTGATTTTTAAAACCGTAAATTAGATCACAAGATATATTGGTGATTTTATTCTTTTGTAAAGTTGATATAGCTTGTGCAACCATAAATTTATGGTTGAGTCTGTTCATGGTTTTTAAAAGATTAAAGTCTAAAGTTTGTACTCCTAATGAAACTCTATTTACTTTATATTTGTGCAGAATTTTAGCTTGTGAATTTGTTACAAATTCAGGATTACATTCAATGGTAAATTCATAGTTTTTACTTAAATATTTTGAAAGCGGTTTTAATAATTTTTCAAGTTGTTCATCACTCAAACAATTAGGTGTGCCCCCACCCAAATAAATAGTTTCATATTTATTCTTTTTTAGTTTTTTTAAAACTAAATCTATGTATTTATCAACTGTTTGTTTGTTGTAAATACATTTAACAAAATCACAATAAGCACAGAACTTTTTGCAAAACGGAATATGAATATAAAGCGATTTAGTCATTGATAAAACCTTGGATTGTTTTTCTTAACAAATCATCATCCATTGATCCATGGTATGAGAACATTTTTGGATATTGATGTTTACATCAAGTTACTTGTCTTTTGGCATAGTGTCTTGTCTTTTGTGCAATTAAATCAGTGTTGATTGATGTCTTGTTTTTAATTGCATCATACACTTCTTGATAACCTATTGCTTTTAAAGCATTAAGTTTCATTACTTCTTTATCTTTCTTGATTAGATCTTCAACTTCTTGTCTTCAACCTTCATCAATCATTTCTAAAACTCTATTGTTAATAGTTTCATATAGTTTAGATCTTTCAACATCCATATAAACAACTAAGCAATCATAAAAGTATTTTCGTTTTTGAACATCTTTAGATGTTTTAGTCATTCCAGTTTCTTCAATGATTTGCAAAGCTCTAACAACACGTTTGCGATTGTTAGCTGGAATCTTCTTTGCTTCATCTGGATCTAATTTTTCTAATAGTTTATGAAGTTGTTCATTATCCATTTCTTCATAACTATTAGTTCTTTTAGAACTAGATGATAAATCATAGTTTTTGATTAGAGCATCAACATATAAGTTGCTTCCACCAACGATAATTGGAATTTGCTTAGCTTTATAAATATCAGCTAAGATTTTCTTAGCTTGAGTTTGAAATTCTTTAATATTTCATTCATCATAGATAGAAACACAGTCCATTAAGTAAACTGGAGTTTTCTTAATTGTGTCTTTATCCATTTTATTTGTACCAGCGTTCAATTCTTTGTAGACTTGGAAAGCATCTGCATTAACTAATGGATAATTAAGCATCTTGCTTATTTTTAAGGCAAGAGCAGACTTGTGTGAAGATGTTGGACCAACTATAACAATTAACTTATTCATGGTTTAAAATATCGTCAATTGCTTTCTTTGCATCAGATACAGCAACATGGATAAGCCTTGGCTTATCGTTGTAACTTGCCACATTTCCTATAGCATAAATGTGTCCCATATTTGTTCTACAGTTAGCATCAACTTTAATTCTATTTTGTAAATCTAAGTTAAATGGTTTTAGCATTTGGTTGTCTTGCAAAGAATATGTTTGTCCATATTGGACAATAAGATAATCAAATGGCAAAACTTCTTTCTTATTTGTTACCTTATCAACAATTTCTAGTTTGTCTTCAGCAATAACTTTAGAAGCTTTATTTAAATAAGTTTTGTATTTATAATCTTTTAAACAATCAATTTTTGTTCTTACTGCTCTAAATTCATCACGACGATGAACGATTGATAAATCGTTAGTTAATTTTCTCTTAAGAATTTCTGATGCTCAATCTAATGCAGCATCACCACCACCGGCAATAATAACCTTCTTATCTTTATATTGGTTAAGGTCTTTAACAACATAATGAATCTTTTTAGATTCAATACCATCTATTTTGTTAAATTTGAAAAAGCCACCACCAGTTGCAATAATTACATATTTTGCATAGATTGGTTCTTTGCTAGTTATCAATTGATAAAAATGATCACCTTGTTCAATCTTTTTTACAGATGTATTTAAAACAATATCTGGATACTTAGCTTTCTTAATGAAATCATTCATTAATTCACTAGCTTGAATGCTTTCTCAACCAGGATAATCATGAATTGCTTTAATTGGGAATAAAATAGTTGGTTGACCACCAAGTTCATTATTTGCTTCAATCAAAATTGAATTAAATTTTTTTTGATTTGCATAATAGTGAGCATATAGTCCGCCCGGACCCCCACCAATTATTGCAATGTCGTATATTTTCATACTTATAATAATATTATAAGTATATGAAAAAGATTGAATCATTTACCAATAAAGCAATTAAGTGAGTTAAAAAGCTTCTTAATGATTCAAAACAACGTAAGCAAGAGAATCTTGCAGTGGTTGAAACAAAGAAAATTTTTCTAACGATTTTAGAATCAATTGATTCTAAAAACATAGAAGCAATCTTTGTTACAAATGATTTCTTAATGGAAAATAAAAGGTTATTACATAAGTTTGATCAAAAGATGTATTTATGTCCTAACTCAATTTTCAATTCAGCTTCTGGTTTAAAAACACCAGATGGAATTATCTGTGTTTTCAGACCAAACAAAAACAAGATTATCTATGATAAAGCAAACAATTATATTGCTTTATATAACTTGCAAAATCCTCACAATCTAGGTGCAGTTATAAGAAGTTGTTTAGGGTTCAATATTAAAGGCATTTACCTAATAGGTAACTGTTGTGATCTATATCACCCAGAAGTGATTAGATCATCAATGGGTTATGTCTTTAAGATGCCAACTGAAAAATTCAATTCGTTTGATTACTTTTTACAATATGTAAAAACTAACAAAATGAATTTATTAGCAATGGCAAACAACGATAGAGCCATTGATATCTTTTCATATAAAAATAAACATAACAATTGTTTTATGATTGGCAATGAAGGTTGAGGATTACCTAATGACATTTTGAATAAATGTTCAACAATCATTAAAATACCATTAAGTAAGGAGGTTGAATCGCTCAATGCTTCAGTAGCTGCAAGCATTGTAGCATTCTATTTAGACCATGAGAGAAATTAAGATTAATAAACAAGATGCAGATTATAGATTGGATAACTACTTATTAAAGTTGTATCCAAACTTAACTAAGGCTTCTATCTTTAGAGCTATTAGAACTAACAAAGTTAAAGTAAACGGTAGAAAGAAAAAATTTGATTACCGTTTATGTCAAGGTGATGAACTTAAACTTTATATTAATACTGACATAGTCAGTTCAAGTCAAAAATGAAAATTAGCAAGTAGTGACTTAGAGGTTGTCTTTGAAGATGACAACTTACTAGTTGTTAAGAAACCAATTCAACTTTTAGTTAATGATGAAGAAGATGAAAAAGTTGATACATTAATTAACAGAGCAAAGAAGTATTTATTTACTAAAGGTAAATGAATTCCAAAGGATGATGCTAAGTTTGTTCCGTGTTTAATTCATCGTTTGGATTACAACACTTCAGGACTTGTCATGATCGCTAAGACTCATGAAGCTGCAGTTGTTCTTTCTCAAAAAATAAAAGATCGTGAAATTGATAAATTTTATCAATGTCTAGTTTATGGTAAGATGCCTGAAAACAGCCAATGCTTAGAGCATTTCTGATCAAAAGGAAGAAATGGTATTGTAAAGATTTCAGCTGATCCATCTAAAAACGCAAAACGTGCTGTAACTAAATATAAAGTTATTAAATATGATCAAGCTAAAGATATTAGCTTGTTAGAAATAGAATTACTAACTGGACGTACTCACCAAATTAGAGCACACCTTGCTTTTATCGGTCATCCACTTGTTGGTGAAAAGAAGTATATTTCTAAAAAAATTACAAAGAGAATCAACCTTAAAGCTCAAGCTTTAGTTGCTTATAAATTAGTTTTCAATTTTAAAACACCAGCAGGTAATTTATCTTACCTAAATGGTCAATGTATCGAATTAAAAGATACTAAGTTAATGTAAGTGATATTTTTAGTATATAATACTAAAAATATATTATGCCGTTTATTAAACAATTAGATAAAGACTTTGTTATCAAAGATAACCATTTTGAATTAACACCAGACTATCTAAAAGATAGCTGGAAGTTTAAAAAGATTACTGGTACAAGATTATCAGCTATTATTGGTCGTAATAAATACACATCACCTTTCAAGGTGTGATGTTGCATGGTAGGAATTTATTCTGAACCAATTGATCCAACTTTAGCTAAACTCGGAATGTATGTGGAACCAAAGGTTAGAGATTATGTTAGTCAAAAACTAAACATAAAGTTTAAAGACTATGTTCCAGCTGAAGTGAAATGAGATGTCTTTAAAGGTAAAACAGATCCAGGCTATGAAATGTTTGGTGGTATTCCTGATGGTGAACCTGTTAATGCCTCAGGAATAGTAGACTATTCTACTGGTAACCCAATGTTAGAAATCAAGACATCATCTATAGATGCTTTTGTTTATAAAACTGAAAAGGGTTTATTGCATATGCAAAAAGAACCTAATGGATTACCTTTTGTTAAAGAACAAGGCAAAAAGAAATTGTCTTGATTTGGTGATGATGGTAAATTAAAAATAAGCGATGAATATATGTACCAACTTGGGCTATATCTTTTCTTAAGAAAGATAAACAAAGGTTTATTTGCTGTTTGTTTTCTTGAAAGAGGAGATTATGCACATCCTGAAAACTTCAAGATTGAAAATCATGAAGTATATCTAAGAGGATTTGGATTTAGTGATGTAAATAAATTTAAGGCCCAAGTGGTTGATCCAGCAAGGGATTGATATATCAAACATGTCAAGACTGGTATTTCTCCTGAAATGACAGAGGCAGATAAAAAATGACTAAAAGAAGTAGAACTACTAAAGTAGAAAAGTTAATATACATTAAATATGGTGAACTAACTCTTAAAGGTAAAAACCGTAGAGAGTTTGTCATTTGTTTATTTAACAATGTCAAAAAAGCTTTAGCAGAATTTAAAACAGTTAAAGTCTTAAAACAATATGACTCTATGACTATTAGTCATATTCCTAGTACTAAGTACCAAAAGGTATTTGACATTGTTAAAGCCATTCCAGGTATTTCTTATGTCATTGAAGGATATGGTCTAGAAAGAGACATAAATAAATTACACGCGTTTTTAAAAACAACTATTGAAAATAAAAAACAAACTTTTAAAGTAATAACAAAACGTTCAGACAAAAAGTATCCAACAGATTCTATGTCTTTTTCTAGACAACTGGGTGGATTCATTCTTAAAACATTTAAGAATCTATCTGTAGATATTCATAAACCTGAACTAAAAGTTAATGTAGAAATTAAAGAAGACAAATTCATTGTCTACTTCAATAGAGTTAAAGGATGTGGTGGTTTTCCTTTAGGAATCAATGGAAGAGTACTTATGTTAATTTCTGGTGGAATTGATTCACCAGTAGCTGCTTCATTATTAATGAAGAAAGGATTTCATGTTGACTTTCTAACTTTTGTTTCTCCTCCTCATACTTCTAAAGAAGCAGAAAACAAAGTTAGAAAATTAATTAAGCAAATTACTTTAGATGGTAAATTAGAAAAACCATTACTTTACATTTGTAAGTTTACAGATTTGCAACATGAAATTGCTCACATTACAAACCATAGTTACCAAATCACAATCATGCGTAGATATTTCTTTAGAATCGCGCAACATTTAGTTAAAACACAACACTATGATGCTATGGCAACTGGCGAATCTTTAGGTCAAGTAGCTTCTCAAACGATAGAAAGTATGACAACAATTTCGCAAGTCTTAGACAACGTAGTTGTTCTAAGGCCGCTATTAACTTACGATAAAATCGAAATTATCGCTTTAGCAGAAAAAATTAATACTTATAATATATCTATACTTCCATACCCAGATGCATGTAGTATGTTTGTGCCTGCTAATCCAACAACAAAGCCAAACATTACCAAAGCACAAGAATTGGAAAAAGAATTGTTATTAATAGATACAATTTACAAACGGGTAATTGGTAAGCATATCAAGAAGGAGTTCATTTAATGATTGCTATAAAAGAAACAATCGTTAAAAAAATAGAACAATATGAGAATATTGCTATCTTTTTCCATGAACTTCCAGATCTTGACGCTCTAGGTTCATCCTACGGATTGCAATATTTTATTAAGACAAAGTATCCAAGCAAAGATGTAAGAATTATTGGGCTTGATACTTTATCAACACAATTCCAAAGTAACTTTTATAACTTTGATAAACGCCATGTTCCAAATGAATTCTTATCAAATGCTTTAGGAATTGTTCTTGATACTGCTAATGCCAGCAGAATCTGATCAGGTAGACAAAACTATTGTCGTGAATTGATCAGAATTGATCATCATCCAAAATTAGAAACAATTGCAGACTTTGAATGAGTGGATGATACTTATTGTGCAACTGCAGAAATGATTGCTGAACTTTTATTTGAATGGGATTACAACTGTGTTCTAATCCCTACATGTAATAGTTTATACGCAGGTATATTAACTGATACAGGAAGATTCTTATACCCTTCTGTTACACCAAAGACTTATGCGATTGTTGCTAAATTAGTAACCAAAGGTTGCAACAGACAAAAAGTACATGATGCAATCTATTTAAAAGATATAGACCGGATTAAGTTCTCATCTTATGTTCTAAAGAAAGCACACTTTGATACTCAACTTGGTATGGCCTGAGCAAAGCTAGGAAAGAATTCTTTTGATCGCTACGGAGTAAAACTAAGAATGAGTATGGTTCATGTTTTAGGAAATATTAAAAATATGAACATCTGATTTACCTTCTACTATGACAATGTCGTCAAACAATGAAAAGGATCTATTCGTTCGAATAAACTACCAATTAATCAGATTGCTGAGAAATATCATGGTGGAGGACACAAATTAGCTGCAGGAGTCACCATCTACAAACGGAAAGAGATGAAGATGCTAATAAATGATATTAAAAATTATTTAAAACAAAAGATTCCACAAACAAGAAGATAAAGGAGATAACAATGGAAGATATTGAAAAAGTAAAGGTTCAACCTACAGAAAAGATTGAAGTTGAACGCAACGAAAACATCGAAGATGAACTAAGAGAATTAACAAAGGATGAATTGCTTCATCGTTTAAACTACGAAGAAACTGATCCTGAAATAATTAAGTTAATTAAGAAGATTCTTAAAACTAAAGCTTAGTTTTTATGTACGTTAACGTCAAAACCAGATCGCACTATAGCATGGCTATGTCATCTATTTCTATAGATGATATTATCGCTTTCGCGCGCGAGAATAAACAAGAATATGTTTGTCTGGTTGACATTAACGTAATGTATGGAGCTTTGGAATTTTATACTAAAGCCATTGCTGCCAATTTAAAACCAGTCATTGGTCTAAGCGTACGTGCAGACAATAAGGAATACACGTTGCTTGCGCGTAATCATAAAGGATATATAAAATTATGTCAACTATCCTCAGCCATTAACCACAACCAAAAGTGGGCGATTGAAGATTTCGCAACAGAGGATGTTACCGTTATTAGCCAAAATAAAGCCCCTGGTTTCAAAAATTGGGTTAAGGATGAAGACTTGGCTATCCATGAGTCCTTGTTCGTCTCTAAAAGCGATTTTTCAAAATATAAAGCTCTACTTGCGATTAATAAAGGGTGCTTGTATGCAGATATAGAAGATGATAAGAATATCGCAAGTAAATATTTATTAACAGATAAACAAGCGCACGAAATTTTTAGTGAAGCGCAAATAACAAGAACAAGTAAATTATTAAATGAGATAAATCTAAACATCCCTCTTAACAAAGAAAATTTCTTTGTTAAGTTTGATCCTAAGAAGAATTCAAATCTTTTACTACAAGATAGATGCCGTCAAGGTTTGATTAAAAGATTTGGCGATAAAGTACCAAAGAAATATATTGAACGTATTAAATATGAATTAGACATAATTCATAAAATGGGTTTTGATGATTACTTTTTAGTTGTCCAAGATTATGTTGCTTTTGCAAAGCAAAATAATATTATGGTAGGACCTGGTCGTGGTTCTGCTGCAGGGTCTTTAGTATCCTATGTTCTAGAAATTACAAATATCGATCCATTGAAATATGGTTTGATTTTTGAAAGATTTTTAAATAGTCATAGACAAACCAAACCAGATATTGATATTGACTTCATGGACAATCGTAGACAAGAAGTCATTGATTACTTATTTAGTAAGTATGGACAAGATAAAGTCGGTCATATCATTACTTTCCAAAAGATTAAAATCAAAACTGCTATCAGAGATATTGCTAGAATTTTAGATATTGATTTATCAATTGTTAACATGATTTGTAAATCAATCTCTGATTGGTTTGACACAGATATAGACACTGTTGTTAAAGAAAAGAAAGTTGTGGCAGAGTATGAAAAGAAGTATCCACAACTATTCGAGCTTGCGCGATTTATTATGGGAATGCCAAGACAAATCGGAACCCACGCAGCCGGAATTGTCATTTGTAATCAACCACTACATGATGTAGTGCCAACAACTTTATCAGCTGAAGGCATAAATACAGTCCAATACTCAATGGAGTATATTGAGCCTGTTGGTTTAATTAAAATGGATATATTAGGTTTAGTAAACCTAAGTATTATTAATGACTGTGTTGATGAAATTAACAAACACGCAAAGAAGACATTTGATATTAATCAAATACCTTTAGATGACCAAAAAGTCTTTAAACAACTATGTTTAGGTAACACACTAGGAATCTTCCAACTTGAATCTCCAGGTATGACAAATGTGGTAAGAAAGATTCAACCGCAATCTATTGAAGATATCTCTATTGCTTCAGCTTTATTTAGACCAGGCCCACAAGCAAACATACCTTTATATATAAAGAATAAGAAGAATCCAGACAAGATTGAATATATTGATGAAAAATTAAAATCTGTTCTTGAACCAACATATGGAATCATTATTTACCAAGAACAAGTTATTCAAACTTTATGTTTGGTTGCTAACTGATCATTAGCTGAAGCAGATATTGTTAGAAGAGCAATTTCTAAAAAGAAATTAGATAAACTAGAATCTATTGGAAAAGATTTCATTTCTAGTGCTGTTAAAAATGGCTACACACAAAAGAAAGCAGAAGAAATCTTTGCTTACTTGTTAAAGTTTGCAAGTTATGGTTTTAACCATAGTCACTCTATTGCCTATGCATTAGTAAGTTATCAACTTGCATATTTAAAAACTTACTATCCAAACCAATTCTATGCTTGTTTGTTATCTTATAACCCAACAAGTAAAGCTGGTGCTTACTTAATTGAAGCTAAGAATAATGGCATAGCCATATTAGGTCCAGACATCAATCATAGTCAAGTTGGTTTTAGTATTTATGAAGGAAAGATTATCTTTGGTTTTGGTGCCATCAAAGGAATTGGTGCAGCAGGAATTGAAAAGATAATTGTTGCTAGAAAAGAAGCTAAAGAATGAAAAGCAATCATAGATTGTATTAGAGATCTAGTGAAGTCTGGAGTTGGTGCCGCAGCGCTTGAAATCTTGGCTAAAGCTGGATGCTTTGATTGTTTCATCGACAAAGAATTACCAAACCGTAGTTCTATTATTACTAGTCTTGAATCAATCATTAAAGCCGTTAAGACATACACACCTAAGTATGGTTATCTATCAAATATAGTTTATAGTAAAGTTCAAGATAATAAAGAAACAAGAAAGAAAGAAAACCAAGATCAATTTGATATTCTTGGAATTGCTTTTGCTGGACATCCAATTGAAGAAATCAAAGAAGCAAATCCAGAATTAATGAAAGATGCATTTACACTTTCATATATAAAGGAAAATGCTCAACCATATGTTAAATATAAAACTTTAGTTTATATTAATTCACTAAGAAAAATAAAAACTAAAGCTGGTGCTAACATGGCTTTTATCTCTATGGAAGATGAAACTATGACAATATCTGATGCAGTTACATTTAGTAATGTTTTAGATAATCTAGAACAAGCACCATTACTTGCAAAAGAAAAATATTTATATTGTGTTGTTTCTAAATCTGGTCGTTCACTAAGATTAGAAAGAATTATTAAGGAGGTTAAAGAATAATGAAAAAAGCAATAGTCATTGACGGTAACTCCTTAATCTACCGTGTATATTGAGCAACATTTAAAATGTTGCCATATTATAAAGAACATAATTTGATTCCAACAAATGCTGTTAATCTTTTTACTAAAGCAGTTCTAACTCTTTTACAAAGAGACAATTATGATTATTGCTTTGTAGCTTTTGATCATGCTAAACATACTTTTAGATCTGAAATGTTAGATGAATATAAAGCTAATAGAAAACCAATGCCTACTGAACTATTTGTTCAGTTGCCAATGGTTCATACATTCTTAGATGCAATGGGAATTAAACATTTAAGTCAAGAAGGGTTTGAAGCCGATGACTTAATTGGAAGCTATTGCAAGTTAATGAATGATAACCAAATCCAAGTTGATGTCTTCTCATCAGATAAAGATATGTTACAACTTGTTAATGAATTAACAAGTGTTAACTTATTTAAAGTTGGTGTTTCAGAAACTGTTAGATACGAACCAAGCAACTTTGCAAATTTATATTTTGGTTTACAACCAAGTCAAGTTGTTGACTATAAAGCAATTGTTGGTGACGGTTCCGATAACTTTCCTGGAATAAAAGGTATGGGTCCAAAGTCAGCAGCCGAACTATTAAGAAAATATGGTAGCTTTGCTAACATCTATCAAAACCTTTCACAATTAACTGCAGCACAAGCACAAAAATTTATTGATAACAAAGCAAAAGGTGAATTGTGCTACACTATTGCCACAATAAAAAAGGATTTGTTTACAGGTAAACAAGTTGATGAATTTGTTAAAGGTAATTTTGATAAGCAAAAGTTTATAGATTTAGCAAATGAATATAAACTTCCAAGCTTATTAAAACATTTACCTAAAAACTAGATTTCTATTATAATAATTAAACATATTATTTATATTGTGGTGACTTAGCCAAGCGGTAAGGTCCGAAGCTGCAACCTTCGTATTCGTCAGTTC
>JAKSVP010000017.1 GCA_024427265.1 Mycoplasmoidaceae bacterium
CTTGAAGTTGTTTAGTTAATAACTTGAATGATTCAGGTAAACTTGGTTTTGGTAATGGCAAACCTTTAATGATTGAGTTGTAAGTTAAGTTACGTCCGACTGTATCATCTGATTTAATAGTTAAGATTTCTCTTAAGTTGTATGTTGCACCATAAGCTTCTAGTGCTCATACTTCCATTTCACCAAATCTTTGACCACCATCTTGGCTACGTCCACCAAGTGGTTGTTGGTTGACCTTAGAATAAGGTCCAACAGCTCTAGCGTGAATCTTATCTTCAACCATGTGGTCTAGTTTTAACATGTACATTACACCGACAGTAATGTCACCGTCAAAGTATTCACCAGTTTGACCATCAATCAATTTCATCTTACCTTTTGTCTTGATTGGATCAATACCAGCTTCTTTTAAAGCTTCAGCAACATCATCTAGTTTTGCTCCAGCAAATACTGGTGTTGATGCTTTGTATGATAAGTCTTCAATAGACATACCAGCTTTGTTCAAAATAATTGTTAAGTCAACGTTGCTAAATTTATCAAATTTAGTAATCTTGTTGTCTTTGAAATATTTGTTGCAAACTTTCTTTAATTGTTTTGCACGGTAAGAACTCATACCAAATAATTGAACAAATTCTTCTGGTCTAGCTTCTTTTTCTAATAGTTCTCAAAGTTTTTGTTTAGCAATATTTCTCATTGCTCAACCTAAGTGAACTTCTAGGATTTGACCGATGTTCATACGAGAAGGTACACCTAAAGGTGATAATAGAATATCGATTGGTGTTCCATCTTCCATATGTGGCATGTCTTCAACTGGAACAATTCTTGAAATAGTTCCTTTGTTACCATGACGTCCAGACATCTTGTCACCGATTTGTAGTTTACGTTTTTGAGCAATATAAACTTTTACAAGTTCAATTGTTTCATCATCAAACTTTTCACCATCAACGGTTCTAAATCTCTTAACACCGATAACAGTACCTTCTTCACCTACTTTAACTTTTAGAGATGAATCTCTAGCACCGTGTGATTTGTTTCCAAAGATTGCATTCAATAGTTTTTCTTCTGGACTATAGTCACCTTCACCTTTTGGAGAAGTACGTCCAACTAGAATGTCGCCTTCTTTAACTTCAGCACCGACTAAAATAATTCCATCTTCGTCTAAATAAGTTTTTAGATCTTCAGATACGTTTGGAAGGTCACGAGTAATTTGTTCATCACCATTCTTAGTTGTTACACAACGTAATTCTTTTTCAATGATTGAGATTGATGTATATCAATCATCTTGAACTAAACGTTTTGAAATAACAATAGCATCTTCGAAGTTGTAACCATGTCAAGTTGTATAAGCAATGATTGGGTTACGTCCAATAGCAAGTTCACCATTGAACATAGCTGGTCCATCAGCAATAACTTGACTGGCTTTAACATGTTGACCAACTTCTACGATTGGGAATTGGTTGTTGCAAGTGTTTTGGTTTGTCTTACGATATTTAACAAGTTTGTACTTGTCAGTACCAGAACTTGTTTTAACGGTAATTTCATTACCGTCCATAGCTGTAACTTCACCATCATGAGCAGCTAAGATGTTTAAACCAGAGTCGTGAGCAATCTTATATTCTGCTCCAGTACCTACGATAGGTGCATATGGTTTTAATAAAGGAACTGCTTGACGTTGCATGTTTGAACCCATTAGGGCACGAGCAGTATCGTCGTTTTCCAAGAATGGAATTGCAGATGCTGCAATAGAAATAACTTGACGAGGTGAAACATCGATATAGTTAATTTGTTTTGCATCATATAGTTCTTGCATACCACGATAACGTCCAACTACTTTAGTTTGAGTAATCTTACCGTTTTCATCATGTGGAACTAATGATTCACCAATTACATATTCATCTTCTTGGCTAGCATTTAATCAACGAATCTTATCTGTGATAACTCCATTTTCTACAACGAAGTATGGAGAAATTAAGAATCCGTTTTCATCAACCTTAGCAAAACTTGCTAAAGCCATAATCAATCCAATATTTTGACCTTCTGGTGTTTCAATTGGACAAATACGACCATAGTGAGAATAGTGAACGTCACGAACGTTTAAGTTTGGATCGTCTTTTCTAATACCACCATCACCCATAGCTGAAATTCTACGTTTGTTAGTTAATTCAGATAGAGGGTTTGTTTGGTCAATGAAAGCTGTTAATTGATAAGTATTAAAGAAAGCTTTAACAACTTGTTGGAAAGGTTTAGTGTTAACAATTGACTTAATTGTTGCAGCAGTTGACTTTCTTGCTTTTTCTTCTGCATTCATTGTTGGAGAAGATAAAGATGATAATTTATCCTTAATGTGTTTTTCAACACGTGCCATACCAGCAACTAATTTAGATTTAAATTGTTCATGGATAAGTCTTAGACGTTTATTACCTAAGTGATCAATATCATCATAGTTACCAATGTTTCATGGTAAGTTGATAGTATATGAAATCATGGCAATAATATCTGAGATATTAAGTGTTTCTGAATCAGATGTTGGTGGAACACCTAGAATGTTTACATAATCATCTCATTCATCATTATCAGCATAAACATCAATTTGTTCTGCTTTTGCTGTTTTAAATTTATGGAATCTAGAAACAGATGTTAATGGTCATTCTTTTTCTAATAATAATTCACCACTTGAAATTGCTTCTTTGATCATGTCAATTTCTTTTTTAGTGATAAGTGTATCTTTCTTTAAGAACACTTTTCCATTCTTATAAAGAATGTCATTAGCTAAAACTTTTTGATAAAGTCTTTCAGTTACACGAAGTTTGTGATTAATTTTACTTCTACCAGCAGAAGATAAATCAAATCCTTTAACTTCCATAAAGTGTTTAACTAAATAATCTTGATAACAGAAACCTTGGTATTTTTGACTCAATGTTTCTGTAGGTCTAATTGAAATAGATAATTGAGTAATAATATCTTTTGCAGCTTTTTCAGTGATAATTAAATCTTTTTGTTCACGAATCTTAGCTTGGATTTCAATTTGTTTGCTCTTAATAGAAGAGTTTGTTGGTTCAGCTTCAAGTTGTTTATTAATTTCAGATAATTGATCTTCTAATTTAGATCATTTATAAACAAGTACTTGTAATTTGTGTTGAATTGGTAAACCTGTTTGTTTAATGTCATTTACTGAAGGTAAATCACAAACAGCTTTTCTAATTTTCTTAATTTCATCATCTTGGCCAATTGTATTGTGAGTATAGCAACCTAAGAACTTGTTACTATATGTTTTAGCTTCACCATCTGCAGCTAATGAGTTGGCAATAATATCTGCATTGCTAAAAATTTCAAGGATTCTATCTTCGTTTAATCCTAATGCTTTTAAGAATTGAGTTGCAGATAATGTAATAGCAGCATCACTAGTTGCATTTCTTGCTACTAGTTTAATGATTCTCTTTTCTGTCTTCTTGTCATCAATAACGAAGTTAAGCATTGTTCCACGGTTTGGATACAATTCACAAATGTAACCTTCGTTAACTTTCTTCTTACCAGATAATTTAATTTGGCTCTTAGAAAGAATGTATGCACCAGGAGAACGAATAGTTTGAGAGTTAACCAACTTTTCAACTCCGTTGATGATAAATGTTCCATTGTCAGTCATCAATGGAATATTTGCAAAGAATACACCGTCGTGTTTATCGTTCTTTGATTTTCTAACTTTCTTGATTTCACCTGTTTCATCGTTGATTAAGATTAAGTCAACATAAACAGATGTTTCATATGTCTTGCCTTTGTATCTAGCTTCTTGTTCATCGAAAGCACCAGGGTAGAAGTGAATACCGTTAATACCAGTTTTGGTATTAATTTCTACATGGTGAGTCTTATTCTTAATGTGTCTAATTGGGAAATAACTTGCAATTAGATCTCCAAGTTCTTTTTTAAGAAATCTTTCGTATGACTTCTTTTGAATTTCCAATAAGTCAGGTTCTTCAAACTTAACAAATTGTTTCGCATAGTCACGTCTAGTAACTAGGTTTGCGATTTTACGTTCAACAAACTTTGGTTTTTGTGCCATATAACTCTCCTGAAATAATATATTCTATATATTATTTTTTTGGTATTAAATAATATACGAGTTTATTAATTATATATATAAATAGGGTTTTTACACAAAAATTTTAAAATATTTTATTTTTATATGTATAATATACAAACTTACGCAGATGTAATTCAATGATAGAATGCGACCTTGCCAAGGTCGATACGCGAGTTTGATTCTCGTCATCTGCTCCATTAAATCAAAGTAGGTTAAAACCTACTTTTTTATTTTATAATTTGCTTATGATAGCTGCGATATTTATCGTTCCTTTAGTCTATTTTATTAATGCTTTTTTAATAGGTAGATTAATCAAAAGATGAGAGATTAGTATTAATCCATTTTTAGCTACTATTGTAGGTTTTATCGCATTTTTTGACATTATCTACTTTATCACAATTTGACTATATGCTGGTAAAGTAGCAATCTGGGGTTATTTCCTTGTAGTTGGAATTATTCAAAGTATTTTACTAGCTTTGTATATTGCCAACTGACGATACACATTTATTACTTGATCGGTAGATTACAAGAAAGTAATTACATTTGTAATTACTATGGGTTT
The DNA here is from genome assembly GCA_024427265.1 of Mycoplasmoidaceae bacterium. The sequence goes on from JAKSVP010000017.1 coordinate 4,638, forward strand.
AGTCATTCTAATTGGTTGACTAAATTTTAGAAATTACAACTCAGAATTTGGTAAAACTTGAATCTGAACAATTAACCATTCTCAGATGGATATTTGAAGACCAATGTGGTTTGGAACAACTGAAAAAGACTTTGTTTCTAACTTCTCTGCTTTCAACGTAATGAACTTATTTTGATGTGATGCTTTTAGTAATGTAATGAAGTCAACAGCTTTATCATTTTGTAACTGATCTTGGACAATAATTGCAGGTGGTTTTGTTGCTTGTATTACGACATGAATGATTGACAAAAAAACAAGCATTCCTAGAGTCATAATTTGCATAATAATTAATCTGCTATTAGTCGTCCTAACGCTAGCATTTATCGAGACATACGCCATAGGCGATGCATGAGTTTTATTGCTTTTATTTACTTACATTTTAGTCACAGTAAAGCATGAAACTTCTGATACTTTAAGACTATTCATTTTGACAACTATTTTGATAGGATTTTTAGCTGCAAGTTGTACTAGTTTCTTTACTGTTATTTTTGTTTGAATTTTCTCAATTTACCATGCAATTAGAAACAAACAAAATACATTGAATTACTTATTATTCTTATCATGACCTTTAGCTTTAACAATCTTTAGTATGTTATCAATATATTCATATTGGTTACTATCACTTGTTGATGCTTTATATCTTGTTCTTGCAGTCATTTGTATTGTTGTTTTCAGAAGAGTTGGAACACCTTCATGAGATACAAAAATATCACTAGGAATTTATCGTAATTCTGGAAAGATTGTTTATGCAGGATTAATTATCTTTGTTGCTTTAATCTTAATTGCAAACTTCTTCATTTTCCAAGAAATCTACCACTGAAGTGGTAAAAATATTAATTACCAAAACTTCCTAACATTTACTTACACATACATCTGATCATTCAACATTACATCAGTTGTTTGAGTAGCAGTATTTAATGCTGTAATGTATTTAATTTTTGTTGTAATGGCAATTTACTACATCGTAATTAGAAGAATAAAAACTAGTAAACTAAATCCACTATTTAAAACTGATTCAGCTATTAAGTTTGGTGTAATTAGTTGTTTATTGTTCATAAACCCTCTAGTTATTCACGTGTTAAAGATGTCAACATCAGCATTCCCTTTAAACACTTTAGACTTAAATATGCTGTTTGTCGTTCCATTATTTGTTATTGCTCAAAAGACATGTTTCAACTACAAACGTATCTCAGTTAGACACTGAAATTACGACTGATATTAGAGATTAAAAAAGATTAGTAAACTAATCTTTTTTCTTTATAATTTGTTTAATATATCTTATGGAACAAGTTAAACAACGATTAGAAAAATTAAAGACTCTCTTAAGAAAATGAGAGTATGAATATTATGTTCTTAATCGTCCAACTGTATCTGATGAAGAATATGATATTACCTTGAGACAACTTATTGAGTTAGAAACTCAATATCCTCAATTGTTAACACCGGATTCTCCAAGTCAAAGAGTTGGTGGTGTTGCTAGTACAAAACTTAAAAAGTATCAACACAAGACTAAAATGATGTCATTATCAAATGCATTTAGTGCTGATGAAATGAGAAAGTTTGATACAGATATTAAACGAGCAATTGGATCTAACGATGAAATAGTTTATTGTGTTGAACCAAAGATTGATGGTTTAAGCATGAGCTTAATCTATCAAGATGGTAAACTTGTTTCTGGTGCAACAAGAGGTGATGGTTTAATTGGTGAAGATGTTACACCAAACATAAAGACGATTAAAACTATTCCTTTGCAAATAGACTTCCAAGATGATATTGAAATTCGTGGTGAAGTATTTTTAACTAAAAAGAACTTTGAAAAAATCAATGATAGCATTGAAGATGAAGAAAAGAAATTTGCTAACCCTAGAAATGCAGCAAGTGGTAGTCTAAGACAATTAGACCCTAAGATTACTGCTAAACGTAATTTAACAATGTATTGTTATCAAATTCCAAATGAGAATCAATATGGCTTAACAAAACAATCAGAAGTAATTGATTTCTTAACTAAGAATAAATTCAATGTTGCTCCAGGAATTAAAATCTGTCACGGCATCAATGAAGTTATTGATACTATAGAGGATTGAACAAAACAAAAGAATGATTTACCATTCCCTATTGATGGTGTTGTAATCAAAGTTAATAACTTTGCTGATCATGAAAAGATTGGTTACACATCAAAATTCCCTAAATGAGCAATTGCTTATAAGTTCCCACCAAATGTTGTTGAAACAAAACTTATTAACATTACAACAACAGTAGGTCGTACAGGAAGAATCAACTATGTTGCTAACTTAGAACCTGTATTATTAGATGGTTCAACAATTTCAGCAGCAACATTACATAATGCAGAATACATTGCAGCTAAAGACATTAGAATTGGTGATACAGTTAAAATCTTTAAGGCTGGTGAAATTATTCCAAAAGTTATTGGACCAAATCCTAATAAGAGACCAAAAGATGCTAAAGCATACATTCCACCTACTGCTTGTCCAATCTGTGGTAGTAAACTAGAGAAGGTTGAAGGCGAAGTAGATCAATATTGTGTAAACATCGATTGTCCAGCAAGAGGATTATTAAATATTGTTCACTTTGCAGACCGTGATGCAATGAACATTGATGGTCTAAGCAACAAGATACTTGAAAAGTTCTGAGACAACAATATTGTTAAAAACATTATTGATCTATATTATCTAAAAGATAAGAAACAAGAAATCTTTAATCTTGATTTGCATATTAAAGATAAGATGTTTGATCACCTTGTTAAATCAGTAGAAACATCTAAAAAAGCAAATCTAGATAAACTAATCTATGGATTAGGAATAAGACATGTTGGAGCAATTACTGCAAAAGTATTAGCTGAAACATTTAAAACACTTGATAACTTATCACATGCAACTCTAGATCAATTAATAAATGTTAAAGATATAGGTGAAACTGTTGGACAATCAATTGTTGACTTCTTTAATGTTGAAAATAACAAAGTTTTAATTAATAAATTAAAGGATGTTGGTGTTAACACAAAACTAGTAGAAAGAAAATATGACACCAACAGTCCATACTATCAAAAGAAATTTGTTATTACAGGATCCTTTGAAATTCCAAGAAATGAAATAATTAAAATCATGGAAGAAAAGTTTGATGCAAAGTTCTATGGAAGTGTAAATAAAGAGATTGATTATCTAATTGCCAATGATTTTGAATCAAGCAAATATAAGAAAGCTAAAGAGCTTGGCATCAAGATAATCACAAATAAAATATGATAAAATAAATAAAAGAGGCTTAAAAATGAAATTATATAACTCAAGTACAAATCAATATGTTGAATTAACAGAACCTAAGATCTCAATTTACAATTGTGGTCCTACTGTTTATAACTATGTTCACATCGGTAATGTTAGACCGCTAGTTATTTTCGATGTTTTATATCGTTTCCTTTTAAACCAAAGAAAAGAAGTTGTATATATACAAAATATTACAGACGTTGATGACAAGATCATTAAGGCTGCTGCTGAAGCAGGTATTAGTGAAAAGGAATTAACATCTAAATATACTCAAGCCTATTTAGATATCTTTAAATTATTAAATGTTAAGCAACTTGTTATGCCTAATGTTTCAGAACATATTCAAGATATTCAAAATTACATTACTAATTTAATTAACAAAGGCGCTGCCTATGTTGTTGATGGTGATGTTTACTTTGATGTTGGTAAAGTTCCAAACTATGGTCATGTATCTCACCAAAATCCACAACAATTATTAGATGGTGTAAGAAAAGAAAATAAGGGCAACAAGAAAAATCCTTTGGATTTTGCTTTATGAAAAAAGACAGATGTTGGTGTTAACTGAACATCTCCATGATCTAATGGTAGACCAGGATGACACACTGAATGTTGTGTTCTAATTAATAAATATGCCGGTGACCATGTAACTATTCACGGTGGTGGTGTAGATTTAAAATTCCCTCACCATGAAAATGAAAATGCGCAAAACGTTGCTACATTTGGACGTGATATCGCAGATATCTGAATGCACGTAGGTCATATTAATGTAGAAGGTGCAAAGATGTCTAAATCATTAAACAACTTCATTTTGGTTAAAGATTTAGTTAATGCTGAAAACGCAAATGGTCTAAGATGATTCTTCTACAAAGCTAAATATGAACAACCAGTTAACTTCTCTAGAGAATTGCTTGAACAAGCAACTAAAGAAATTAACAGTCTTATCCATTCAGTGGTTGTTGCTAAAACATACAACATTGCAAATGATACTTTCTTTAAAGAACCTGCTCCAGTTAGCAATGAATTTGCAGATGCATTAAATGATGACTTAAACATTCCTAATGCTATCACTGTTTTAATGAAAGAAATTTCTATGCTTAACAATCTTGTTAGAGAAAAGAAGTTTGCTGACTCAAACAAACTATGTTGTGTTATTGCTAAAGAATTAGAAATTCTTGGCCTAAGAAATGACAACATTGACCATGTTAGTTCGGTAGGCTTAATTAAAGGTTGAAAACTAGCTTCTGACGAAAAACGTTTTGATGAAGCTGACAAACTAAGAGATGAACTAATGAAAAAAGGATTGCTATAATGCAATTAATTATTGGCAAGAAAGCAATACTTGATGCTATTAGTAATAAGAGTTTAAAGTCTGCTACTATTAGTAATAAAGATAAAATCTTTTACAACAAGGTAAAAGCTTATTTACCAAGTGTCTCTATTAATAATGATAAATCGTTCTATGAATCAATAGCTAAAGGTCAAAACCATCAATTTGCTATTGGCTATGTTGAAGGTGAGATTGGTTTAACTTTGGATGGATTATTAACTAAAGTTAAAGATCAATCAACATCTTTAATTCTTATGCTTGATTCAATTGAAGATCCAATGAACTTTGGAGCAATCATTAGATCAGCTGAATCATTTGGTGTTGATGCTCTAATCTATAAGAAAGATGGACAATGTCAAATAACTCCTGCTGTTATTAAAACATCACAAGGTGCTATTAGCAACCTTAATATGATTAAGGTAACTAACCTTTCTGATACTATTGCTAAATTAAAAAATGCAGGATATTGAGTTTATGCAAGTTGTTTAGATTCTCAAGCGCATAAACTAGATGATGTTAAATTTAGTGGTAAAGTAGTTATTATTGTCGGCAATGAAAATAAAGGAATAAGTCCTCTAGTTATAAAGAATGCAGACTTTAAAGTATATATAGAGGCACCAGGTAAAACGCAATCATTAAATGTATCTGCCGCCACTGCAGTTCTGCTTCATACCATTTCAAGCAAAATAAAAAGAGGTTAAACCTCTTTTTTATACTGATGTGTTTTGAACTAATCCTAAAATCATGTATGTTAAGTAGCATCCAATAACAATTGTTAATAATGAAACGTTTGTTGCAATGATTTGGTTTCTTCTTAATTTACCTTTTATTGATTTTGAGTTCAAAATCAAATATAGAGAGAAGAACACACACATTAAGATGAACATAACCACTTGAACCATAACACTGTTTTGGTCTTTAGGCATTGGGAACATTGGTTCTAGTCCTTCATGTCATAGACAAGCATAAGCAACGTTACATGCAAATAAGATTGTCATATTAAATGCACATGAACCAGCCATAGAGTTAATCATCATGTTATATCTATTATCAATTGCTAAAGTTGCAACGGCAATTAATTCTGGCAAACTTGTTGCTACTCCTAGCAATAGTGTTCTACCAAAGGTAGCATCGCCAGGGAATCATTTAACAATACATCCACTACAGCTTCCTGCTAACATTAATGAAGAGAATGTTAAAACAGCAATACCAAGAATCAACAATAAAATTAATGGTGCCATATCTAATTTCATAAAAGCAGATTCTTCTTTCATTTGCTTGTCAGGAAGTTTTGTTGTAGTTTTCATACCTTTACCAATAACAGCAGCTGGTTTAATCTTTCCACCAACAAACATGAATAGCACAGCTATTGCATATGATAGGAAGATAAAAACTGAGAATAAGTTAAATCCATGTCAAACAACTGGGCTTATCTTTCCAGTTGGAGAATTCTCTCCATAGATTAAGCCGTTGTTATCAAACAATACGGCTAACATACATAATACTGAACCTACAATTAGGCAAATAATTGTAATAGTATTAATTTGGTCAGCTTCACGGTGTCTAAAGATTCAAACTGTTGCTAAACAAGCAACACCAATAATCAACATACAGAACATGTTTGATCCAATAACATCACCAAATACTGCACCAGGGTTACCATACTCTGGACCTATAGTGGCAGCATTTATGGTATAACCTATAGCCGTAATAAATTCAGGAACTGATGTGATAGCACCGATTAAAATACCACCGATAACACCATCAGGTAATTCAGCTTTATCTTTGATAGTTACGGCAAACTTAGTTACTAATGTTGCTAAAACACCAACGACGATAGCAAAAGTAAAAAAACATGCTACAGCTGCACCATAATTTTCAGCAAAAAAGGATTCAAACATGTTTTTAACTCCGTTATATTAACTATATATTAAAAAATATATATTTTTTAATTAATTGATAAAACCTAAAACTAAGAAGACTATGTAGGCAATAACAACTAACGACAATAATGATGTATTAATTGCTAAAATTTGTCTATCTTTTAACTTATTTTTATATTTGTTGCTATTTGCAACAAGATAAGCAATCATTGCAACTATCATTACTATTCCAACAATTACTTGTGTTAGATTGTATGAGTTCCAATCATACATAGTTCCAGCTTGTTGAGTTAAACAAGCATAAACAATATTAGCTATTGTTAGGATTGATAAGTTAAATGATGTTGATCCAACAATTGTATCAATAACCATGTTATACTCTTTGTGAATACAAAGATTAATACAACAAACTATTTCAGGTAAAGAAGTTACCACACCTAATAATAATGCTCCACCAAATGAAGCTTTTTCTTCAGTTCCAAATACTCTTGATCAATGATTGAAGATTAATGATTCAGATGTGAATGTTAAGAAAACTGCACAAGCAATCAAGATGATTGAAACAATTGCTATTAAAGTAATAACTCATCCTAAATTCAATTTAAACAATCTTGATTGTTTTGCTTGTTTAATTTCAGTTAAACCTTCTTTTGAGTTTGTTTTAACCTTAGCACCTCTTGTCATAAAGAAGATACTAGCTCCATAACTAGCTAGTATTAAAATACTAAAGAAGTTAAAACCATGTCAAACTAAAGCAGGAATAAAGTTTGAAGCAACCATTGCCAACAATACAAAGACAGTTCCTACTCCAGTAAACACTAATGTCATAGTGTTAACTTGGTTAGCTTTATGCTTTCTAAACATTCAAACACAAGCTAACAAACATACAGCTAATATGAAAATATCAAAGATATTGCTTCCAATAATATCTCCAAATCCTAAGCTTCCTGTTTTATGAACAAGAATGGAAGCAATACAAGTTACCAACTCTGGTAAACTAGTAATTACACCTAGCAGTAAACCAGCAACTACACCATCAGATAAATGTGCTTTTTCTTTTAGAATAACACATAGTTTGGATAAAAGAGTTGTAATAACTACAACTGATACCAATAAGACGCAATATAGAGAAATCGTTATTGGAAATGAAGAATTAAAGAAATCAATAATTGGATTCATTATTTATTTTTTTCTTTTTTAGCTTCTTCCTCTAGTTTATCTAGAGCTTTTTTAATAGTTTGTTTGTTAGTGTCAGCCTTGTCTTTTTTGTGTTTTACTACTAAAGCCATTACTAATCAAACGATGCCAGATGCTAAAACCAAACTACCAAATACTGCAAGCAGTATTACTCAATGTTGTCTTAGTTCGTTACTTGTAACTAAGAAAGTAAAAACAAAAACAAGTACAAAGATTATTGCACCAAATGTCTTGCTAATATTCTTGACAGTTAGTTTATCTTTAAACTTGTTCTTTTCCATAATTAGTTAGCAGCTCTTAAGTTAAGTTTCTTAACTAATTCACGATATTTTTCAAGGTCAGTTCTCTTAAGGTAGTTTAATAAACCACGTCTTTTAGAGTTCTTTGCATACAAAGTTCTTTTGCTAGCAAAGTCTTTTTGATTACCTTTCAAATGTTCAGTTAAAGAATTAATTTCTGCAGTAAGGATCGCAATTTGTACTTCAGTATTTCCAGTATCTTTTGGATTCTTACCGTATTCCTTAACTAAATTTTTCTTTGTTTCTTTTGAAACAGCCATATTCTTAATATGTCTCCTTTAATTTAATTTTCAACACTTTTTATTGTTATCACTTCGACAGATAAAGCAATCATGTCTTGGGTCTAACGTGTTTAATTTATTATACTTATATTTAGTCAAAAGTATATATAATTATTAGACAAGTTATGGCGTTTATGGTGAAGTTGGCTAACACACCTGACTGTGACTCAGGCACTCGTGGGTTCAAGTCCCACTAAACGCCCCATTAATGATAAAAATCGTTTTATAGACGATTTTTTTCTTTTTATATATAATAAAAAAACTTTAACAATGAGTAAGTGTAGAAATCGTACAACAACAAAAGTAGTAAAAGTAGGTAACCTAAACATTGGTGGATACAATGAAATTGTTATCCAAACAATGACTACCACTAAAACAAGTGATGTAGAAAAAACAATTGAACAAATTAAGCAATTAAATAGCTACGGAGCACAATTAGTTAGAGTTGCTGTATTAGATGAAGCCGATGCTTCAGCTTTAGCTGAAATTGTTAAAAAGACTAAAACACCTATCATTGCTGATATTCACTTTAATTATCAATTTGCTTTAAAAGCAATTGCTGCTAATGTTGCTAAGATTAGAATCAACCCAGGCAACATTGGATCTAAAGAACAAGTACTTGAAATTATTAATGCTACTAAAGCAAAAGGAACAGCTATCAGAATTGGAATAAACGGTGGTAGCTTAAAAATTGATCCAAATGGATCAAGAGTTGTTCAATTAGTAAACTGTGCTTACTCTTGAATTAAATTCTTTGAAAAGAATGGTTTCTACAATCTTATTGTAAGTATTAAAGATTCTGATCCAAGTACTACGTACTTTGCTAATATTGAATTAGCAAAACATTGTAAATATCCAGTTCACTTAGGTGTAACAGAATCTGGACCAGACCATGCAGGTATTGTTAAATCATGTATTGCTCTTATTCCTTTATTAAATAAAGGCATTGGCAACACCATTAGAATTTCTGTTAATGGTGACAGAAAGAATGAAATCAAGATTGCCAAGACTTTATTAAATAATATGGGTTTCAACATTCCTTACTACAACATCGTAGCATGTCCACTATGTGGAAGAAACCAATACGATACTAAGAAATGAGTTAGGGAAATTGACCAATATCTAGAAGATAAACATTTAGCTATCAAAGTCGGAATCATGGGATGCATTGTCAACGGACCAGGTGAAGCTCAAGGTTGTGACATTGCAGTATGTGTCAAAGACAAAACCACAAGCTTCCTATATCTTAATGGAACATTAAGTAAAGAAATTCCAAACACTGAAGTGACTAAAATTTTGAAAGAATTAATTGATAAAAAATATAATCAAGCAGTAAAACACTATGAAAAGCTTAACAAGTAAAATTACAAAAACAGAATTTAAGAGAATTGATACTTTGTATAAATCATTCAAACAAACTAATTTAAAGAATGAAAATCTTTTAGCTTTTTATAAAACTAAAGATTTAGCTATCAGTGTGTTTAAAAATGGAACTTTGTTATTACAAGGTGAAGAATCTGCTATTTTAAACTTTGGTAAGAAAGCTGCTACACCTTCAAAGAAGGTAAACACAAAAGATCTAGATGGATCTATTGGTATGGATGAAGTTGGTACTGGCGATTATTTTGGACCAGTAGTAACTTGTGCTTGTTATGTTCCAAATGAATGTGTTGACTCTGTCAAAGCATTAAAAGTTAATGATTCAAAGAAGATTAATGACAAACAAATTAAAGCAATGGCTAAACAATTGAAGAAAATTGTTAAAGCTGAAATCTGTGTTTGTCAACCTGTTGTTTACAACAAGATAATTGATAAGTTTGATAACAGTAACATTGTTAAAGCTATTTGTCATAACGATGCTTTAACTAAATTAACTAATAAGTTAAAAGACAAACATTATCAAGTTATCCTAGACCAATTTGTCGCAAGACAACATTACTATGATTATTTGAAAAAAGCTAATATTAAACCTGTTTACATTAATGTAATTGAAATGAAAGCTGAAAGCAAATATTTGTCTGTGGCTTGTGCTTCAGTTATTGCAAGAGACGCTTTCTTGACATATATGAATAAGCTATCAGCTAAAGCTGGAGTTAAACTTCCTTTAGGTTCAGTAGAGAAATCAAAGATTATTTCTGCAGGTAAACAAATAATTAAAAAAGCAAAGCTTGCAGAATTTGCAAAACTTCACTTCGATTCTATCACTGGTGAAATACTAAAAAAATAAAGACTATTTAGTCTTTTTTTATTTTTCTATAATATTAGAATATGAAAAGAAAATTTATTTTATTACCAATAACATTAACAACACTAACACCAGCAATTAGTTTGGTTGCGTGTGGTGATTCAAAAGTTGTTTTGGATCAATGGCAAAAGGTTTTTGATGCTGAAAAATTTTATATTTTTTCATATGTTAATGTTAATAAAGAATCAAATTACCATGCTGTGATTGACACAAATAAATTGGGTATTGATAAAATGGGGTTTGTTGCTGGTCAGCTTTCTGCTATTGAGCCAACGAAAAAAAAGCGTGTAAATGTTAAAATTGATCATTTTTATGTTGGTGATCTTGAATTATTTGAAAAAGAAAGCTATATTGAGGGTGAAACAAACTATTACTATTATTTCACAAAATCTAGCCCAGTGTTTTTTCATGAAATAAAAGAAAATGACATTATTGTTGTAGATTTTCATCTTGGTATAAATTCTGGATATACAGTTGAGGGTGAGTTTGGAATAGAATTTTTCAAAGCACCACAAACAAAATAAAAGAGGTTAATCCCTCTTTTTTTATTGATTTATAATACACATATGAAAAGAAAATTTATTTTATTACCAATAACATTAACAGCATTAGCACCAGCAATTAGTTTGGTTGGCTGTGGTGATCCAGATAAACCAGAATCTGAATATGAGGATATTAAACTAGTTGTTGACCATTGAGCAAGTGATCCATTTGATATTTATGAAAATCATTATTACAAAATTTGAGATGATGCTTTTTTTGGTGATGCTAGTGAAGTGGGTGATATGGGTTTGGAATTAGAACCATTTAATGGGTCAACAGAAAAGATTGATGTTGAAGTAATTAAAGTTGAGGTTGTCAATTCAGAAATTAAAGAATATGAAATATCTGAAAGTAGTGGTTGTTGAGATATTTCTTTTGTACCTATAAAGAATAAAAGTTATGCTGTTTATATTAAAGCTAATCAAACAAAGTTAAATTGATATGCACATTGAACTGGTTAATTAAATAAAACGGAGGTTAAGTCCTCTTTTTTATTTTTTATAATATATATATATATGAAAAGAAAATTTGTTTTATTACCAATAACATTAACAGCATTAGCACCAGCTATTGGTATGGTTGGGTGTGGTGATCCAGACACACCAGAACCACCAGAGCCAGAACCAGTATA
>JAKSVP010000018.1 GCA_024427265.1 Mycoplasmoidaceae bacterium
CTGATCTTTGTTGGTTTCTCTTAGCTACACCTTGTGTATCTAGAGTTCCTCTAACAATGTGGTATCTCACACCTGGAAGGTCTTTTACACGGCCTCCACGAATAAGAACTACAGAGTGTTCTTGAAGGTTGTGACCTTCACCTGGAATATATGCTAAAACTTCTTCACGGTTTGTTAGTTTAACCTTAGCATATTTTCTTAACGCAGAGTTAGGTTTCTTTGGTGTCATAGTACCAACTCTGGTACAAACTCCCCTTTTAAGTGGGCTAGGTGAGTACTTTTGTCTTCTTTCGAAAGAGTTATAAGTACTTAATAGCGCAGGAGATTTTGATTTAGATTTTTTGTTTTTACGTTTGTGACGTATTAATTGTTGTATAGTAGGCATCTTTTCTCCTTATTTTTACTATATTTTTGGATACAACTTACTCGTGTGTATCATACGTATTTATAATAATACCATAAAATACTATATTTTATATATTGATTTAAAAAAAGTAGGTTACCCCTACTTTTTGTTCTTTTTAGCTTCTTTAGATATTTCTAACAATTGATCTATACATTGGCCATATTCTTTAGACTTAAATAACTTGTTAGCCATATCGAACTTACTTGTTAAAGATTTATTCTTCTTATATCTATTTACATAGACAAAGAGTTTAGTTGCATATGTCTTTAATACTAGAGTAGTTGTCATCCTCTTATAGATTTGTTGGCTTTGTTCAACAATTGAACTAACTTGGTATGCAATATTATCAAAGTCAGGATTATCATTAGTTACTATTTGCTTAGAGTATTCTTCAATTTGACTCAAACTATTCTTAATTAACATTTGAATACTAGCTGATTCTTTATCATTTGGTGCAGCTTGTTTAACTATAGTTAATAGTTGTCAGAAGTAAATATACAAGTCATTTAAGTCTGTTACTGTCTTAACTACTTTTAATAGCATGTCATCAATTTGATCAATAGCTTTAACAATTTCTAGTTTACGTTCAACTATTCTTTCTGCTATACCATCTAAGTCTTTAACAGCTTTAATTTTTTCAGTATGTGTTTTATAGTTTACATGGTTAGCAGCATTGTTTAATCTTGAAATGTAATCAACATTCTTTTCGATTGTGTCAAAGCTATCAATAATCTTTGGTTCCAATACAAAGTATTGTTTTAGCTCATGCATGCTATTAACAATATCATCTCTATTTAACAAGATTCTGTCAGTTTGATCTTTGATTTCATTAATACTAACATCAATTAGAGATGGAGTGTTAAGGTGAATGTATGTAAAGTGATTGATTTGGTTTAGAGCATTGATTGCTTGAATAGCAAATGATTTGGCTTGTCCAAGTTCGAGATTCTTGTAATGTTGGTTGAAACGTGTATATGCATGACTAAATAGCGTTAAAAGGTTTTGCAATGCTTGCAAGTCTGATGTAGCTATTTCATCATAGTGCTTTGCTACAATCTTTTCGTTGTAGTCTCTAGTTGTTTTTAAATAAGTATCAACAACTTGGAATTTGAACACAAGCATAATAGCACTTGCTAATGTTCCTAGCTTTCTTCCTAAATCAACAATTGTATCAACCGTTTTCTTGTAGTCAAAGTCAATAGCTAGTTTTGGAACAGACTCAAATGTTTTTCTAATTGATGAGAACAACGCATTGACTTTGTGGAAGCTAGAATAATATTCTAATTTCTTTTCATAGAAGCTTGCTAATGCTTCATAAATTTCAAGATAGTTTTGGAATGCAGTTTCAATTGCATGACCGTATGAAGTGTAATTTGTATAAGCATCTTGCAATTGGTTAAGATCAGTTAATGCTTTATCTAAATCATTTGTGATTGAACCAATATATTTCTTTGCAACTTCTAGGTTGAATGCATTCAATTCACCTTCAGCAACCATGATGTTAGCTTTGATAACTACTGAGTTTTCTTTTAGTTGTTTGTAAATACGAATATATTTTTTAAGATCTAACTTATCACCAATATCATTGCTTGCTAGAACTTGAATCTTAAAAATATTAATTCCGTTAAGCCCATTAATTAGTGAATTGTATTTTTTAACTAGATTAACTTCTCTTCTAAAGTATTTCTTGTGAATAGCAAAAAAGACAGCATACACAGTTAAACCTGCTGCAAATAAACAGATGAAAACAATTACTAACGCCGTCAATAAAGCTGTTACATTCATACTTATATTATAAAAATAAAAAGAGTGACAAGTCACTCTTTTTAAATATTAATATTTAAGCTCTAGCTAATTTAAGTTTCTTTTCTTTATGCATTTCAACTGAACTTGGAATGCAACAAACTAGCACAAAGATTACTAGCATGATTAGAGTCATTGAAGCCCCAAGAATATCTTTGAATCAATCATTTTGAGTGTAAATTTCATATCCTGGAACTGTTGTGCTTCCAATATCTTTTGCTCATCCTGAAACAATAACAATGTCAGTAATTGATGCAGCTACAATGAATAGTACTGCAATACCAATTACAATTGTAGATACAATTGAACAGAACCAGAAGCCTTTAACCTTTCTTACTTGAACTTTGTTTGTTCTTCTGTTAATCATTGCACCAATAGTAGCAAAGACAACACACAAGAATGCAAAGATTGATGTTCAGTTAGCCATTAAGTCACAGAATGAATATAGACTATTACATGGACCATTTGCTAGAACATCATATCCAACTTTGGCTGTTCCACCTAGGAATGGAACCATGTCTGTTGTTCCATAGCCAATAGTGTCAACATATGCTAAAGCACCAATAAGTGTAAAGATTATGAAGAACACTAAAGTGATAACTCCAGCATAAATTAATCCGACTCAATTATGTTTTTGAGTAGCAATTTTGCCTTTTAATTTATCACTAAATGGTAGTTCTCCACCTTTGATTAAATCTTGATAATACAATGGGTTGTATATAGCAAAACCATTAATAATTCCTAATACACCAATAGCAATTAGCATTTCCATTACACCAATTACTCAGTGAGCATTATCAAAGAATCAACCTAAATGGTTTACTTTTCCATTTTCTGATCCAAATAGTAATGCAACAGCAATTAACAAGTTAATTGCAGATACGATTAACAATCCAACAACTAATGCTAATGGAGTTTTCTTTGGTTCTTCCATTTCTGATTGAATACCAGCAGCTGAATAGAAACCATCATAACTAAAGATGATAGCAGGAATGGACCCTATAACACCCAACGGTGCAAACATTTGCGCAAGCCGAACGTGAGACCCCACCTCTGGTGCAACTGGAGCAATTGAGTGTTCTCCACCCAATCCCATACAAGCAATTACAATACCTGCAATAATGCAGAATGCTAATGGAATAAACTTAACGTATGTAACGACTTTATTTTGTATATCACCTAATTTACTTGATAAACCAGATGCAATGAAGAATCAAGCAGAAATAGCAAATGCTATTAATGCAGAAACTCATCATTGCGTTTGTCAACCAAATGCGTCTTGGAACTGGATGACAACATAATATGGCATCAAGAAGAAGTTAAGTGGTAAATATAAGAACGCCATAAAGTATTTGGAAATTTTGTACAAATATTTATGACAGAAGTTCTTAACTCATGAGATAATTCCTAAGTTACTGTCGGTTGTGGCACTAGCAATTTCTGCTAGGGAAACACCCATACAAATAACTCCGAAAATTGAAAGAACTCATGAAACTAGAGCAAGAACTACACTTTGCCCTACATTGCCTAATACTTCTCCGTTTTTTAAGAAGATACCAGCTCCAATTGAGGAACCAATAACTAATAAAATGGCAGAGAAGAAGGTTATTTTTTTCTTTTTGACTTCTTTCTTAGTCACTTGTTTCTTTTTATTCATAACCTAATAATTATATAAAAAAGAAAGCTATAGCTTTCTTTTAATTACGATATATTGGTTATCATGGCCAAATGTCATTTTCAAACTTGGATATTGTCTTATTTCTTGCTTTAAAGCTTCAACAAGATCGTAACCAATTTCAAATCAAGCTTCTTTAAATGTATGCTTATCTAATCAAGCAAAGTATCTTTTGTAGAAATACATTCCATTTTCTTTAGCAATTAATGCTTTTTTATCTTCTCATTTATACATTTTTGTATTGCTAAAGTTAACTTGATTGATGTATGGTGGATTGGAAATAATGTAATCAACAGATGATTTATGATTTAAATACTCAAATACATCTTTGCAATCAATAGTTAGTGGCGTTTTAAGCTTTTTTGCATTTTCATGAGTATTTAATATTGGTTTCCAATATTTATCAATGCAAGTGACATCTAATTGTGGTAAATGTTTTTTAATGGAAATACCAATACATCCACTGCCACAACATAGATCAAATAATTTGCCTTTAACGTTCTTATGCTTAGCAATAAAATCTAGAGTCATTTGTTCAGTGATTTCTCTAGGCGCTAACACTTTTTTGTCAATGATAAAGTTTAATCCACAAAACGTAGTGTGACCAGTTATGTGTGCTAATGGTTTTTCTTTTTTAAAATAATCATCACAATATTTTCAGAACTTTTTAATACTAAAATTTATTTCATTATTTCTTTTAGAAATAAAGTCTTCTTTTGTCTTAATTGTTTTAGAACAATAAGCAATTAAATCAAAAAAGATAACATCATGTGAGTTATCATATTTTGACCTAAAAGCGCTAAACAATTGGTTAAAAGTCATATTAGATTTTTAGTTTTTCCATTAATCTTGCTTGTTCGTCAGCAATTAAATGGTCATGGATTTCTTCTAGAGTTCCACCTTGCATAATGAAGTCAAGTTTGTTTAATGTTAAACCAATACGGTGATCAGTAATTCTATTTTGAGGATAGTTATAAGTTCTAATCTTTTCAGCTCTTTCACCTGTTCCTACTTGACTACGTCTAGTAGAATCTTCTTGAGCTTTACGATCATCTTCAGCTTTTTGTCAAAGCTTAGATTTAAGCATGTTCATAGCTTTAGCTCTGTTTTCAATTTGACTTCTTTCAGATTGACAAGCTACAACTATGCCCGTAGGCATATGAGTTAATCTAACAGCTGATTCTGTTCTATTAACGTGTTGACCACCAGCACCTGATGCTCGATAAACATCAATTCTTAAATCAGCAGGATTAATCTTAATTTCTATGTCATCTAATTCTGGTAATACAGCTACAGTAATGGTAGATGTGTGCACTCTACCTTTTGATTCAGTAGCAGGAACACGTTGCACACGGTGTACACCTGATTCAAATTTCATCTTAGAGTAAACATCTTTGCCTTTTACTGTAAACGATAAATATGAATAACCGTTGCCTTGTGGACTAACATCCATGATGTTACATTTTCATTTTTGGTTATCAAAGTATCTTTTATATGTGTCAAATAAATCAGATACAAATAATGCTGATTCATCCCCACCAGCAGCTGGTCTCATTTCCACAATAACGTTTTTATCATTATTTGGGTCAACAGGCAATAATAGTGTTTTGATTTCTTGTTCCAGACTAGGAATTATGTTTCTAATTCTTTCTAGATCAGCCTTAGCCATAGAGATGAATTCAGGATCTTTAATGCTTGAATCATTTAAGATATCTTCTGCTTGTTTCGCATCTTCTACAAGTTTCTTAAGTTCTAAGAACTTAGCAGCAACTGGTTCGTGTTTCTTTAGTTGGATATTAATTTTCTTAACTTCAGAAAAAGGCAAAGAAGTATCTGTTTCTACCTTATTAGATAGTTCTTTAAAGTTCTTTGCTATACCTTCTACTGTTTCATATAATTTCTTGTTGTATTCCATAATATCCTCCTAAAAACAAAATAAAAAAAGACACACAAAAAGTGGTCTTTTTCTATATGTAACGTTATTTAGATAAATCGTCTAAATTTGAAATAACAGTTTTATTTGTTTTCTTTGCTCTAACCTTTTTAACTTTAGGTTGGTAGTTCTTCTTTTCAAACTTGCTAGCAAGTTTTTCAGCTCTACCTTTAACATTAGTTTCAACAGATTTTCCTACAAATACTGGGTGACAATTAGCACATACGTCAATAGAAACTACGTCAGCTTTACAAGTTGACATAATTTTGTATTCTGCACCACAAGTAGCGCATTTGAATGTTGTTAATTTACTAACAGGATGTGTTTTTGCTTTCATAATAAACCTATTCTTGTATATAAAGTATATTTATTTTATATTAAAATTGATATTTATTTTCAAAAAGTATTAGATTTTAAACCAAATTCTGGATCTAATGCTTTAGCATTCTCAGCTAAATACTTGTGTTGTTTGCGATTGCCTATTTCATTTAAGAAGTCAGCATTTGAAGTAATAAGTGAGTTTCTAAATGTTACATAGCATTCGTTGTTGACACAACTTGCAGCAATGTATAAAATATCCGATAAGTGGTCAACACCAGTTAAACCCATAATCTTTTCAACGGCTTTAAGTTTTGTCGCTTCTTTATTAGAGAAGTGAACATAACTTGATGTTCTGTTTACTTTAATATTTAAATTGCAAATTTCGCCTTCTCAATATTTATCTCAGTTGTATAACAAAACATTTTGTTTTGGGTTGTTAACAGAACCTAATAAATGATAATATGCAATATCAACAATGTCAGTTCTTGCAATTGTTTGTTTTAACATATCATATGTTTGGATAACTTCATGTGGACTGTAGCACAAACCTTTGTTGCTATTGTAACACACTTCATTAGATACATATATGAATTTACGATCTGGTGTGTAAATTGAGATGTTAACATTGTGCATAATTCCATGATGAATAATTGTTTGAATATCATCAGCTTCTAAATTATGTTGCTCAATGACTTTGTTAGCAGCAATATCAAAGATAATTGCTCCACCAGAAGCAATTAAATATCCTTTTTCAATATGATGTGCATGTAAAAAATCAATTGCATCAGGCAAGCAACCACTTGTTTGAATAATGACAGTTTGATATTTACTTGCTTGTTCAATTAAAGTATAAACAAGGGGCAAGTCCTTGTATCTTCTATCTTCTTTCTTATAGCAGTTTCAGTCAAGGTTGACATCAAACACTACAATTTTCTTATAAGTGGTTGCATCCATATTATTTATGTTCAGCAATACGTTTAACTAAAATGTCACCAAATTTAGCCATTGGTACATTAGTTACATCTTTTTTGCCGTATTCACGGTAAGAAATAGTTTGTGATTTAATTTCGTCATCACCAAAAACGATTTGGTAAGGAATCTTACGGATTTGTCCGTTTCTAATCTTCTTACCTAATCTTTCATCAGTGTGATCAACTTCTACTCTGACACCATGGTTCATTAAACGTTGAGCAAATTCATCGCAGAATTTTTCATGAACAGCAGCAACTGGAATAAGTTGTACTTGAACAGGTGCTAATCATAGAGGGAATACACCCTTGTTGCTTTCTAGTAAGATTGACATGAATCTTTCTAGAGTTCCAATAATTCCACCATGAATTAGAATTGGACGTTGAGTTTTTCCATCTTTATCAATATATTGAAGATCGAATCTTGCTGGAAGCAAGAAGTCTAGTTGGATAGTAGACATTGTGATAATGTGGCCTAAAGCTGTCTTCATTTGGAAGTCAATCTTAGGACCATAGAAAGCAGCTTCTCCTACTTTCTTTTCATATTTCATACCCATTCTGTCCATTACAGCTGCAAGTTCTTTTTCAGCTTTAGCTCACATCTTAGGATTATTGAAATATTTTGCTTTATCTTTTGGATCGTGTAATGATAAATCAACTCTGTGAATCTTAATATCAAAAGATTTAAGAGTTTTCATTACTACATCGTAATAATGTCTGATTTCTGATTCAATTTGATCAGGTCTAATCATTACGTGAGTATCGATTAATTGCATTTGTCTCACACGTTCAAGACCAATTAATCCACCAGAAGCTTCATATCTATGAAGGATTGCTTTTTCGGCAATTCTAAATGGAAGTTCACGATAACTTCTTGGTCTATTTTTATAAACTAACATGTGGTGAGGGCAAGTCATTGGTCTTAAAACCATTACTTGGTCATCAATTGTTAATGGATTAAACATGTTTTCACGATAGTGGAATCAGTGACCTGATGTTTTGTATAGTTCATCACTACCTAAAATAGGTGTAGAAACAAAGTGGAAACCAGATTGAAGCAAGATTCTTCTAACTTCATTATCGATTTCATACATTACAGCAGCACCGTTTGGTAATCAAATAGGTGCACCTTGTCCAGCAAGATCATTAAATGTAAATAATTCAAGATCTTGTCCTAGTTTACGGTGATCTCTTTCTTTACGATCTTGTGCTTCTGCTTCATAAGCTTTTAGTTCTTCTTTAGAAGAATAAGCATAACCAGTTAATCTTTGTAATTGCTTATTCTTAGCGCTTCCAAGTCAGTATTGACCTGCAACGTTTTCCAATTTAAATGATTTGATTTCATTAAAAGCTAAATTATCAGATTCAAGTTTATTAATAAATGGGAATTCGTCATTAATCTTGATCATCTTGATAGTTTTCATGTCATGATGAACAACGTGATATGCTAAATATTTGTTTTTCTTCATGCAAGGACAAGCACGAACTTGTTCTACATTTTTACGTTTAGTTTCTACTTTAGTTCCTCTATTGTAGATAAATTCACAAATTTCATTCTCTAGTTTCTTAAAATCACTTAGAGAAATTGGATCTTTGCAGTCATAGTCAACATAGTAATGGTTTTCTAGTTCACCCACATCTGCAATTTTGGCTTTATGTTTTTTATATAGAACATATGCGACTGCATATGCCATCTTTTTATTTAATTTCATTTTAGGCTCCTATTAATTGATTAAGCTGCAATTTCTTTTTCGGCTGGTGTTCAGTTTACAAGTTTTTCAATTAATATTGTCGTGTGGAATAAATTGTCTTTCTTAGAATAATATGTTCTTAGTTTGCCTTCAACAATAACTCTGCATCCAGGGTTAGCTTCAATTATTTTTGCAAGTTGAGCAGCAAGCGGTCTGTTAGCATAAGCAGAGAAAGAATTAACAGATTTAAATTTGTTAAATACTCTTTCTTGCTTAATATTTAAGAAGTATCCACCTTCTTCTTTATTTTTTCCTCAAGAACTTCTTGTTACAGTTCCTTCAAGTATAACTTTGTTTAGCATATTTTGTCCTCTTTATATATTATTTTTTTTATAAATAATATCATAATTATAGTTAAATATTTTATGTAATATAAAAATATTTATATTTTTATGTCAAATGAAGGATTTGGTCTATAATGAATATATATTCATTAAAGTATGCAAATATTTTCAAAGACTCAAATCAATGAAATTGCTTTAGCTTTAAAGTCTGGTAAGGCTGCAGTTTTACCAACAGACACCGTATGAGCAATTGTGAGTCTTAATGAAGCTCAAATATATACTATCAAACATAGAGCACTAGAAAAGAAGGTATCAAGATTTGTCGCATCTGTAGAGGAGATTGGTCTGCCTTCTTTTTTAGAAGATGTGATTAAAGAGTATATGCCTGGAGCATTAACTATTGTCTGAAAAGACTTAAGTTATCGTATTCCAGATTGCTCATACATCATGGATTTAGTTAAACTAACAGGTCCTCTATATCAATCATCCGCCAATATATCCGGAAAGCAACCAATTGCGTTTTCCCAACAAGCGTTTATTGAATTTAAACAATTCTTAGATCGGATAGTGATCGTTGACAATGCGCCATATGAACCATTTTGTCAACAACCATCAACAATTATTAACTTAGATTCTATGACTGTCGTCAGGGACGGACCAATAGATGGCAATGAAATTATTAACAAAATTAAAGAAAGGAAACACTAAACCATGAAAATCAGATCATTATTTGCAAAACCTCTAGTTAAAGATATCATTACAAGCACATGCCTAATCGGAGCATCTGCAGGTGTAATTTTTGGTGTTTCTGCGGGTATGTTCAAAATTAGATATATGAAGTTAGAAGGTGCTGAAGAAAGATTGGCAGCTTACAATGCTCATAACTATACTTCAGAAAATATTTTTTCTGCTTGGAATATGAATGGTGGCAAAACACCTGATGGTAAAACCATCCCAAGTGTTCCGTTGCCTAGATACCAATCCATTAAAGATGGTGAAGGGCTTAAATGATGGCATTCTTTACACGGTGACAATGCAAAACCTCTTTATGACGACCCAAACCTAGGCCGTAATTTACAAATTGATAAGCCTGAAGGTGATCCAACATATGATGCTTATCAACAAAGATACGACTATGGTTGTATTGTAATTGATGGTGCTACTCACACAACTATGGATAGATCTTTTAATCAATCGTTATACCAAGGTTTGGTTGATTTTATTCACAATGAAAAATGTGACCATTGTGATCCAGAAACAGGAAGTGACCCTAAAAAGCAATTAATTGCTAAGGCATTTAAACCATCACAAGATAACACAACTGACTTCATTAATACATATGTTTCTGCCATGAAAGGTTATGATGTTCTTGGTTTAGCTGGTTTTAACCATGCTACACCATTAAATGCAATGATGATTCATAAAGATAAGGACGATAAAACAGCAGAACCACTAGCTTCTAATGCTGATCCAGAAATTAATAAAATTGCTAATAGTACAGCATTTGTGTTGTTGGATTCAAATGTTAATAGTAACCAAAACGTTGCCTCAGTTCAATTTAGAGCTGATCAACCAGGTTTCTTAGCCGCTCTAGCTGCTTGCCAATACCTTTACAACAATTTAGAAGTTTATCACAAAAATCATGAAGATTTATCTGTTGCTGCCTTTGGTGGTGTTGCTATCCCGACAGTTACAATTTATATTGGTGGTTTCCAAAGAGGTGTTGAGTTCTTCAACAATAAAATTTTGTTGAGCGCTATTGAAGGACGAATTAGAGGATCTGGTGGACCATATTATTATTTTGCTGGTGTTCCTGAACATTGAGAACATGATTATGATAAAGTTCGTTATGATACTTTCATGCAATTATTGAAATTTAGTAAATACAAAGAAGAAATCGAACAAATTAAGAACGATCCAACATTGCAAACACCAATCGAAAAACAGACTAAGTATCGTGATTTATACGAACAAAATATGTATGACGAGTTCTCTATTAAAATGATTAAATTAGGTGATTTTGATACTCACTTTACTGGAACATTTTCAGCTGGTGACGCTATTGGTATAACAAAACAATATCTAAATAGAGGAGCATCTGCTATCATTGCGGTGGCCGGACCTCAATCACTTGATGCTGCACAAGAAATTCAAAACCAAAACTCTAAGGCATTTGTTATTGGCGTCGACTCTGCAATGGAAGATGGTGACTATCAGAGATATCACAAAGGATGCAGCGAATCTACTAAAGGTCAAAGAATAGAAAGTGACCCATATGTTGACAGATCCGTTTTAGATGATGGCAGTTTCTCCGAAGAAGCCAATGCTATCATTAAATTCTCAGGTGTTAAAGACATTAGATCGGTTTCAAACAAAATTACAAGGCTTTGTGCCGAAGGAAAAAACTGAGATGTCAGTGCCGAACCGTGAGAACACACTTATACTGAGGATTGAAGTGATGCTCATATTTTAAATAAGGATGATGTTGAATATACAACCGATTCATCAACTGAGGCAAAAAAAGTAACTATTACAAAATTGAAATCCACAGCTTCATTAGACAATGTTACAAAATTAATAATTCCTAATGAATGGATTCCAACTGATGTTGCACAAACTGAACCAATATACTATGGTAGTATTGTTTTTGATGAAGGATGTTTTGATGGAAAACTAAACAGTGTTGAAAGTATTAGATTTGATGCTAGCAATTTAACTTTTAAAAAGAATTCATTTAAAATGGGTGTAGGCGTTCCAGGAATAAATTATCTTGAATTCAAATCTCTTGTAAATGATGAAGATATAACTATTGATGATGGTGCCTTTGAAGGCTGATATGCAATTAAAACCGGAAAACTACGGTTCACATCAGCGCTTGTTAATACTAGTGAAAAAAGAACTATTTCTAACAAGCTTGGAGCAAAAGGTTTGCAAGAGTGGTTCCAAATAGCGCCTAGTCCATATAAATCAGTTGGCACAACTGGTTTCCAAACATGTTCTAATATTTTAAATGGTTTAATTTCTATTTCTTGAGATGGATTCATTCCAATGATACAAGCATTAAGCCATCTTGCATTTAATATCATTGGTCTTGAACCTCAAGCAAGTTTATCAGAAACATGAAGACAAGCAGCAAATTGATATTTTGAAGAATTACCACAACAAATTAAAAGAGAAATAGACAAAGAATATCTCGATAATGCACCTACTTTAAGTTCGTTTTTAACATATAACAAAAAATACACAAAGGATGAAGGCGAACATAAAAAAGGTGAACAAACAATTTACTATAAAAACTATAACCATACTATGGGTATTTTAGGAAAGTTGTTAGATTCAACTCAATTGTCTTTCTCTAAAGATATGTCACTTATTCCTGATGGAAAAGGTGGCTTCAAAATAATGGATGATGCTAATACATCGATGACTATCCTTGATTGATTAGATTACAACATGTATATGATGAGCTAGAAAGGAACAGGTATGAGATTTACTGATTTATTTAAAAAACGCAAATCTGTTCCAACTAAGGCAGATAAGCAAAAGAAAAGAAGCAAATTTGCCATTGAAATGAAGAATGTGACAAAGACGTTCTTAGGTGGTAAAATTATTGCGAACTCAAACGTTAACATTAATGTTAAATGAAATGAAATCCATGCTCTATGTGGTGAAAACGGAGCTGGTAAGTCAACATTAATGTCAATTTTGTTTGGCTTGTATAAACAAGATTCAGGTACAGTTTATGTAGCTGGTAAAAAGGTGGACTTTAAAAATGCTATGCAAGCAAACAATGCAGGGTTAGGAATGGTTCACCAACACTTTAAACTAGTAATGGCATTTAACTTATTGCAAAACATCACGCTTGGTGCAGAAACTACAAAACGCGGTTTATTAGATTATGCTCCTGCAATCGAAAAGATAAATAAGATTTGTAATGAATATGGTTTTAAGATTGATTTACATCAAAAAACCTCAGAAGCTACCGTAGGTACTCAACAAAAAGTAGAAATTATAAAACTACTTTATCGTGGTGCTGAAATATTAATCTTCGACGAACCGACTGCCGTTTTATCTGATGATGAAATTAAGGGTTTCCTTGATATGCTAAGAACTTTAAAAAAACAAGGAAAGACAATTATTCTAATTTCTCACAAACTAAACGAAGTGCTAGATGTTGCAGATACAATTACCGTTTTAAGAAAAGGTGTGACAGTTGGAACTTATCCAAGATCTGAAGTTGATACAGCTAAATTAGTAGAACTAATAGTTGGACGTAAAATGATTGAAAACCCTAACTTGTTAAATTTTGAAAACAAGTTATCACCAATTATTAGAATTGAACATATTAGTATGCACAAACAAAATGATAAGAACTTGCCTGCCATTGAAGACTTATCATTAACTGTTAATTCAGGTGAAATTGTTGGCATAGCCGGTATTGAAGGAAATGGGCAATCAGAATTAGCTCTCGCTTTATCAGGCATTCAACATCCAGATAAAGGAAAGATTTTCTTTACTGTTTCGGGCCTTGATGCCGACATCACACACGAAACACCAAAGATTATTTCTAACTTAGGACTATCGCATGTCCCTGAGGATAGACATAAATATGGTTGTATTTTAGATGAAACTGTAGCGTTCAATTTGATTAGTAATCAAATCGATAACAAACTATACAATAGATTTGGTTTCTTAAAAATGAAAGAAATCAACATGAACGCTAACAACCTTTGCACAAAATTTAATGTTTTAGGCGCAAACAAAGGTAGAGCTAGATTCAGATCTTTATCTGGTGGTAACCAACAAAAAGTAGTTGTAGCCAGGGAACTGTCTAAACCACACTCAGTAATTGTGTTGGTTCAACCAACTCGTGGTTTAGATATCGGTGCCATTAACACTATCCATGAATATATTCTTGAAGAATCTAAAAAAGGTAAAGCGGTTATCCTTATATCTTATGAATTAGATGAAATCTTGAAAATTGCTTCCAGAGTAGTAGTTATGGATCATGGTAAGATTGTTTACAATGGTCTTAAGACTGATACTGATAGACAAACTATCGGTAAATTCTTAATGAGAACAGGTGGAACACCAAAAACCGCACCTGCTATGAAAGGAGGTAACTAATGGCTCTTTTCTCAAACAAATCTGTCAGAAGTCAGAAGTGACACAACAAATGACAAAAGTTTGTTCATTCTGATGTTAGACAATCGACAACAAAGAAGATTATTGCGACAATTGTATCAATATTAATCGCTTTCTTTCTTGCTTTAATAATTGCTTGTAGTGTGTGCAACGCTTGAGGAAAATTTGGTGAAGTAATGAAAACAATCTTTGTCTCAGGATTTGCCAACCAAACAATATTAAATACTTTGCTAAGCAACATGTGCATCTTAATTGTTGGTGGTTTGGCATTCATCTTTGCATACAAGGCTGGATTATTTAATATTGGAATCTCAGGCCAAATGGTTGCTGGTGGAACTGTTGGTACAATTATTTGTCACTTAGCTAAGATTCCAGCCGGTGCTAACCAATTTGTTATTATCATTGCTTCAATGGCAGTAGGTGCCCTTATGGCTGGAATAGTCGGGGCATTGAAGGCATACCTAAGAATAAATGAAGTAGTTTCATCGATCATGTTTAACTGAATTATCTACTTCATGTCTATTCTTACTTTGTCAATGCTTCCTATTGCTAGAGACTCATCAAATCTTAATACTCTAGCTCCAAACGATAACTTATTATTAAGAATGGATGGCTTTAGCTGGGTTCCATTAGTTATCTTATCAGTCATTGCTATTCTCTTTGTTGCCGTTATCCTAAACTATACAGTTTTAGGAAGAAAACAAAGAGTAACTGGTCTAAGCAACTCTGGTGCTTTAGCTGCTGGTTACAATGTAAAAGCTAACCTAATTGCATCTATGGCAATCTCTGGGGCTATCTCTGGTATCCTTGGTGTTATGCTATATTGTGGTTTTGCCCCTAACATGCCTGTAACAGCAGCTGCTAAAGCAATCCCACAAGAAGGATTCAATGGTATCTCAGTTGGATTGATTTCAATGTGTAATCCATTTGCTGCTGTTCCTGTTTCATTGTTCTTCTCAATGGTTAAGACTTCAGTATCAGATTTACAATCATTGGGTATTGACAACCACATCGCAGATGTAGTCTTTGGTATTGTTGTATATGGTGCTGCTGCAATTACTTTATTCTTAAACATCAAACCATACTGATTAACTCTTGATATCTTTAGAGGCAAGAACTACAG
>JAKSVP010000019.1 GCA_024427265.1 Mycoplasmoidaceae bacterium
AGAAAATTTTAGTTATTAATGCTGGTTCAAGTTCTATTAAATTTAGAGTTTATAACTTTGATGATTTAAAAGAACTAGCAAATGGTTTATGTGAAAGAATCTTTGTTGATGGTCACATAAAAGTTAAAACAACAGAAGGAAAAACAATTGAAAAAGATGCTGCTATGCCAGATCATACAGCAGCTGTACAAATTGCTTTAGATTCTCTAAAAGAATTAAAAGTAATTGAAGATTTAAATGATGTTGTTGGTATTGGACATAGAATTGCCATGGGTGGACAATTCTTCAAAGAATCAACTATTGTTGATGATGAAAAGATTTTAGACAAAGCAATTGAATATGGAAAGATTGCTCCATTACACAATCCATGTGAAACAACAGTTATTAAAGTATTTAAGAAACTAGTTCCAAATGCATATAACGTTGGTGTATTTGATACATCTTACCACTCAACTATCCCTGCAGTTAACTCTGACTATTGTTTAGACAGAGAAACTACAAAGAAATATGAAATTAAGAAATATGGATTTCATGGTACAAGCTATAGATATATAGCTAAGAAGATGGAAGAAGTATTAGGCAAGAAGAATCCTAATTTAATTGTTTGCCACATTGGTAATGGTGCATCTATCTGTGCTATTAAAGATGGTAAATCATATGATACAACTATGGGTTTAAGTCCACTTCAAGGTTTAATCATGGGAACAAGATGTGGAGATATTGATGCTTCAGTATGTACATATCTATTAACTCAAGGATTAACTGGTGAACAAGTTAATGCTGAATTAAACAAGAAAGCAGGAATGCTTGGTATTGCTGGCTCAAGCGACTCAAGAGATGTTATTGCTAAAGCAAATGCAGGTGATGCAAATGCTAAGTTAGCAAGAGAAATTCAATTACAAAGAATTGCTAACTATGTAATTCAATATGCAAATGAATTAGGAAAAGTAGATGCAATTGTCTTTACTGCAGGTTGTGGAGAAAATGATCCATTATTACTTGAAGGTGTTTGTGATCGTGTTAAATTAATGAACCTAAAATATGATGCAAACAAGAACAAAGAAAAATATGGTGACTATCTAGAAGTTACAGCTTCAGGTTCAGACACAAGAATCTTTAGAGTAAGAACAAACGAAGAACTAATGATTGCAGGAGATGTTAAAGCCTTAGCAAAATAAAAAAAAGAGGGTACTCCTCTTTTATTTTTTGACTTTCTTGCCGACAATCACTTTAGTTTCTTTTAATGGTTTGCCATTGAAGACAATGTTGTAGATTTCGTCATAATGTTCAACCAAATAGACTGTGATATTGTCTTTAACTTCAGGTGGAACATCCTTCAAGAAACGTTCATCTCTTGCCGGAATGATGACTGTGTTAACTCCACCACGATGAGCTGAGATAGTTTTTTCTTTTACACCACCAATAATTAGAACTTTACCACGCAAAGTGATTTCACCAGTCATTGATAATGTTGATTTAACAGGACGATTACTTAAGGCAGAAATGATAGCAGTTGTTAATGTTACACCAGCAGATGGTCCATCTTTTGGAACACCACCAGTTGGAACGTGGATATGAATATCTGTCTTAGCAAAGTCGATATCCTTAATACCAAACTTCTTTGCATTAGCTTTTACAAAAGCTAGGGCAACTTGAGCAGATTCTTTCATTGTTTCTTTTAAGTTACCAGTGATATTAACTCCACCTTTACCTTTATAGTGAGTTACTTCAATTTGTAGTAAGTCACCACCAGCAGATGTATAAGCCATACCATTTACAACACCAGGAATATTTACTTTTTCTTTAATGTTGTATTCAAAGATTTCTTTGTCTAAGTAGAACTTAGCAGCAGCTTTATCAATCTTCTTAGTAATCTTCTTTTTACTAGACATTTGTTCAACTACAAGTTTTCTTGCAATCTTTCTGATCATTCTTTCAAGTTCTCTCACACCTGCTTCTTGTGTGTAGTGTCTAATAATGAACATTAATGCATTATCAGCAAATGTTAAGTCTTTGTTAGTCAAACCAGAATCTTTTAATACTTTAGGAATTAAGTATTTCTTAGCAATAGCTAACTTTTCAAGTTCTGTATATGAAGTTAGTTCAATAATTTCCAAACGGTCATACAATGCAGCAGGAATTTGTTCAGCATAGTTAGCTGTTGCTACGAACATAACTTTTGATAAGTCGTAATCTTCTTCAATATAGTTATCACTAAATCTTGAGTTTTGTTCTGGATCTAGAACTTCTAGCATTGCTGAAGCTGGGTCACCTCTTTGGTCTGAAGACATCTTATCAATTTCATCTAATAAGAATAGAGGGTTAACTACACCAGCTTTTTTCATTGCTTTGATAATTCTACCAGGCATAGAACCTAAATAGGTTCTTCTATGTCCTCTAATTTCAGATTCATCCTTAACACCACCTAATGCCATCTTAACAAATGGTTTGTTTAAAGCATCAGCAATAGATTTAGCAAGTGATGATTTACCCACACCAGGAGGACCAACCAAACAAATAATTGGTGCTTTAGTGTTTTTAGATTTTGCTCTGACTGCTAAATATTCAACAATTCTTTCTTTAACTTTTTCAAGACCATAGTGACTAGCATCCAATGTGCCTTTAACTTTGTTAAAGTCATCGTTGTCTTTAGATTCTTGTCATCATGGTATGTTTAATAATCATTCAATGTATGTTCTAATCATTGAAGACTCTTGAGGGTTAGAAGACTCCAAATGATTTATTTCAGATTCAAGTTTTTCCTTAATATGTTTAGGATATGGATTTTCTCTTAATTTCTTTCTAAACATTGTTGAATCATTTTCACGTGAAGAAATTTCACCAAGTTCTTCTTTGATTGTTCTCATTTTTTCGCGTAAATAGAATTCACGTTGTTGTTTATTTAAACTTTCGTTTAATTTCTTATTAATGTCTTTTTCAACTTTGCTTAAATCAGCTGGATTAGATAACATTCCAGTTAAAGCATCAATCTTTAGTGGTAATGTGTTCAAAGCTAGGATTTGTTGCTTTTGATCAAAATGAACAGGTAAAGCATTAGTTATTTCATAAACTAAGTCAATGAAATTATTTGTCTTACCTTTCTTTTCATTTTCAATAATGATATCTCTAATACGTGCTGTGATCTTTTGATCATAACGATTTAATAACTCAAGTAATGTATCAAATTCTTTTGATTCATCAATCTTGTATAGTTGTTGATCGTTAATCTCAGTAAATTCACATTTAGTTATTTTCTTAGTTGCATCAGCAACTAGATTACTAATTAGAACTCTGCTTTTAGGTTCAATAGTAATAGTCATTTCATTATCTGTTCTAGCAATCTTAGTAATTTTAGCTAAAACACCAATGTTATAGATTTCGTCAATCTTCTTGACTGTATCTAACTTTGGGTTGATTTGAGCTGTTACGATAATTTCTTTACTACCTTTATCGTAAGAATCATTAATAGTATTAATAGAAATCTCACGTGCGATTTCTATATCTCTTTCTATTCCAGGGAAGCATATTACTCCTCTGGTAATAAGTAGGTTTTTGTTATTTGAATTCTTCATAATAACCTCCGCATTATCATTTTAGCACTTTTTTAGTGAGAGTGCTAATTTATTTTATATTTATTTATAAATATATGTTTAAAAAAACACACTAAATGTGTGTTTTTTGAAGGTTTTATTTAGATTCTTTTTTGCATTCAGAAACGAGTTTTTTGAAAAGTTTATCTCTTAAAATATTGCTTTCAGCATATTCTTTGTTCTTTTCAAACATATCTTTAGCTTTCTTTTCATCACCTAGATATTTAGCTAGTTTTCCTAAATAATCTTTCTTGTCTGCTTCTTCTACTTTGATCTTGTAGTCTTCAATTAGTTTTTCATAAACTAGAGCAACTACTAAAGTAGCCTTGGCAGAAGTTTCAAGTGTTTCTTCAAACTTCTTTGCATCTAAACCAATAGCTTTCTTGTATTGGTCTAGAGTTTTGAAACCTGCACGATTAGCTTCATTTTCATATTGTCTTAAGATTTGGTTCTTGTGCATGTTCATTAATGCTTTAGGATAATAGTTTAATTTAGCTTTTTTGCTAATTGTGTCATTAATTAAACGCATAGCCATATCTTGGTAACGAAGTTCTGTTTCTTGGTTAAATAATGATTTAATGTGTTTTTCAAGTTCAGCCATGTTAGCACAATCCATACCAAATTTCTTGCAGTAGTCTTTTGTGATTTCAGGATATTCAATTTCCTTAACATCATTAATAACTACTTCAAACTTTGCTGGTTTACCAGCATAGTCTTTCATTCCATAGTCTTTAGGGAAAGTAACATTAACATCTTTCTTGTCACCTTTTTTGCAACCAATTAATTGATCTTCAAAGTTGTCAATGAAAGACTTAGAACCAATTTCTAATTCATAGTTCTTGCCTTCTCCGCCTTTAAATGCTTTACCATCAATAAAACCTTTAAAGTCAATAACTGCAATATTGCCTTTGGCAACAATGCCATCCTTCTTAGCTGATAGCATTGCATCTGGTTTAATCATCATTTTGATTTGTTGTTTAACCATTGCTTCAGTTACATTTGCTGCTTTAAATGCAGGAAGTTTAATTTCCTTAATATCCTTAGCTTCAAAGTTTTCAACTTTAGGAACTAATTCAAAACCAACATTGATAACTGGAGTTGGTTGTAATTTAACAACTTCTAATTTATTTACTGAATCTAAACAATCAGAATCCTTGAATTCTTTAGATTCAAGAATTTTTTGAATAATTAGATTTTGTTGTTTGTCTAAAGCCCTCATAGCTACTTCAGTATCAGAAATTCTTTTATCAATTTCTGCTTGAGGAACATGGCCTTTTCTAAAGCCTTGAATTTGAATGTTTTTAGCTAAATCTTTCTTAGTTTTAGCTATGCTATCCTTTCAAGTTTTAGCATCTAATTCAACTTCAAATGTTGCATCAAATTTATTATTTCTTACAGATAAAATTTTCATTTTGTTTGCCTCTTTTACAAGTGATTAAATTATAAAGTATAAAAGTAATAAATTTAATTATTATTTTTAACATATTTGCAGCTTTTTGATAATCACTACCTCGACTTAGTGTATAATTATTTAAAAATATTTTTGAGGAGATTTAATTTATGAAATTATTAAACAAATTTTTGCCTATAGCAACAGTTGCAAGCGTTGCTGTAGTTGCTGCTCCGCTTGTCATCACATCATGTAGTTGTGGTGCAAGCAACGGTGTTTGAACCAAAGGGGAAACATATAAACCAATGACACCAAAGCAAGGTAAAACAATCCAAGGAAATGATGATGATTTAACTAAAGAATATGAAAATGATGTTAAATCAAACAACAAAATCTTTTCTGATGACTTTGTCAACTTTGCTTCTCGTGGTGGATATCCAGAATCTGAAGAAGCAATGAAATTTGATGTTACTAGTATCAAACATGTAACAACAAATGTTGGTACTGGTTGAAATGATGACAAAACATCATGCTATGTATTCCCTGTTTCATTTTCTATGACACTTACTGCTAGTGCAACAATTAGTAGTACAAGCAAAGTTTTGTCTGAAGTGAACTATCAAAATGCGCAAATTGTATTCACTAATATGCCAATTAGTCTTAACTATGAAGAATCAATGAAGGTTCTTGGAAAAGAAGGATCAATAGCGCAATGTGAACCTGCATCAATTGATATACTAATTCCAAATAAGGATTGATCTATCTATATGCCTGAATTAGTTTATGATAGCACTAAAGAATCATTTACTCTAGGAAATGAAAAAATATATAATGTTGATAATAGCCTTGAAGAGCTATCAAAAAATCAAAACCTAATGAATGCATTTCAAAGTTTCCTTCGTTTCTTCACTATGTTTGAGTCAAACTACTACTATAACACAGTATTCCAGAATAATTGTTATTAACACTAAACAAGAAAATAAATTAAGCAAATAATTGCTTAATTTTTTCTTATATTTTTCTTGATAGATGGTAATATAGTATAGATATTGTGTTATAATACATTAACACTGTGCCAGTAGCTCAGTTGGATAGAGTACGCGCCTTCTAAGCGCGTGGTCGGAGGTTCGAATCCTCTCTGGCGCGCCATTTAAAACCTAGTTGAACGGAATCAGCTAGGTTTTTTATTTCGCTATAATTTATCTATTATGAAAAATAAATGATTAAGTATTCTATTTGTTTAGTTGGATTGATGGCTACAAGTTGTGGTCATGTTAACACAATATATCTATCAATTAGTGAAAAAGGACATGAACTAGAAAAAGTTTTATTAGGAATAAAGCCAAACTGGCAAGAACCAACAAAATTTAATGATTTAATTGAAAAATATAAAAGCGAGGGTGTATCAAGATATGTTGATTTCAATATGGATGATTTAAATCAACCAGTTGTTTGCAACCTTAAAGATATTTCAACATCTACATCTGATGGATACAAACTATATACATTATTAGATAGTGATGCAAGCAATTATGATACCATTCTTCTTTATATCCATGGTGGTGGTTATATTAACAATATTATTGGTGATGAATTATCATTAATTGATAATATTGCAAAAGTAACAAACGCAAAAGCTTATATACCTATTTATCCATTAGCGCCAGTTGATGACTATGAAAAGGCATTTACTTTTATTAAACATGTGTATGAATTAATTTCAACTGAAAATAAGAAAATTGTTATTATTGGTGATTCATCAGGAGCTGGACAAGCTGTGGCAATGATTGAAAACTCATACAATTTAGGCTATAAAGCACCTGAAAAATTAATTCTTTTGTCACCATGATTAGATGGTGAGATGAAAAATAAAATGTGTGAAGAATACGAGAAAAAGGATTGTTTGTTAGCAAACTATGGTTTGAAAGAAGCTGCTAAATATTGAGCAGGAACAAAACATAATGTTTGAGATTATCAAATCAGCCCAATTAACGGTGATCTATCATTCTTGCCACCTACATTAACTATTGTTGGTGATAATGAATTAATGTATCCTGACACAATGGATTTTGTCAAGAAACTTAAGAAATATCATATTAAGCAACAATTAGTTATTGGAAAAGGTTCAATGCATGACTTTGCAATGTATAACAATACAAAAGAAGGCGGCTGAGTTTTGCCAGAAGCTATAGAAGCTCAAAAAATTATTTGTAATTTTATTCTAGAATAAAAAGCAGATAAAAAATAAATTAGCACTTTCATAGCGAGAGTGCTAATTTTTGTGTATAATGTATTTAGCGAGGTAATGAATTATGGAATTTAATTATCAAAAACCAGATGATGAAAATGCCTTAAAACAATTTGGTAGAAACATCACCCAAGATGTAAGGGACAATAAAGTTGACCCTATTATTGGTCGTGAAAAAGAAATTAGAAGATTAATAGAAATTATTTCTAGAAAGACTAAAAATAATCCAGTTTTAATTGGGGAACCAGGTGTTGGTAAAACAGCTATAGTAGAAGGTTTTGCTCAACGTATTGTTAATAAAGATGTACCAAATAACTTAATTGGTAAAGAAGTATATGAATTATCAATGGCAAGTTTAATTGCTGGTGCAAGTTTCCAAGGTCAATTTGAACAACGTCTTAATAATGTTATTAAGCAAGTAAAAGAATCTGATGGAAACATCATATTATTTATTGATGAAATTCACCAATTAGTTGGAACTGGCAAAAACTCTGGTAGTAGCACAATGGATGCAGCTAACATATTAAAGCCAATGATGGCTCGTGGAGAAATTAAAGTCATTGGTGCAACTACTATTAATGAATATAGACAATATATAGAAAAGGATTCTGCACTTGAGCGTAGAATGCAAAAAGTCTTAGTAGTAGAACCTACTAAGGAAGAAGCTTTAACAATCATGCGTGGTCTAAAAGAAAGATGAGAATTATTCCACCAAGTTAAGATTCATGACTCTGCCTTAGTTGCAGCAGTTAATTTATCTGATAGATATATTTCTGATCGTTATCTTCCAGATAAATCCATAGATTTAATTGATGAAGCAGCAGCAAAGGTTAAAACACAATTCCATTCATTGCCACCTGAACTAGATAAAAGAAACAGAGAAATTATTTATTTAGAAACAGCTAAAGCAGCTCTTTCTAAGGAAGAAGATGAAAAATCTAAAAAGAATTTAAAAGATATTGAAAAGCAACTTGCTGATTTAAAGAAAGTGCAAGACAAAGCATTATCTGAATGAAATAAGAATAAAGATGAACACAAGAAGATCAATGATCTTAAAACCAAATTAGATAATGAAAAAGCTGAAGCAGAAAGATTACAACAAGATGGTGAATTTGAAAAAGCCAGCAAGTTACTTTATGTTTCAATTCCTCAACACACTAAAGAATTAAAGAAATTAGAAGAAGAATTTGAAAAGAATTCTCAAGGACATAATTTCTCTGACTCAGTAACAGTTAATGAAGTAGCTGAAGTTATTTCTCAAACAACAAATATTCCTCTAAATAAATTACTTCAATCTGAACAAGCTAAATTAAACAATTTAGCAGATGATATTAAGAAAACTGTTAAAGGACAAGATGAAGCAGTTGAATTAGTAGCTAATGCTGTTTTAAGAGGACGTGCAGGAATTAATGATCCAAATAGACCAATTGGTTCATTCTTATTCTTAGGTCCAACTGGTGTAGGAAAGACACAACTTGCTAAAGCATTAGCATTAAATATGTTTGATTCAGAAAAACAAATGATTAGATTTGATATGTCTGAATATATGGAAAAGCACACAGTTAGTAAACTAATTGGTGCACCAGCCGGATATATTGGTTATGAACAAGGTGGTTTACTAACTGATGCGGTTAGAACAAAACCATACTCAGTAGTTTTGTTTGATGAAATTGAAAAAGCACATGTTGATGTTTTAAATATCTTGCTTCAAGTATTAGATGATGGTCAATTAAAAGATAGCCATGGTAGATATGTAAACTTTAAAAATACAATCATCATCATGACTTCAAATATTGGTGGCCAACATGTTTTAGATGGTAATAAAAAGAAAGTACTTGATGAAATCAAGTTAAGACTAAGACCTGAATTTATTAACCGAATTGATGAACTAATTGTATTTAACGCTTTAAGTCAAGACAACATTAAAGAGATTGTTAAGACACAATTAAACGAAGTATCAACTCGTTTATCTGAGCAAGAATACAATATTCATTTTGATAAGAAGATTATTGATTGAGTAGCCAAAGAAGCTTATGATCCAGCCTTTGGTGCTAGACCAATCAAACGCTTTATTCAAAGAAACATTGAAAATGTTTTAGCTAATGAAATTATTTCAAATAACCTAAAACACAACAAGAAATATGAATTAGGTATTGATACTAAAACTAAAAAGATTTCAGTTTATCCTTTTGGCAGTTAAAATATGCTATAATGATATTGGATGTTTTTCAGAATATCTGAAATAAAAAGAGGCAGTTGGTGCTGCCTCTTTTTCTTACCAATCAATGATCGGCGTCTTATTTCCGCTATGTTATGCCTATTAGATAGACTAATAAAAGCAAAACGATAACGCAGCTAAGTACTGGGATGTTTTCCATAATTGATCCTTTCTATGGGCGACAAATACTGCCCTTAGAAGGACAACAAAATGTTGCCCATTAAGGATTAACGATGGATCATCTTATTCATTATACAATATAATATAAAAATTTATTTATAAATTTTTATATTACTCTTGAAACACCAAAAAATAATTATTAATATTTTTCTATGTAAAAAAGTGATTTCTCTATATAATGAATATACATATTAAAAAATTAAGGAGAAAAATGTAATATGGCAATCGGAAAATTC
>JAKSVP010000002.1 GCA_024427265.1 Mycoplasmoidaceae bacterium
CGAATGTACCCGCTGGGGAGAATAGAAAGACGTTGCTTTAATGGAAAAACTAGGGGGAAACTCCTAGTTTTTTCTTTTCCAAGTCTTCAGGTTTCTGACCATTTCTATATATATATATATATATAATGAAGTCATATTTTCAAGGAGAGACCATGAGAAAAAATCTTATTAATTATAATAAAGAACAAATTGAAAAAATGGCTATTCAATCTGATTTAATTAGTTGATACAAATTTTACCAAAAATCTGACGAGTTTGATAAACTACTAAAATCTAAATTGGTTGGTTATAAAGAGTGCTCAGAGTATGAAGATGTAACACAAAAAAAGGTAGATTAGGCAGAAACAAATGATAAATACTTTGAAAATAACGTTCTCCCAAAAGTAAAAGTTAGAGTTATCAATGAATACCAAAAAAAACATGTTCTTGATAAAAGCGTAGATAAAAATACATATCATGTTCATAAAATGAAGGTCTCGAAGATAGGATTTATATCTAAAATATTAGATTTAATTTGTATTGGTGTTGGTGTTCTTTTATGGATATTTCTTTTATCATTTTTAAATTGAGACAACTGATTTTCACGTTGACTTGGATCGCTTAGTATAATTAGTGGTGTATTTGTTTATTTCTTTCTTTTCTTCCTTCTTCCTGCTGGACTAATAGGTTTTGGAGGAGATAGGCTTATTCGAGGTAGAAGGTTGAGAGAAATGGGGATTGCTAAAAAGACTAGAAAAGCAACACTTTCTGAACGGGACGAAAACATTTGGCAATTAGCTATTAATGATAAATCATCTAATGTTCATCATATCTTAGATGAGGAAAAAAATAAAACAAAAAAACAATTAACAAAAATAGAATTGAAACTGTTTGAAGAAATCGATGAACTAAAAACAATCAAAAAAGAATTAGTAAAAAATACTTGTATTCCAACTCATTATCAAAATAAACACTGTATTTTAGCTTTTTTGGGATTAATTATTAATAAAAGAGCAGATACATTAAAAGAAATGATTAATCTATATGAAGAGGAAGAATTTAGAGGTTCAGTTATTGAATACCTTCAAACTATTAACTTATCAATTAAATCATTAGAATCATCCGTAAAATGAATAGGTGTCACTATAACGGGAATGTTAGGAGCAATTGCTAGCAATACAGCAGCCATTCGTGACACAAATTATACAATTATAAAACAAAATTCCCAAATACAAAACCAATTAGCTGCCATTAATACAACTCAAGTTATTGATGCATTTTGATAATGTCTGGGGAGAATAGAAAGACGTTGCTTTAATGGAAAAACTAGGGGGAAACTCCTAGTTTTTTCTTTTATAATAAATATATGAAAAGAAAATTTATTTTATTGCCAATAACATTAATAGCATTAACACCAGCAATTAGTTTGGTTGGGTGTGGTGATCCAGATACACCAGAACCACCAGAGCCAGAAGAAAGCACCATTACAATAGATGGAATTCCTTCTGAGACTGTCCAGGGAGTTGTTGGAACATCTGGTTTTCTTAATGTAACCATTTGGTTAAACACAAAAGATGAAAAAACAGATATAACAAATGATGCTGAAATTGTTTTTAATTCTTCAATTTCTTCATCATTATCATATAACAAACAATATGGTCAGATTGTTTGGGGTAATGACATTACAAGTGGAATTTATAATATTTCCTTAACTGCCACTTATGACAACATTACTTCTGTTCAATATCCATTGATCTTATCAATAAATTCCAGAACGCCCGAAATTCTTCTTTATGGAACACAGGACTCATATGTTAGCAAAGTAAATACACCAGGTGCCACAGGTAAGATTACTGCTATGTATGTTGATTGTGATAAACCAATTATGGAGGACATAACATCTGAAGTTCGTGTTAATATACAAAGTCCAGATCTAGCATCGTGTGGTTTTTCTTGAGATTCGACAGGTTATGTTCGTTGAAATCCAACAAAAACTTGTTCAGCAACTTGTACTGTGGTTTTTCAGTCAAAAGGACCAGCAATGCCCCGAACATGGATATTCACACTTAATGTCACCCAATAACAAAAATAGATGACTATCGGTTATTTTTATTTTATGCCCGCTCGCCCCACAGTTTTGGTCTCGCCATTACTACACAGTTAGAACCTATGACGATTAATCTTAGATTAAGCGTGATAAGGATAAAATCCTTATCCTATAATCATAGGACCTAAACATTAATAGTATCATAGCGACTAGATAAACGCTGAAAGCATATAAGCGTGAAACTAATTCTAAGATTAATCTTCCCCACCCGCAAGGGTGATAAGAATCGTTGTAGACTACAACGTTGATAGGTTAAAGGTGTAAGTGTAGTAATACATTAAGCTGATTAATACTAATAATTCGAAAGACTTTGTTAAAAGGACTAATCCTTTAAATTAGATCAAAAAGATACTAGAATATTGTTGGTTTTATAAAACTTGCAAAGACATTTCAAATGTTTTGCAGCGTTAATATTGTAGGGGAAATACCTGTTCCCATCCCGAACACAGAAGTCAAGCCCTATGAAGTCGAATGTACCCGCTGGGGAGAATAGAAAGACGTTGCTTTAATGGAAAAACTAGGGCGAGAGTCCTAGTTTTTTCTTTGTTAACTTGCAGGTTTCTGCTCATTTCTATATATATATATATAATGAGGTCACTTTTAGGAGACATTATGCAAAATAGAATTAGATTATTGCCTTTACTAGCATTAGGGGTTCCAATGACATCAACAATTCCTCTAGTTGTATCATGCAATAAATTTGAACCAGAAATTATTACTCCAACTATTAATACTGATGAAAATATAATTTGTGAGTGTTCTGAAATTAAACTTAACCATTCTTTTTTTATAACTTTTGAAATAACTAATGATGATTACATCATTAGTGCAAAAAGTTATGTTAAGATTGGCAATAATAAAATAGAAATTAGTGAATTAATAGATACATACGACACAAATCAAATAGTAGTATCATCTGATAAAGTTGATGACTTTAATGTAAGCATTTATTTGATAACAATAATGAAGGGATTAAATATTGATGGTGGTTCCCAAGAATTGCATGGTTTAACAAGTATTGCAAATTGTGATACTAAAAAATGGCAAACTTATTTTGGGGACTGAGAAGTAAATGCAACTTGTTGACTAGATAATGAATCACATACTAAAGTAGATCCAAATATTAGTTTAAAAAATGGAATAATCTCATGAACAAATTCTATTGCCAAAGGAACATACATTTTTTATATTAAATGTTCAGCTAAAATTGATGAAGAGGTTTACGAAGAAAAAACTAATAATATTTCATTAAATATAGAACAAGATATGACAAATTTACCATTAAATATAACCGCATTAGAAGAGGCAAATATTAATGTGAAAACAAACAAAAACGAAGTTCCAACATCTATTAATTTGTCGTATTCTTTTGATAATGAAACATGGTATCAATTTGATTTTGATGCAGGTGTAGATTTACAAACAAACCAAAAAATTTATTTAAAAGGAAATAATAATCGATGATCTTATAGCTCTGATAGTTATAACCATATAACTTCAACTGGTAAGTTTGATGTTAACGGGAATCCGGCCTCTTTACTTGATGATGGCTTGTGCGTGACTAAAGCCCCGGGAGATGATTGTTTTAGAGGACTGTTTGAAGGTTCTAATGTATCATCAGTTGATCAAAATCTTTTAAAAAGATTTTATTTATCTGATAGTATTTTTGCTTCAATGTTTGAAGATTGTTCGGATTTGATTAAAGCTCCGGATTTACCAAACACAATATCTGAATACGATGATTATTGTTATTCTTGTATGTTCAAAAATTGTATAAGTCTTGAATGCGCTCCTGATTTAATGTGTGCAGAACCCTGACATAGTACATCTGGCGCCTATTCATCTATGTTTTTTGGCTGTAAAAAACTAAAATATATAAAACTTGGATGTCTATCATTTAGAGATAGCGCTTTTAAAAATTGAGTAGGCGGCGACTTTTCGTCGAGTGGAGATTTTTACTATAATGGTTCAGTTGTGACAAGAGGACCATCAGCAATTCCAGAAGGTTGAGAAGTGCATACTTTTTAATCATGAACAAAATTACAAATATTAAAATTAATCGTCCATCGCAAAATGAAATGGAAAAATATATTGCAGTATGGAATAATTTTAAAAATCGCAAAGAAAATAAAATTAGTAAATATTATTTTCAAGAAATAGCAATTAAGAAAATATTTGATCACTATTGGAAAAACACCATTTCAAATGTATTAATAAAAGTTTGTTGTCTTAATATCTTTTATAGTACAAAAATTTTTGATATTTACCATATATGCAAAGGAATAGCGAAAATTGGCAAGAAACTAGAAACGAAATTAAGAAATGGTGATTTAGGTGTTATTGAAGAAATAGCTAATGTAAGTAAAAAATATAGTGACAAAGGAAGAAGAAATTATTCATTTGCAACTAAGTTTTGTTGTCTTCATAACAAAAACAAGTTTCCTATTTTTGACAGAGCAGTTTGAAAACTAATTTATGATTTACAGAAAAAATATAAATTTAGTAAGAAAAAATTTATAAAAAATGATTTAAAAAAGAATTACAAACTTTATAAAGAAGTAATTGATGATTTTATTTCGTTTTTTCACCTGCATCCAAAGGATTATCGTGAACTTGATAAATATTTATGAGTTGCAGCAGGAACTCCATTTAAATAATATATATCACATCGGCTCGCAACATAAGTTGCTCGCGTTAATATTGTAGGGGAAATACCTGTTCCCATCCCGAACACAGAAGTCAAGCCCTATGAAGTCGAATGTACCCGCTGGGGAGAATAGAAAGACGTTGCTTTAATGGAAAAACTAGGGGGAAACTCCTAGTTTTTTCTTTTATAAATAATTTTGAAAATTAATATAATCAATATGAAATTAGACAGTTAATGTCTCGTTTCACCCTGGGCCCATGGGGCCCATTCCTAAAAATTATTTTGAGAAATAAAAAATAGTTGGTTGCCAACTATTTTATTTTTTCTAATTCATTGGGAGCAAAACCAAAGACTTCTCATTCACCATTAGCATCATTAGCTTCAATCATAATGCAATCTTCATGACTAACATCACACACAGTACCGATAGTTCCTTTTTTACAAATGGATCCATCTTCTTTCTTTTCAACTAGTGTTTTTACTTTATCACCTAATTTAAATTTATTTGTCATAAGTTCTCCTTTTTGGTATCAATGTAATAAAACTTAATGTAAAATCCTTTTTAATTTCTCAAATAGTTGTTACAAGATAACCTTTCAAATTTGTTAATGCTTTACCCAAAAGGTAACCACCTTGTTTCATTCTACTATATTTAATCGTTGCAAAATCTGTATTTTTTAAAATATCATCATTTAACTCAAATAAACTGTATTTACTATAACCTATTGATCTTAGAAAACCACTTTTATCATGTGTTGCATTACTTGACATTAAATAACTACATTTATTTTCAGGAATTGATGGTTTTTCAAATTTGTGCCGAAAGAGTTCAACAAATTGTTTGTTATACTCCTCATCATGAATTCCTTGTGTTGGAAAATGTGGTTCATAGCCAACAGTTATAGTGTGACTAGAACGAAGTTGGTTTAATGCTCTCATGTCTGATTTAGACATTGATGCTTTGTCTTCATCAGTATATTGTCCATTATCTGGATCATATGGTTGTGGCAAATATCCGCCACCAGGTTTATAAGGCATATTGCACCTCACTTTCTGAAAAGGAACCTGTCATCCTTTTCAATTCAATTATTAATCAAAAATGAACATTAAATTTCAACTATTTTTTCAAAGCCATATATATAACAAGTTATATATACTTAACGTTAATTAAATACTTATGTTATATATATGGCTTTGTTTTTTACAATATTGTAGGGGAAATACCTGTTCCCATCCCGAACACAGAAGTCAAGCCCTATGAAGTCGAATGTACCCAACAGGGGAGAATAGAAAGACGTTGCTTTAATGAAAAAACTAGGGGAAAACTCCTAGTTTTTTCTTTGCATCGTCTTGATTTCTACGTTTGAGTTAAGTATTTCGCAACAATATCTTTACTTTGCTGTTTTATATCATTCTCAAAGTTTTTCTTTGTTATTAATAATTTCTTGCACTCCATTAGAATAAATTACATTTAAAATTTTCACCCAAAAGTTAATTAAATTGTCTACCCAGTTAATAAAATTTTCTGATAATAAAATATCATTTGAATTTGGCAACATTGTCGGGATATTAAATTCAATTTTGTTTGTTTTCATTAAGCTTCATAAAAATTTTGCATCTTTCTTTGATATTTTAAATTCTGATGAAATTATTTCAATTTTGTTATCATCTAAATCTTGTGTTTTGCTCAAAAAACTATTACATAATGATTTAATTAAAGATAAAAAATCATTATTTGAATTTTTTATTGCATTCTCATTAATTTCTTTATATATCTTATTAGTATTAGTATTTAAAGGTATTAAATTTCCTCTTAATTTATAATGACGCTTTTCTACGAACGCAACATTCCAAATAACAAAAGGGTTTTTATTAATTATTGCATCGATTGAATTTTGGTTTGCACTTACGGACAGCATTTCCTTAATTATGTTTATTTGAGACAAACATGATGTTCATAATGACGAAACTATCAATAAATAATCATCCTCATTAAATTTACCATTTTTTGTTTTATCAGCTTTATATGGTCCATGACACAAATGATATTTTTTCAAAGCCTTAAGTTGAGATATTAATCCTATAATCTCGACTTTTATTTTCTGTGTTAAACCACATTCTTCTTTTTTATCATTCTCAACAATTTGTCTGATGAAACAATTATTATCAACATAATAAATATTTTTGATAAATGCTTTATTGCATTCATCAACATTTCGAATGTATGCCTGGTAATCTTCATTGCTAACTTCAAACGATATAGTTTTTGATCTTTTAAAAAATTTGCACATTATTTTTTTATCTCCCAGCTTCCAATTTTTCTTCCACCTGATCTAATAAGAATATTTTTCTTTTTTAAAATAGCTAGATAATTTTTAACAGTTTTTTCTGAAACACCGATTTTTAATGCCAACTGTCTAATGTTAATCTTTGGATTAATAGCAATGTTTTTCAATATAGATTCCTCGTTCTTTGATAGGGAAGTTTGTCTCTTGTTTAATACATTATCAATATGCAACAATCTATTTTGTAAAATATTTTTCTCACCTAGGATTAAATTTCTTAAAAACATGATTAA
The DNA here is from genome assembly GCA_024427265.1 of Mycoplasmoidaceae bacterium. The sequence continues at coordinate 7,312 of JAKSVP010000002.1, forward strand.
AAAACTATTATCCTCATATATACCTTTGGTTAAGTTTTGATAATTGGCTCTAACTAATGCATTTCTAAAATATAGAGAGTGTTTTGCAAATAAGTCATTTGCAACATCATAGCCTAATGATCTCAAATATTTTATTAAAAATATAGCTGTGGTTCTCGTATTTCCTTCGCAGAAAACATGAATTTGTCATAAATTGCTAATAAAAATTGCAATATGTTGAATAATCTCATCTTGGTTTAGGTGTGAGTAGTCAAAATGTCTCTCTTCATTTAGATCGTATTTTAATGTTGAGCTTAATTCTCGATAATCACCATATCTAACTGTATCGCCATTCAATACTCATTCTTCTTTTTTGAAGTTATATGTACGAATTAGTCCGGCTTTGTCATATATTCCATCAAACAAGTGCCGATGAATAGACATATAACCCTCAGGACTAAAAGTAAAATTATCATCTGAAAGAATGTCAGTTATACGGCTTGCCACTAGATCCGCTTCTTTATACTCGTCAACGTCCTTTCCTTTTTTTTCTTCGTAGTACGAATTGATAAATTTTGTTAGTTGGCTAACATTAATTTTTCCTGCAACATATTTATTCTTTAGATCAATAAAATATTTCGAATTAGATAAATTATCGACTTTTTGCAAACCGATAGCTGTTTCAATTAAATATTTTTTTGAATAAGTATTTGAACTCATATAGCAATTATACACTAAAAAACTTTATTTTACCCAAAAGAATTACCCAAAGAAAACCGTAGGTTTCATCACTATTAACACAAAATCTTCTACTTTCTTTCTGCCTGCACAAATGACAAAAAAATGGTAATTACCCAAAAGAATTACCCAAATACATTTTTAAATTATGAAAATTATCTATATATAATCAATGTCCACTTGGCTAATTACACCTAGTTTTGGCTTGGCGGTGGCGGAAACATTTCCACTTTATTAAAGGTAAAGAACGGAACGTCTCCGGCATGTCATATTATGGTCGTGTGTATCGAACCATATATTCCGAAAAAACTCAGGCGAATATCTGAGTTTTTTCTTTTGCTAATTGAAAACAACGAAAAATAGACAGATTGGCCTCGCCTTTTTCTTCTAGGCTCGCAATTACTACAAAGTTAGAACCGATGACGATTAACGAATGTTAATCGTGATGAGCTGAAGCTCATCATTTAAACCATAGGATCAAATATATAGTATTAATATTGTAGGGGAAATACCTGTTCCCATCCCGAACACAGAAGTCAAACCCGATGAAGGGTAATGTACCCAACAGGGGAGAATAGAAAGACGTTGCTTTAATGGAAAAACTAGGGGAAACTCCTAGTTTTTTCTTTTTTTATATAATTTAGTTGAGGATGTAAATATGAAAAGAAAATTTATTTTATTACCTATAACATTGACAGCATTAACACTAGCAATTGGCTTGATTGGTTGTAATAATCCCGACACGCCAACACCTGAAGTGACAAAATACCATTTTGGATTTACTGGTAATTATTGTAAAATTAATGGACATGGTCATATTGACATTGATATAGAACAAGATAGCAAAGTAGAATATACTGTTTTACCAGATGATGGTTTCAAATTATCAGAGACTCAAGATTTGCCTGAAGGTATCTCCTTAACAGGTAATCTATTAACCATCGAAAAAATGGACAAAGCATATGAGGTAACTATTAATGCTGAACTAGATAAACATGTGGAATTTGTTATATCTAAAAGTGAAACAAGTGTTGAAACGCAATCAGTTTTATGATTGGATTGATATCCATGAATAGATAATATTATTTTTTCTAATTTAAGTGTTACGTCCCAACAAACAACAATTGATGCTGCTTCATTTATTAAACCAGAATTGCATTCTAGACCACAAAAAATATCTTTAGCTTTTGAACAACCATTATCCAAGGATTTAGATGATTGCATTGTTGAATTTGACTATGGTGACACAACTCAAAAAACGACAGGACATGCAAGACTTGAAAATGTTCATGTTGAACGATATATCGCTCCTATTCAACCATTTGAAACATGTGACTGGGATTTTATTGATAGAAAAGCAACTGCTTTAGAATACGGTGAAATTACGCAAGAGGAATTCTATAAATCATTTACAGTAAATAACAAAACACCAACATCAATGAATGACTTTATTGGTGTTAAAAGAAAAGTTCAGCTTAAACATCAAGATTTGAATTCAAATGGTGTTATTGATAATAATGAAGTTTATCAAACTGTCAGAGTTATTGGTACATCTGCTGATAATACAAGCGAATATCAAGTTAATAGAATTGAAGGAAATAGAAAAGTAGCATTGACATTTGAATTTGTTGATTTTATATCAGACGCAAATGGATATAGTGTTGCTTCCTTTTGACAAGATACAGCAACAGCAGAAGGTTCAAATCATGATTATTTGAACTCAACAATTAGAAAGAATATTTCAGGTTATGGGCATGGGGAATGTGCATGATATGGCACAACATTGAATGGCTCAACTTTAACTGGAGATACAGTTAAAGCAACTGAGATAACACACCCCGATTACTACAATAAATCAGTTTATGAGATGTTGCCTGACAATCTTGTAACCGCTTTAAAAGCACCATTAAATAGAGTGGTTAACGAATATAATGGATCTGATTGAGTGGAAACACGAATTACCGACCCATTATTTTTGCTAACCCAAAAAGAAATTGCTCCTAACGCTTCCCAAACTTCTGAAAGTTCAATGAAACCTTATAGATATTATTCTGGTTCTGGTGATAGTAATGCCAATAGACAAAAGAAGCAAATTAAAGGTTCTTCTGGTGCCATAGGTGCTACACTAATAGCCGACTAAATGTCAAAGATCAGACGTATACAGTTATGCTGGATATCATACAAACGGTGGTGAAGCTAATGGCTCTCGTTATTGGCTATCCTCTCCTGCCAATGATATTGATAATGACAAATATGCTTTTTCTGTGACCGAGTATGGTTATCCTGCGTGAATATATTCTTGAGTATATGCATATGCAAAGAATGTCGCCCCTGCTTTTTGCATATAACATAAACTTTGAATCAAATTTATAAAAAAGGTCAAATAAAAAAATGTTTTTTAATTTTGCCTTCTTAACTGGTTTAAATAAATGTCTAGACGATTAACAAATGTTAATCGTGATGAACTAAAGCTCATCATTTAAACCATAGGATCAAATAAATAATATTGTAGGGGAAATACCTGTTTTCATCCCTCAACACAGAAGTCAAGCCCTATGAAGTCGAATGTACCCGCTCTGGGGAGAATAGAAAGACGTTGCTTTAATGAAAAAACTAGGGTAGTACCCTAGTTTTTTGATATTGAAATTTATGTAGCTTAATTATATAATATAAATATCTAACGAGGAGTCTATATGAAAAATACTTTTATTAGGAAATTTTTATTAATTGTTCCAACTATCACTATTTTATCGCCATCTTTATGTACTATTGCAAGTTGCCATAAAGAAGATAAAAATAGTGTTGACGAGGTTATCTGAGGTAATGTAATTACTCTTGACAAAAACAACACTTTAGCTGAAGGGATCGCTATAGATAATGGGAGAGTTGTTGATGTCGGTTCAAAAGGCGACATTAGTAAATACATTAATGAAAAAACAGAAATTTTAGATTACTCTAATCAATATATTTATCCTGGTTTTCTTGACTGTCATGTTCATGGTGATCAAATGGGTTTAAGCTTATGCTGTCAAGCACCACTTAGAAATAATATGAGTTATGATGAAATCATAGAAACAATGGATAATTGGGCTCAACAACACCCAACATGAAAGATTCTTGTCGGACAAGGTTGACAAAACCAAGGCACAGAGCCAACATATCACAACCTAGATGCTCTCTCTGCTAAATATCCTGATTGTGAAATTTATTTAATTTCTGAAGATGTACATCAAATATGAGTTAACAAGAAAGTTTTAGAGAATAAAGGTATTACTAAGGAATATGCTTCTCAATATTCTGAAGCTGTTATTAGAAAATTTGCTGATGGTGAACCAACTGGTTTACTTTGTGATTCAGAGCAAATTAAACTTCAATCTAGAATAGGATATTCTGATGAACAAATGCAAGATTCAATTAAGGCATGACAACACTATGCTTTTTCAAATGGATATACTGGTGTTTGTGAAGGTGCTATGTCTCCACGATGAGCAGATCAATATAGCGCACTAGACAAAAAAGGCGAATTGAAAATTAGATCTGCTGCAGTAATGTATTTATTTGAAGATTCCTGTGAAACAACAGAAGATTTACTTAATGAAGCAGATAAGTTACTTAAAAGTAAAGAATATCGAAATCATAACTTCGTGCCAATTGGATTAAAGATTTTTATTGATGGAGTGGTTGAAGCTAAAACAGCCCTATTAATGGAAGAGTCTGCAGACATCCCTGGGTATTATGGTCTAAATAGATATGAAAAATTTGGAGCAACAAGAGAGGAACAAATTGATGCAATTTCAAAAGTTGTTGAAAGAGCAAATCTAAATGATTTCTCTGTACATTTCCATGCAGAAGGTGATGGGGCTGTAAATATGGCTGCTAATGCAATTGATAGAGCACAACAAAGAACAAAAATTGATGATAAAGCAAACACAATTCTTCATTGTCAATTAGTAGATGACCAATCATATCAATTAATGAAAAAAAATAAAATAAGTGCTGCTGTCGCTCCCCTATGATGCACAGTGAGCCAAGTATATGGACCTCTTGAAAAAGAATATATTGGTAAAGAACGACAAGATAAGTGTTATCCTATGCAAAAGTTTATTGATAACGATATAACAATAGGATTCCACTCTGACTTACCAGTTACACCATTCTGCCACATTCCACAATCAATTTTCCAAGCATGCTACCGTTTTAACCCAACTTATGACACTGTTGAGGAATGTTATGATTCACTTCGTAATGAATATGGACAAGATATTAGTAGATATGAAGCATTAAGAGCTTTCACAGCTGGTTCTGCTCATATTATGAGAGCAGATGATTTGATTGGTTCTATAGAAAAAGGGAAATTAGCTGACTTTTCAATATTCAATAAGAATTTTCTCGATTGCAGACTATCTGAACTAATGAATGCTACTGTTCGAGCGACAATTGTTAATGGCGAAGTAGTATATAAACAAATTTTATAGCAGAATGAATTAGATATAAACTAGGGGAAAACTGGAGTTAACCACATTTAGTTCACTCCAAGACATTTTTATTGATAAGTATGTAGAAAGGAAGCAGTTTTATCTAGTCAAAAAGAATGGACACAAGCTTCGTTAAGCGATGTTTTTCATATAGATATAATTAGAAAAAACTAAAAAAATCTTGAACTATGTTAAGACTTTAGATCATGGTATCGATTTATTTAATACTATTCCAATTTATATAGCCTCAATAACATTAACTCTATTGAAGAATACGATAATGACATAAGGTATTGACAAATCATCCATTTTATGGATAATCCATTTATTATTTCTAATATATATATATATATGATTGAGCAAAAAGTCAAAAAATCTAAAAACATTTTTAAAAGAATATTAACTTTATGATTTTCTCGATATTAGCATATGTTATTAGTTTTATTTGATTAGCATTAATGCCAACATATATGAATAGAATTGATGATGAAGACTTGCTAAGAAAAATAGAAGAAATTAAAACACCAGTCACAAAGTGACTAGCTGCTTTCATCTTAAAGATGGATGGCAATGCTAATAAAAGTTGAAATCTTTGCCCATCTTATCACTGTTTAAGTTCAGCATTATGTGCATTTGGACTAATAAAGCAAAAACAACATAAAGTAGCAACTAGAGTTAGTGGTTATGCAATGGCATTTTTAATTTGCTGTTCAACAGTATTGGTTAAGCAACATTACTTTATAGACATTGTTGGTGGTGTGGGTGTTGCAGCATTATCATACTTGCCTATAAAATTATTTAAAGTTGGTGAGAAAATTGTAATTAATCATCCATCATTTTTAAGATCAAAACTAGACGTAGTCAAAACAAAAAAACTAAACAAATTGCATCTACAAAAAGCAAAAAGAAATAGAAAAAGTATAGCCTTAGATATTTACTATTCATAATATAGAAGTTAAACACTATGGAGTTTATGGTGTGGTTTAAGTGAGTCCAGAATAGAAAGACGTCGCTTTAATGGAAAAACTGGGGGGAATCTCCTAGTTTTTTCTTTTAATTATATTTAGGGTTAAAAATTAAAAAATATTTTTCACTTTTTCTCCCTAATACTATATAATGTTATAGGGTTAAAATTAAATAGATAATTTTAATAAAATCACCCTAAGGATATTTATGGATAAAAAATTAGAAAAGATACAAACATTAAAAGATGAAAAAAAGAGATTAGAAGAACAAATTGAATCTCTTAATTTTAGAGGATATCCTGAGATTAAACAAATCAATGGCAAAAAATATATATACCTAAGATATAAAAAATATGATAGATTGAGCAGCCAGTATGCTGGAATCTATAGTGACGAACTTTTTAACTCATTAAAAGAAATGAGTTTGAATGTTAAACAATTAAAAACTAAATTAAGATTAGTCAAAACAAAACTAGCATACTATGGTTTCGATGATGTTAATTTGCCGGCTAAAGTTCTGCAAGCTATGGATTATGTTAGACATAGTCTAAAAGACATAATTTATGACCAAGCTGTAGTAGAGGGTGTATCAGCCACATTTCTTGATACAGAAGAAATCTTGGAAAAAGGACAAAGCAAGAATGTTACATTTGATGATACACTTAAAATTTTAAATCTTAAAAATGCTTGAGCTTATGTTTTAGACGAAGATACTTTAAAACTAAAGTTAAACATTAATGTTTTATCAACAATAGCAGGCTATGTTAATGATCGATTAGTATCATATCCTGATTCAATAAGACAAACAAATGTAAGAATTGGTGGATGCTCATATAAACCGCCAATCCCAACAAGAGAATCAGTTGTTGAGAAGTTAAAACAAATACTTTCTAGTAAATTAGACAATGTTGATATTGCCATTAAAATTTTCTTGTATATTTGCAAGATGCAAATATTTAACGACGGAAATAAAAGATCTGCATTGATTGCAGCTAATTTTTATCTAATAAAAAAATCATATGGATATATATCCGTTCCACATGAAAAAGAAAAAGAATTTAAACAACTTTTAGTCGACTATTATGAAAGTAAAAGCGATAAGATAAGTAATTTCATTAAAAAGTATTGTTGTTTTCCAATGAAATAAGGTTAGCTCGCAACATCAGTTGCTCGCGTTAATATTGTAGGGGAAATACCTGTTTTCATCCCGTAGACAGAAGTCAAGCCTATGAAGGGTAATGTACCCGCTTAAAGAATAGAAAGACGTTGTTTTAATGGAAAAACTAGGGCGAGAGTCCTAGTTTTTTCTTTTATATTAAAACTTTACTTAAATTTTTAGAAAAATAAATAAGTAAAAGAAAAATGATAAAACTTTACTTAAATGATATATAATCCAAAATAAGTAAAGGATATAATAATGAAATTATTAAGTAAAAGAGCCGGAAAACTATGTTATGTTCAAAGTGATTATTATTGCTTTGTTCCAACTTCACTTTTTTCTATTAATATCGAAAAAGATGAGGAAATGTCTTTATTGTTAGATGAAGCAAACATGTGCTTGGGGAAATTAGCTGGTTTAGCTATTAATTTACCTGACAAAGACATTTTTATCGCTAAGTATGTAGAAAAAGAAGCTGTCTTATCTAGTCAAATTGAAGGAACACAAGCCTCTTTGAGTGATGTTTTCCAAGTAGATAAATTAGATGAAGAAATTAGAAAAGAAACTAAAGAAATTGTTAACTATGTTAACACTTTAGATCTTGGTATTAGTTTGTTGAAGTGCCTTCCGCTTTGCTTAAGATATTTTAAACAGCTTCACAAAACATTGCTGTTGGGTGTACGTGGATGAAAACAAAACCCTGGTGAAGTTAGAAGAAGCCAAAACTGAATTGGCCCAAAAGGTTATACCCTAAAAGAGGCAACATTTATCCCCCCATCAGTTGATTATTTAAATATTTTAATTACCGATTTAGAGAAATTTATTAACACAGAAAACAATATGTCACTTTTAATTAAAACAGCACTCATCCATTATCAGTTTGAAACTATACACCCGTTTTTAGATGGAAATGGAAGAGTAGGAAGAATATTAATTCCCTTATTTTTAATTAACAACAAAATTTTGTCTAATCCAATAATGTATCTAAGTTTATTTTTTAAAAAAAATAGAAGAGAATATTATGATTTGCTGATGGATGTTAGATTTAAAGGACATTATGAACAATGAATAAAATTTTTCTTGAAAGGTGTAATTGAAACATCAAATAATGCAGTTGAGACTATCAACCAAATTATTAAATTGCGTAGCAATATATCTCAGAAACTTGATAGGCTAAAAATTCATAATAAACAATTAGTTAGTGATGCGATCATGTTTTTATATCAACACCCTTACGTTAATAGTAACGATCTCAGAAAAAGGTTTTCTATATCAAAGCCCACAACATCAAGCTTAATTAAAACATTACAAAAAATGAACATTATTGTTAAAACTGATAAAAAACAAAGAAACTCAACCTATAGATTTGATAAATATGTACAAATTTTAGAAGAAGGAACTAATTTATAATTAATCGCAGCGTTAATATTGTCGGTGAAATACCTATTTTCATCCCTCAACATAGAAGTCAAGCCCGATGAAGGGCAATGTACCTAACTGGGGAGAATAGAAAGACGCTGCTTTAATGGAAAAACTAGGGGGAACTCCTAGTTTTTCTTTTATATAATATAGGCGTTATGAAAATATCAAAATTATTAATCCCTGTAGTTTTAACTACTAGCATTCCCCCTATTAGTGTGTTGGTTGGCTGTTCAAATAATAAGATTGATCACACATATGATAAAATTACATCAGAAATAAAACAAGATGCAATATCTGAATTTATTGAATTAAGCAAAATATACCGTGAAACATATTTCACTAGAGGTATTTGTAATTGGTTAAAACAAAGAATACAAGAAATTTGCCCTGAAGCAACAATTTTAGAAGATGATTACAATGCATCTTTAGAAGATTCTACAGTTGACCCAGATAAAAGCTCTGGTAACCTTATTATCGACATTCCTGCATCACCAGGAATGGAAAATAATAAGAAGATTTGTTTTCAAGCACATATGGACATGGTTTGTGTTGCAGATTCGCCTGAAGCTTTAGAACAAATGAAGCAAAATGGTGTTAGCGTAGAAATTAATTCTACTGATAACACAATGACATCAGCAGGAAAACACACTTCACTTGGTGCTGATGATGGTATTGGTGTTGCTATTATGTTAGCATTATTAAAAAACAAGAATATTGCTCATGGGCCAATTAAATATATTATTACGGCAGATGAGGAAAATGGTGGTGGTGCAAAGTGATTAGGTCATGAAACATCACATGGCGATGCGCCTGACCCTGCCGAAGGTGCAGCGATTATGGCTGATTGTGACACAATGCTTAATGTTGATAATGAATTAGAAGGACAAATTATCACATCAACTGCAGGAAATGTAAAAGCAACTTTTATGTATAATGCTCCAAATAATAGTATTTCTAGTTCTAATGAATATGAGCTGGTTATAGATGGTTTGATTGGCGGACACTCTGGTGATGATATAGGATTTGGACGAGCAAATGCCATTGTTTTGGCTCGTACAATTTTAAATAAGCTAAATGATGTTCAGTTAATTTCATTTACAACACCAAATTCTAAAGCACCTAACGCAATTGTAAATAAAATTGTTACTAATTTTATTAGTACACAAGAAAAATCTGACATTGAAACGCAAATTAGTGAATGCTTATCTGAATTTAAAAAGCAATACCCTAATGAGAAGAATGTAAATATTGGTTTTAATGAAAAACAAGTAGCTCCTGGTATGAAGTCATACACAGATGAACAAACTAAGCAAATATTAGAATTTGCATCATTATTGCCATATGGTGTTATAAGTTGAAAAGATAAAGAGACATCCAAACCAGAAACAAGTGAAAATATTGGACCATTTTCCTTTGGCTGATATAAGTCTGATGAGGAATTACAACCATCAAATCATGATTTATCCCTAGATATTATGGCAAGAAGTTGCAATAATGACCACATTGATAGTTTAAAGCTATACCATGAGATGTTACAACAAACACATTTTGCTGATGCAACAATTAATACTGCATATGAATATGGATGGGCAGGAGATGATGATCAAACATTTATTGATTTTATTTATCAAAAGTTTAACTCATTTGGTGTCAATCCAACTAAGGAAGATTTACATTCAGGTATAGAAATATCATTTTTCAAGCAATTTAAGCCTACAATTTATGCTACATCTATTGGGCCAACATTACGTAATGTTCATAGTTGAAATGAAACATTAGAACTAAATACAATAGATTCAACTATAAAAGTAATGCTAGCCTGTTTAGATCATATGAAGATATAAAACTTGCAAAGACATTTCAAATGTTTTGCAGCGTTAATATTGTCGGTGAAATACCTGCTTTCATCCCTAATACAGAAGTCAAACCCGATGAAGTCGAATGTACCCGCTTAAAGAATAGAAAGACGTTGCTTTAATGGAAAAACTAGGGGAAACTCCTAGTTTTTTCTTTTATAATAATATTTATTATGAAAAAAATATTATGCATGATCCCAACACTTGTTGGTGTATTAAATGTGGTGCCTACTACTATGTTAGTGGCTTCATGTTCAAATAGTAATCAACCAAAATATGATGAATTTACTAAAACTCTATATAAAGCATCATATAGTGAATTCATCAACTATATTGAAAATTGTCCACATGTCTCAAATCAAGACATTGTTACGATTGATAGTGATGAAGATAGTTTAAAAGGAGCTAGAGTATATTTAAAAAATTTAGTTAATCAATATATTGGTGTTACTCCAACAACTGATGCTGGTGGAAACATTTATTATGATATTCCAGCTACCCCTGGGTTTAAAAACTACAAGAAGATAATTCTTCAAGCTCATATGGATATGGTTTGAACTACTAGTGAAGAATGAAGTGGTGAAAAAGGCAAAGTAGTTAGTGAAACAAAGAAAATTGGTAATAGAACAATTGTTCATTCTAAAGATAATCAAACAACATTAGGAGCAGATGATGGTCAGGGTGTTGGCATTATTCTTGGTGTTACTAAAACATCTAATGATTTTAATCATGGACCAATAAGATGTATCTTAACAGCTGATGAAGATAGCACCATATATGGAGCAATGCATTTAGATGCTGCAACATTAGATGGTGATTATTTAATTAATGTTGACACATCTACTCAAGACATCTTCATTGCTTCTGCTGGAACTCAAGGTTTTAGAACATATATTAATAATCTTAATGGTTATGATATTCCAGCAGGCTATAAACTATATAGTTTAAAAATATTAGGATGTAAAGCAGGACACTCAGCAAATGCAATGATTGATGGTAAAGGTAATCCAACAAACATAGCAATTGACATTTTAAATAAAATTAGAGAAAAGATTGATTTGCAAATACTATTACAATCTATCCATGATAATGGACAAACAAATGTATTTGCAAGTGAATCAGAAGTAGTTTTTGCTAGCAACAAGACTATTAATCAAAAAGACATTGCTTCCTTCCTTAAAGAGGAAAAGCAAACATTTTTTGCAGAAACAGATATGTCTTTTGCTTTTAATGAAATATTGACACCAGCAATCACTAAAACTATTAGTAATGATGATTCATTTAAATTAATGTTATTTTTATCACAACTTCCATGAGGATTAATTAAAAAAGATGAAAAGACTAATGAAATGATAGCTTCAGCTAACATATCTCCTGTATCATTAGATTTGAATAATGATAACTTTTCATTTTATGTAAGCAATTTAACAAGGTTTGCATCGCAAGAATGAAAAGATTATTTTGTAGAAAAATTTGGAGCAGTTAAGTTGGTTCTAGCTGGATTAGATCCAACATTTACAGACAATGAAGAATCATTCCCAATATGAGAAGCGATTGGTGATAATCCTTTAATTCAAATTGCTCAACAAGCATATAAAAATATTAATGTAAATGCAAAACTAAAAAAGGATGCAGGAGCATTAGAAACTGCTTATTTTGCTGAAAAAAATCCAAATTTAAAAATGGTTTCTATTGGTGCTATTGTAAAAAATGAACATAATGTTAATGAGTCGATGGATTTAAATTCTTATTATGATTTGGCAAGTGTAATTCTATATATTTTAAGAAATTGTTAAAAGGACTAATCCTTTAAATTAGATAAAAAAATACTAGAATATTGTTGGTTTATAAAACTTGCAAAGACATTTCAAATGTTTTGTAGCGTTAATATTGTCGGGGAAATACCTGTTTTCATCCCTCAACACAGAAGCCAAACCCGATGAAATCGAATGTACCCGCTTAAAGAATAGAAAGACGTTGCTTTAATGGAAAAACTAGGGGGAAACTCCTAGTTTTTTCTTTTATAGTTCATAAACATTTAGTTCTAATAATCAGATGAATCCATATTTGAATATAGACAAGCATCGTTATATAAATTAGAATTATGGTTTTTTTAATTATCGCATCAATGTCTGCTGTTTCAATAAAACTTAAATATTTATTTTGAAGAATAAATATTCTATCTTTTCCAGATATTAAATATGGCAATTCAAGTGTTGGGGCCTTCTTATTTATTTTGAAAAAGGATTTAGGGAAAGGAGTGTTGAAACGAACATCCGATCTCTCGAAAAAATCCTTAAATAAAAACTCATTTTTATTGCTCATTATTCTTTAATTTCCCATTTCCCAATTTTTCTTCCACCTGATCTAATAAGAATATTTTTCTTTTTTAAAATAGCTAGATAATTTTTAACAGTTTTTTCTGAAACACCGATTTTTAATGCCAACTGTCTAATGTTAATCTTTGGATTAATAGCAATGTTTTTCAATATAGATTCCTCGTTCTTTGATAGGGAAGTTTGTCTCTTGTTTAATACATTATCAATATGCAACAATCTATTTTGTAAAATATTTTTCTCACCTAGGATTAAATTTCTTAAAAACATGATTAAAAAACTATTATCCTCATATATACCTTTGGTTAAGTTTTGATAATTGGCTCTAACTAATGCATTTCTAAAATATAGAGAGTGTTTTGCAAATAAGTCATTTGCAACATCATAGCCTAATGATCTCAAATATTTTATTAAAAATATAGCTGTGGTTCTCGTATTTCCTTCGCAGAAAACATGAATTTGTCATAAATTGCTAATAAAAATTGCAATATGTTGAATAATCTCATCTTGGTTTAGGTGTGAGTAGTCAAAATGTCTCTCTTCATTTAGATCGTATTTTAATGTTGAGCTTAATTCTCGATAATCACCATATCTAACTGTATCGCCATTCAATACTCATTCTTCTTTTTTGAAGTTATATGTACGAATTAGTCCGGCTTTGTCATATATTCCATCAAACAAGTGCCGATGAATAGACATATAACCCTCAGGACTAAAAGTAAAATTATCATCTGAAAGAATGTCAGTTATACGGCTTGCCACTAGATCCGCTTCTTTATACTCGTCAACGTCCTTTCCTTTTTTTTCTTCGTAGTACGAATTGATAAATTTTGTTAGTTGGCTAACATTAATTTTTCCTGCAACATATTTATTCTTTAGATCAATAAAATATTTCGAATTAGATAAATTATCGACTTTTTGCAAACCGATAGCTGTTTCAATTAAATATTTTTTTGAATAAGTATTTGAACTCATATAGCAATTATACACTAAAAAACTTTATTTTACCCAAAAGAATTACCCAAAGAAAACCGTAGGTTTCATCACTATTAACACAAAATCTTCTACTTTCTTTCTGCCTGCACAAATGACAAAAAAATGGTAATTACCCAAAAGAATTACCCAAATACATTTTTAAATTATGAAAATTATCTATATATAATCAATGTCCACTTGGCTAATTACACCTAGTTTTGGCTTGGCGGTGGCGGAAACATTTCCACTTTATTAAAGGTAAAGAACGGAACGTCTCCGGCATGTCATATTATGGTCGTGTGTATCGAACCATATATTCCGAAAAAACTCAGGCGAATATCTGAGTTTTTTCTTTTGCTAATTGAAAACAACGAAAAATAGACAGATTGGCCTCGCCTTTTTCTTCTAGGCTCGCAATTACTACAAAGTTAGAACCGATGACGATTAACAAAAGCTAATCGTGATGAGCTAAAGCTCATCATTTAAACCATAGGATCATATAAACAGCGTTAATATTGTCGGGGAAATACCTGTTTTCATCCCTCAACACAGAAGTCAAACCCTATGAAGGGCAATGCACCCGCTTAAAGAATAAAAAGACGTTGCTTTAATGGAAAAACTAGGGGGAAACTCCTAGTTTTTTAATAAATCAACCGCATACAATTTGTATACAGTTCAAAATCATTTAGAACAGGTTCAGTAATGAATTAAACGAAAAGTGGAGATAAACTATTACTTTCTTTCCATTGAACCTCTTAACCAGTTAAAAACAATTAAAAAATGAAGTATTACTTCATTTTTTGTCAACATTTGGTTTTTAAGAATTGTTTAATGTTATTTGGTTTAGATTCATAATATAGCACTAATTGTTTACGGAAGTAATTAATTTCTTTTTCAGGAATGACAATCATTCCTTTACCATGTGAAATTAAATAATGGTTGGCATAAATAACACCAGTTCTTTTATTACCATCTAAATAAATTTGTGTTTTCATTACATATAGTAATAATTCAATAGCAATATCAATTGCTTTTGCTTTTGACATTATTAATTTTTTAATGTGATCAATTACATCAACTTCAATAGGGATAGGCGGAGCATATGATGCACCACGAATAGAAACTGGGACATGTCTAATTCTTCCACCATCATCATAAAAACCTTCGTTCACCATTTTAGCTATTCATGAACATAGATAATAGTCAGATGGAGATTTAACTACATCTTCATCTAAGATAAATTCTCATGCATGTTTAAGGTTAAGAATCTTTTGTACATCACTAGCCCTTAAACCTTTGACTTTTCCATTATCAATAATGTCTTCCGTTTGAGGAAAAGTAGTAGCTATCCCTTCAAGTATAGCTTGAGTATAAATGTTATGTTTAACATTTGCCCTAGCAAATTCAACATTTAATAATATATTGTTTGGTAATTGTGTTGCATCATATCCTAATAGAGCTAATTGTTTATTAACATGACGAAGTTGTTTTGTTAATAAACGATGTTGTCTACATACCCTTAAAACATTGTCAAATAAATCTTTTGAGTAAGGACCAACATATGTAGACTTAATTTTGGCACCATCTCTTTTACGGACATAAAGGTATTTTGATCCATTATTAATTTTAATATCTGGTGTTCCAGAGTATGGTAATAGAGATAAATGAGCAGTAATTTCTGCTCTTTCCATTAACAATGTTTTTGTTTGATTAATACTTGTTTTCATTGTTGGGGAACTTTCTTATCGATATTATAGCAAAATGTTCCCCAACTTATACAAATATTTAAATTTTCAAATCGATGAAGTCGAATGCATCCGCTGGGGAGAATAGAAAGACATTGCTTTAATGAAAAAACTAGGGGAAAACTCCTAGTTTTTTCTTTTATAATATAGACATTATGAAAAAGATATTGATTCCAACATTATTAACATTATCATCAACACCATTAATTTGTTTAGCTGGGTGTAATGAACCAAAAGAACCTATAGGAGACCGCCTTGACTTTAATACATGTGATTGGTCAGAAATTATTAATGCATGTAATAAATTAGAAGAAGGTGAAATAACAAATGCTGAATTTTGTAAAAAATTCAAGTTTGATTCAACACCAGCTAAAAATTTAAATGACTTTGTTGGTAAAACTAGAATAGTTAACATAAATAGTCAAGACCATATTGTAAGAGTCGATGGTGTTAAACAAGATTATTTAGATGAAACACATGAGCAACCAGTTGTTTTCACTTTTGAATTTGAAAATTTAATAAGTGGTGTTAATGGTAGTGCGATAAAGACTAAATGAAATACAGCTAATATCAAAAATTATTGAGAATCAACATTATGCGATTTTTTAAATAATGATGAAGATGATGGCGTTACAAGTGTTTATGAAATGATTAAAGCATCTAACGAAACATTAGCTCAAGGAATTAAAAGCGTTAGTCGTGGAGTTAATACAGATGTTGATGAAGACAAAACATATGTTTTAATAACAAAAAATACAAAATTATTTTGTCCTGTATTAAGCAATTTATTTTCACTAACAGGTCTTAGTGGCAATGACCAAGAATGAATTAGCAATGATGAAGCAAAACAATATTGCAATGAGGGTCAACAATATAAATATTATGCTAACCAAATAAAAAATGGAAAAGTTGTAATTGATGATTCTAATAATGATTCTAAGTGGCAACATTATCCATGCATAATTAAGAAAGATTGCAAAAATGCAACTGATTATTATTGATTAACTTCACTAATAACAACATCTGAAATTGAAGGTTCTGCTTGATATTGTTGTCCAGATGCTAAATTGTATTACCGTGTCGTAGACCAATTAGACCCAGTGGCACCTTGTTTCTGCCTTTAATAATCAAAACTAGAGCTAAAGCTCTAGTTTTTATACTATCACCAAGCTTTATCTGGTTTCTTGCTAAATTTGTTATAGTTTCAATATTGCCATCAAATTTTGCTTTTAACATCACCATATTTTCAAATTCAACGACAGAAAACAAAATTTTTAAGGACAATACCAAACATAGAACCTAAGAATAGAAGCATAACCATTAAGAATGGGAACATAGCTTCTCTTGGTAACATTGTGAAGATATCATGCACAGCATGATATTCTCCAACAAACAAGTCTTCCCCTGGAACTCACATTGCTTTAGCTTCAGCAACAGTGATATAGTCATTAGGAACTAAACCTGAAGCAAATCATCTTGTTCCTGTTGCACCTATAACAATACCTACATAACCTAAGAAGATAATAAAACTACCTAAAGATTCAAGTCAAGTTCTTCAATTAGACTTAGGAGTATTTAATAATACACCTGTTGCAAGTAATATTTGCAAGGCGTGCATAATAAAATATCCTTTTTCTCTATTAAGACCAAGGAAGATAAATTCTGCAGTCATTTGAGCATTAATATCTCGTACTGCAGTATTTATTTCAGGCAAACCTGAAAGAGTTAATACACCACCAACTAATGCAATAGGAGCAAAGATTCTTGCTAACCTTCTACTTGGATCAGCTATTAACGAGATACAAGTTAAAGAAAAGAACATAGGACAAGCATCTAACATAAATGCTCTTGAAATAGTTTTACTATTTCAGAAAGAACCTGGAGTAGCATAAATTACAGTATGTGTAGATCAATATCTATTTCAATCTGAGACAAATCTTACACCAAATACTCAAAAGAATGAAATAACTGCTATTGCTAATCAAAACCAATATGTATTAGTTATAAACTTAATTTTGCTATTTAAAAAGATCATAGCAACAACTAAGCTAACAACTATCATTACTAAACCAAAACCAGCTCAATTCATTACTTTGATCTCTCTTTATTAACAATATGTTAATAATTATAAGATTATTATGAAAAAACTAGACATGTCGAAGACACATATTTTTGTTTATATATAATAAAAGTATGAAACATAGTTTATTATTTACAATTCCAAGTCTTGCTTTAGTTGGTAGTTGTGGTCTAAGTATTAGTGCTTGTAAACCCCAACAACCAGTGATTACTTATAAATCAATGGAAGTGCTTACATTTCAACCATTTTTTAGTGGTACACATGTTGAACCAACTGTAAAAGGCTGAGAAATACCAGATGGTTTTGATGCTTATACTGATTTATTACCAGGTGCAGGAGATTATCTAAAAGATCATATTGATACTATTGAATATAATGGTCCTTCCCAAGACGCATATATTTGTGCTGATTTACTAAGTAAATTAGGAAAGAACCAAATTATTATGTTTGAAGGACATGGTTCATTTACTTCTTTAGGTATCCAAGATGATCCATACACTTATAGTGTTATGTGAACGGGACGTACTTGAGGTACACAACCTGTTTTGCAAGATGACATTGATGAATTTAGAATTATTAATGCAGAAGGTAATGAAGCAATCTCTATGTACTTTATTGAACAATATGTGGGAGATCTAGATGGATCAATTGTTTATTTAGGAAATTGCTTTAGTGGTCGTGAAGTAACATTTGCTCAAACATTTTTAAATAAAGGTGCTGAAGCAGTTATTGGTAATTCAGATACTATTCAAGTTGCCTACAATAGTTTAATTGAATACACAACAATTAAAAAATTAGGGGAAATAAATAAGAAAACTAAAAAACCATATACACTATATGAAGCATTGGAATATGCTAAAAGTATCTATGGTAAAACTGATAAAGAAAAATATTCTGCAGCAAACGGAGCTGAACCAATACTATTTGGTAATCCTAATTTCCGTCTATCTAAAAACTAGAGCTTAAATACTAACAATTAATGGTCAAGAAGTAACTATTCATACAAATTAAAAAAACTAGGGCTGTCCCTAGTTTTTTATTTATATATAATGATTTTATGAAAAAGATTTTAATACCAGCACTATTAACAACTAGCATTGTCCCAATGGTTAGTATGATTTCTTGTGGTGAAGATTTTAAACCCGCTCCAGAAGAAAAAACAATTGTAATAGATGGAATTCCATCTGAACAAGTTCAAGGAACTGTGGCTTCTATTGGAACACTTGATGTAACTATCTGGATGATTAAAGGAGATAGAAGAGAAAATATTACACACGATGCAGATATTGTTTTCACTTCTGGCATTTCATCCTCATTATCATATGTTAAACAATATGGTCAGATCATGTGAAATGACGATATCACCTCTGGTTCATATCCTATTAATTTTGTCGCTACTTATGACAACATCAATTCAGATGAATATACATTAAATTTATATATAAAACCAAGACAAGGTGGATTACAGTGTTATGGAACAAAGAGTTCTTATGAAGCAAAACTAAATACGGAAGGTAAATCAGATAAGATTTCAATTGTATATGTCGATCCTTTCCGTCCTGTTGAAATTGATGTAACTTCTCAAGTAATTACATCAATAACAGCTTCCTCATCTTGCTTATGATCTTGAGATCCAACCGGCTATATGTGTTGGACACCAACAAAATCTGAAGTTCAATATAGAGCTTTAGTATCTTTTGATTATACAGGTGGATACATTTGAACTTGACAATTTACACTTTATCTAGTACCATAGCAAACATAAAAAAGAGCTAAAAGCTCTTTTTTAATATTAACTACCTAGATTAAATAGTCTAGAAAATCTTGTGTTGAAAGTTGTTAAACTAAATAATCTTAAGACAGAATAACATATAGATTACAAAATCCATATAAATATAATATAGATATATGAAAAAGTTATTACCAATTATCTTAACAAGTTTAGCCCCTGTTACTGCTTTAACTACAGCTAGTTTAGCTAGTTGTGGTGAAAAACATATTAATAATGGTGGACTAATCCATGATGAAGATGTGTACTTCCGTACAGCAGAACTAGCAGATACGATTAAAGTTATTGACTTAAGTGGGTTTGAAAGTGATTTGAGAGATGATATTAACACCACTTTCCAATCATTACAAGGACTAATAGTCCAACAAACAGGAAAAGCCGAATTGTTTGTTAAAAGTGGTGTTAATGAACGTGATCGTTGGTTATATGATATGCAACATAAATACCACTTTCACATTAAAGTGGTTAACGCTGTAGAAGACAAAGATGATACATATGATATTTGAGATGTTCTAGAAGAATATAAAGAAATATTTAATAGTAAATATGTTTTATATGTAAAGGCCGATGCTAAGTCACAAAAAGACGACGAAAGAAATAATCCATCTATTAACAATGCCACAATGATTAGTGCATGTGACCATTATTTAATGGCCAGTGCTCAACTATTAGCAAAATATGATAACATTTTTACAAAACTAGGTATTACAGAAGGTGCTATTGGAGTTGCTGATCCAATAACAACTTTCAACACCTATATGGATTCAACTAGAGAAAGTCACCTTAACAACAATATGTTGTTAAACCAAGATCCAGTAGATTTTGTTTTAAGAGACTATGCTATTGCTGCTAAGATTCCAACAATATGTGTTGGTTTATTAAGTGACGATCCAGGAACAAGTCAAAGAGAAATCGTTGCATCAAAAATGAAACCAAACTCACCAATCTTTGGTTGAAGTCATGGTTTTACAACAGAATATAGTGGCTGTGGTCCAGAACAAGATTATTTAATTTGAGCAACAACTCATAAATTTAATGTTTTAGCTTCTGATCATTGCTATAACTTATCATTCTATTCATATGATAAAACAGATGAACCATATAAACAACATAAGCAAGAGAAACTAACTGCTGATCCAAACAAACACTATTTAGCAATAGTGATGTCAGATGGCGATAACATTCAATGAATGCAAAATGATTTTCTAACATCTGGCGAATATTGAGGAAGCCCATATCGTGGAGAATTCCCAATTAGTTGGACTATTTCTCCAACACCGATAGATTTAAACAATAGTATATTAGAAGAATTGTATGCAACAGCAACAGACAATGATGAACTAATTGCTGGACCTAGTGGTTATGCATATATCAACCCAGGTTGATATTGACAAGATGATTTAAAAGCTGACTTTCAAGAATTTGCTCAACGTACAGCAGGTTATATGCATGACTGTGATTTGTCTATCGCTAACCCGCTAGACTTTAAATATCCAAATTATGATCCAGAACATCCAGGTGTGGTTGATTCTATGAAACCATATATGGATCAAGATCAAATTAAAGGTTTAGTATGATCATTAGATGGCTTATCTCTAGATGGTCATGGTTCAATTGATTGAATCAATGACAAACCATTATTAAGTTTTAGAGAAGGTATTTGAGATAATCCTTATCTATGACGTGATAAAGTTCTAGAAAGAATTAAAAATTATCCACGTGACATCCATGATATTGATGGCTATACTGCCTTAGTAGTTAATGTGTGAGCATCAGAAGGTAAGATGTACAACATTAAAGAATTTGTTGACCAATTGCCTGATGATGTAGAGCTTGTCACAATCAGTCAATTATTACAATTAATTAGTGATAATGTTCCTCATGTTCATGATGTTCCAACTGATTTTCCTATCCCACCAGAACCAGGACAATAAAAAAAGAGCTTAAAGCTCTTTTTTAATTATTTACTTGGACGAACAGTGATATTTTTAAAGTAATTAGAAGTGCACCATAGTAAATTGCCTCATATGAAATCACAAATAAAGCTGGCTAAATCTGGATCAGGGCGGTCCATTATTTCTTTAATAACATCTCTATTGTATGTTTTATTGTTATCATTAACAATGAATTTGTCTCCATCTTTTGTAATTTCTGGCATTGTAATTGAGTATTTTGTATCTTCCTTTTTCATATAATCACTGACAAAACCTACATTAGTGTAACTTTGGTACATATTATATTCACAAGTTATAGGCATATTTTTAATAGTAAATGTTCGATTCTTAAATTCTAATGTGCTTTCATTATATTTAATAGTTCCATCAAGAAGTATTTTTCCATCAAATCTGAAAAAATTTGGGTCCATTAATTTTTCAACATCATAAATCTTCTTAGTTGTGAATGATATTTTTCTTAAATCGAAAGAATCTCCTTCATCTTCAGCAGCTTTATAAATAGAATAAACCATATCATCTGAAAAAATCTTCTTGTTAGTGCTTGTTAGATCATCATGGTATGCTACAGTTAAGGCATTCACATTAAGTACACTACCAGGTCTTTTTGGATGTATTGGTAAATATTCTCCTTGTCCTTTTTTTCAAGAACATGTATAACCAGTTTTACCTTTACTACATGATGTAGCTAGAGGGGTAGCAACACTTGCTACACTAGCTATAGTAGCAAATGGCAATATATACTTTAATTTCATCTTTCAATTCCTTTAATTACCTATATAGTAATTATATAAATATATAATTTAGTTATGAAACAGATTAAATTAAAAGATATTAAAGTTAACCCATTTAGTTTAGTAGGCAATGGCTGAATGGTTATTTCCGCAGGCAATAAGAGAGCTTATAACATGATGACAGCAAGCTGAGGCCATTTAGGAGCACTATGAGGTCATGGTCTAGATGGCAAACCAACAGCTGAAATCTTTGTTAGACCAACAAGATATACAGATAAATTTATTAAAAAGAGTAATTATTTTGTTTTATCTTTCTTTGACCACAACAAATATAAAAAAGATCTTTTATATATTGGTAGTCATTCAGGAAAAGACGGAAACAAAATTAAACATACAAAGTTACATGTTCAATTTATTGATAATCTTCCTTGCTTCAAAGAAGCATGTTTAACATTGATCTGTAAAAAGATCTATGTTGGTATGATTAAAGAAGCAGGATTTATAGATAAGAAGATTATTAATGAATTTTATAATGAAAAAGCACCAACAATCTATAACAAACCAGATTGACATAATGTATATGTTGGTGAAATAGTAAAAGCATATAATAAATAAGAGGTAATAAATATGAAAAAATGACAAATTTTAATTCCTAGTGTAATGGTTGCTAGTACACCATTAATTATTTTAGCCGGATGTAATAAGAGTAGTGGTGTAACATTTAAAGTACAAGAAAAAAATTTTACAGCTTCTGGAAACACAGGTCAAGGACAATTATTGTGAACACCAGCAACACATGATATAACATTTATATTATCTGGATCACATTTTACTTATGATGGTGGTGTCGCAACTCAAGTAATAATTGCACCTACTATGAAAAAGGGACAAGCTAGTGTTACAATTACATTTGAAAGTGAAGTTGAGGCTGATCTTACTAATGGTGTATTAAAATTCCAATATAAAGATATGACAACCGGTAAAACTGGAACAAAAACAATTAGAAATATTACTGTTTCTCCATTGTCACTATAATTGTAAACATTAAAACTAGAGTTAACCTCTAGTTTTTTATTTATAAAATGAAGTTGAAAGGTCAAATAATAAGGCTGGAGGTAAAACTCTAGTTTTCTTTTATAATAAAACTATGAATAAAAAACCTGTTGTTTTAATTGTTGAGTGTCTTTCCTCATCAATTAACTATTTAAAAGATTTAGAAGAAAGAGGATATCAAGCAGCTGTGCTTGAATCACCTATTATTAGAAAGAATCAACCAGCTTGATATTCGTATGATTTATTTGGTGCTAAGCAACCAATCATTTTATCTAGACATGAAAAGTATGAAGATACTTTAAAGGAAGTTAGAAAACTTAATCCAGTACTTATTGTTACTGGAGCTGACCATGGTCTTGAAATGTGTTTAAGACTGTCAAATGATTTAGGTTTACAAAATAATCTAATTGAAAACTTACCTAAGATGAGAGATAAATATATTTCTCAAAGAACATTGAAAGAACATGGTATTAGATGTATTGAAAGTGTAAGATACACAAATATGGATGCTGCTTTAAAGTTCTTTAAAGCTCATAACAATAAGATTGTTGTTAAACCAGCTAAAGGTGTTTCATCAATTGGCGTATCAGTTTGTACAAGTGTTAGTCAACTAAAGAAATCTATTGCTTTAGCACAAAGCAAAAAGAATTATTCTGTAACTAACAAACAACCAATTCTGCAAGAATTTATTGATGGAGAAGAATATATTGTTGATACTGTTTCATGTAATGGTATTGTAAAAGTATCATCGATATACCATTATCACAAAAAACAAATCAAAGGATATGCGCCAGTATATTCATGAACTACCTCTCATTCTCCTAATGAGAAAGAGATTAAACCAATTGTTGATTATGCCTTAAAAGTAGTAAAAGCAGTAGGAGTAGAATGAGGACCAGTTCATGGAGAATATAAAGTAGATAAAAAAGGTCCTGTCTTAATTGAAACTAATTGTCGTATTCCTGGTGGAAGTATGCCAAATACTTTCCTAGATGCCATTTGAGGCCATCATGAAACTAATTTAGTTCTAGATGCTTATTTAGAACCAGATAAGTTCTTAAAATACCCAACGCTTATTAAACCAAAAGCTTTTGGTATTCTAAAACACTTTATCTTAGATAAACCTATCTATATAAAGAAAGTAACACCAGATAAAGCTTTTAGAGGTATAGCAAGTTTCCATGCTTTTAATATGGGCTTTGATGCTGCAGCTAAAAATCGTTGGTTACATAAAACAATAGACTATGAAACATCTGGTGGTACTGTCTTTCTAGTTAATAAGAATCAAAGACAGTTACAACTTGATCTTAGAAAACTAACTGATATAGAACATCATCGTTTAGATTTACTATATGATATTGGCACTCCACCTAAATCTAAAAAGAAGAATAAAACACACTTAAGAGATTTAGTAAATGAGAAAGGAAAATAGAGCTAGGCTCTATTTTTGTTAGTTATAATTAAGTTATAAATTATGATTGAAAATCCAAATGTTAAACATCCATTAAAAGGGAATAAATTAACATATATCAAACCAACAATTAAAAACAAAAAGAAAATAATTGTTGGTGATTATAGTTATTATGCTGGTGATAACTTTGAAAAACAAGTTACTCATTGTTATCCTTGATATAAAGAAAAACTAGTAATAGGTAAATTTTGTGCCATAGCACAAGGTGTAGAATTTATGATGAATGGTGCCAACCATTTATTAACTGGTGCTAGTAGTTATCCTTTTGGAATATTTAAAGGATGAGAACATACACCATGAGCAAAACAAAAGAAGTTTACTAATAAAGGTGATACTATTGTGGGTAATGATGTATGGATTGGACAAAAGGCAGTAATCTTGCCTGGAGTTAAAATAGGAGATGGTGCCATTATTGGTGCTTATGCAATAGTAGCAAAAGATATTCCGCCATATTCTGTTGCCGTAGGCAATCCAGCCAAAGTAGTTAAAAAAAGATTTAGTCAAAAGGCTATTAATCATTTATTAAAGATCAAGTGATGAAACTGACCAGCAAAAAAGATTAAAGCCAATCTTGATATAATTACCAATGGTAATGAAAAACAAATAATGGGATTAAAATAGTATGAAATTTAAATTAATATTACCTACATTAACTATGGCTGTTCCAGCCTTACTTCCAATGGTTTCATGTGGCCCTGGAAGAAACACTCCAGACTTACCAGATGGTAAGCTTATATGAGAATATGGTGATGGACCTTATTATTCTAAGATTAAGGCAGCTAAAGAAGAAACTGTCAATACAGAGAAAGCAAATGCAGAATATTTTCATGATGTGGCAAACAATTTAAATATCATGGCTGATGACTTTATGTCATCTGAATATGGTAATGTTCCAGGCAGAAGAGATGTAACTTACTGTTCTTTTGAATGTAGTGTTGCTAATACTGAACAACAATTAATGAATGTAAAAATGGACGTAAAAATAACTGATGGAGAAGGCGGAGAGATTGAATCCTCTATAGAATTTAAAAACTTTAAATTCTTATTGACATTTGTTAATAATGAAGCGGTCGTTACACCTGATTGAAAGTATGTAGATACAGATAATGATTGAGAGTGTGAAGCCATTATAGATGAACGTTCTTATTGAATTACTAAAGAATCTACTACTGGTGATAAAATCCTTCTTAAAGAAGAAATCTTTAAATATTGTAGATTTAAGTCACATTATTTTATGAATAAGACAATAAGTCCAGCACAACCAACATTTAGTGTAGTTGCCCAAGAACAATCTAGTCAAATCAGAACTTTTCAACTAAAAGAGATTACTGAATATAGTCATTGCATACATGTTGCCTATGAAGCAACTTTAACAATTAATACAGATTTTCCTCTTACCGCTGATAAAGTACTAGTACATTTCAAAATTAATGGTAATGACATACCACAATCCTGAGACACGTGAAGGGAAATGGTAACATACAGTAGTTCTACCTATTCAAGAAATATGGATATTACGATTCTTGATCAATCATTTATACCTAACGGTGCAACAATTGAGATTCAATATACAATACAAGGATAATAAAAAGAGCTTTTAGCTCTTTTTTATTTTGTCAACTTTCATAAAGCATTAAGTATATACACCATACTCATAGTATCTAGACAACAATACTTTAGCATGTTGTTTCTTGCTATAGTTTTGTTTTTATCATTCATCTTTAACATCTTAGGAAACATTGCTAGTGCTTCACCACCATTATGTACTTGATCTAGATTATGATAGTCATCTGCGTGTTCTGGGCAGATAGCAGGCATAACTTGTTTAATAGAGTTTGAACCATTTTGTTTAATACTATAGAAGCAACAATCTCTAAATGGTATTAATAAATCTACCATATGATCATGAATATTCATTAAATGTTCAGCTAAATCTGGGAATCTAGTTGCTAAATGTTTTAAGACAGTTTTTTCAAATGTCATATTAAATGACATAGATGTAACATTTAATGGAATATCATGACACAATTGTTTAGCAAGTTCATATTCACTATCTAATTTGTTTGCTAAAAATTCTTTGTGAATGACATTACCTTCAGGTTTATCTTGAATATGTAATGAATATTGAAAAGGGATTTGTTGATAGCATCCTGCACCATCAAATGGTGGTACAGCTTCATTCATTGTTTCAAAGTCTATGTGATAGATAGGGAACTTTAGACTTTGAAAGAAATGTTTAATTAAGTCCTTGTTAACATATGGTTTTTTGTCATTATTCATATGCGTTCTCATTTGAATCATTTGATAAGGACTTAATTTAACCTTAAATTCAGATAAACGTTCTTTGTTATCTAAAATGTTTTGGTAAGTGATAATACCATGTTTAATCATGTCATGAGCTTTAGACGCTCATATGCCACATAAATCTAAAACATTAGGTTGAGGTAAATCTTTATGACAGAATTCATAGAAATCACAATTCTTACAGTTGCCATAAGTTGGTAATTGTTTTAATTGTCTCATTAAAGTAATAGTACTAGGTACTATTTCACATTCATCTTTAAATAGTTTAGAGATCTTTTGTTTGTCTTTCAATTCTTCATGTAAACCATTTAATGGATAAGGAACTAACATTTGTTTAACATCAATGTCACCTTTTCTAATGTAGTTTGGGTTTAAATGAAGAATGTAACAATTTTTAATTTCTAAACCGCATAGTTCTAAAACATATTTTTGAAAAGCAACATCGGCGGCATACTCTTTAATATGTTTATAA
Source organism: Mycoplasmoidaceae bacterium (assembly GCA_024427265.1). The sequence goes on from JAKSVP010000002.1 coordinate 34,817, forward strand.
GCATCAGTCGATGCTTTTACTTCATAGATATCATAGCCATCACCATTTTTAGCTAAGATATCTACAGCACAGAATAAATCTTCAAATAAGAATGATGCTTCGGCAATGTAGTCATTACTATCTAGTAGTTTTTTAGTAATAGCTACTTGATTTTTAATATCTACTATATCAGGGTTATCTTTTACCTTAACAGTATGAGCAAAGTATTGGTGAGCATAATCACCAATTAGCTTTCCTTCATCTATTCTTTTTTGTTTAACTTCATCTGTTGGTTTAGCTTCATTACTATTATGCAGTTCATAGTAATAAGCTCTAGGACAACTTCTAAAAGTTACATAGTGTGATTTTGTGATCATATTTATATTATAAAGTTATAGTTAATACATTATCTTTTTAAAGCATTTCTAAGTGCTTTAATTGTTTTATAACCTTTAACTTTAGGGTCTCTAGCAATTTTCTCTCCTTCAGCCATTGCTTTTAAAGTTTCTTTATTTGGAATCTCGTGTTCTATTTCTTCATAGAAGTATGATTGATCAATTCCTTTAATGAAGATTTCACGATCATTTATTTTATAAGTTAAAGCATTTTTAATTAAATCATGGATTGGATCTGCTTTCAGATGACTTATTTTCATTGCTTCCAAATATTCTTTTTTATCTATTTTCTTTCAGTCAACAACCATCCCTAATTCTTTTTTAAGAATTAAATCTAATCATATTCTTGTAGTTCTTCCATTTCCTTCCATAAATGGATGGATGATGTTCATATTGATGTATTTATCGACAATAGCATCAAAATCATGTTGTGCCATTTTATCGTTTTGTTCAAATAGTGTTGGAAAGTGTTGACACAAAGCAAAGACAAATCCACCTTTTGAGATGTTTTTAGTTCTTGGTTTTCCAGCAAAACTATAAATACCACCAAATAGATAGTTGTGTATTTTTAATAAACTATCTACTGTTCCAGGCTCTAAACTATTTAATAAATTACCTATTTGTAAACTATAAGCTTTTAGCTTAGATTGCTCATCAGCTGATTTACATAGCATTTGAATTCAGGCAAAAATGTCAATGTTTTGTTTATTAGGTAAGGAAACAATGATGTTACTAATGCCAACATCATCAACTACATCTGTTTCATAATATTTGCCGTCTTCTGCTTCTAGTTTAGCTTTTAAACAACATTTAGTTAAACCTTTTGTCTTAGTTTTTAAATCATTTCAATATTTTCTTGCATTAGTTGGTTTAACTAATTGTTGAATAAGATCTACTGCAGAATAATACCATTGGAGTTTCTTTTTATTTCAGATAACTCTAATAGGTTTAGTTTTAAAGAATCTTATTCCTGTTGTTATTTGCATAACAACATTATATAACATTTTTTTCAGTTGTCTTTAAAAAAAAGACAACTAAAAGAGATTTGTGCTTAATGTTTAAGAAAAAGGATTACTGCTTGATATTTAGTCACAATTGTTTTCCTTATACTATAGATTATATTTATATGGATTTTGTAATCTATATGTTATTCTGTCTTAAGATTATTTAGTTTAACAACTTTCAACACAAGATTTTCTAGATTATTTAATCTAGTTAGTATAGTCTGATTGAACTTGTCTTGTTTGAGTGCGTATTCTTTAAATCAAATAGGGGCAGTATCTCTTGGTTGTTTTCTAATACCAAAAGCTACTACTTGATTATTTGATTTGAATGTTTTTAACTGTTCCATAATTTCAAGGTTAAAAAATATTGTTGCGGTCTAACCGATTATTAATCTTTTTTATTTCAGACATAATTAAATCAAATTTCTCATCAATTGAAAGAGAGTGTTTCTTTTTAACACCAAAAGCAACAGCTTGATTATTTGATTTGAATGTTTTTAACTGTTCCATAATTTCTAATTTGTCAGTTAATACCTTAACTACATTATAGTTCTTGCTAAATTCTGTTTTACTTATTTCTTGTAATGGCTTTGCCATCTTTCCTTCCTTCATCTATACATTTGTCTAAAAACTAGAAAAAAATAGAAAATATTAAAAAACATATATATCATAGATATATATGTTATGTTGTTATTTTTACAATAGTTGGTCAAAAATGGGCAACTAAGAGCCATTTAATTCAACAGTGACATTTTCTTGTTCAGTATCTGATAGAAACTTTACTTGGGACTTATCATTATTGTATCAATCTACCGCGAAGAAAAAGATACCAGTCATAGTGCCTTTTTGTCCAACATAATATTTGTTAATGCCTTGGCGAATATCTTCAATACTATCTGCCCTTTCATATGTAACCGATTGATATTGAAAGAAAGTGATATTATTTGGTAGATATTGATTACTAAATAATATTGATCGCGCACCAATTTGTGCTCCATGCTCTATTCATTTATTTAAATCAAAATTCATTGTGTATGTTATGTCTTTTTCTAGACTAAAAGGTTTAGACTCTAAATGAAAATTCCTTCCTTTATTTAAATTAACTTTAATTAGATAAGGATCTTCTTTTGATTTATTACACCCTACCATGCTAACCATAGGTGTTAGTGCAGTTAATGTTATAGGTATTAATATTAGCTTCTTCATATATGTATATTATATTTATATCGATTTTGTAATCTATATAAAGCTGGTAATAAAAAAGAGGAATTGACCTCTTATTGTTCTGGATCGGCTATTTTTCCCATGAATGCTGATATAAAGGCACTGTCTATTAAGAAAAGACTTATTTGTAATGGATCAGTCGTTTTATTAGTAATGCGATATTTTTTTTGTTTTTCACCAAAATCTTTTTCTGAAATATCACAATATCATGTTGAGTCATTTTTTAATGTCTCACGTAATTCTAAATCATCTATATTTTGCCCTTTTAATTTAACATATCAACCCGTAGGCCACTCATCAGATCCAACTTTATTGTAAGTTAAATCAAATGGGAGATTGTGATAATTCATAGTAACTGTTGTGTTAGTGCCTGCCTCTTGATGGGTATAATGTCCATAAATTCTTATACTTAAACGTTTTGCTTCTTTATCAATCATTAAGCAATCAGCTTTAACACTATATGAGTCATAGTCGCTAGTAAAAGGTGAAATGATATTTTGATAAAATGAATTAACTATTTCATCACAAATCATGAAGGGAGTAAGTTCTTGGTAGTAAACATTAGTAGCATCTTCATATGATGTTACAGGTTGTTCTCATTGTGTTGATTGATAAACATATGGCTTAGGATCAACTTTTATATAGGTATAGCTGATGGAAGCTAATGCCTTTTCTTGGCTTTTATTACATCCAATCATACTAACCATCGGCGTTAGTGCAGTTAATGTTGCTATAGGTATTAATATTAGTTTCTTCATATATCTATATTATATTTATATAGATTTTGTAATCTATATAAAGATGGTAATAAGGTTTATTATTAGAATCTTATGGAGTAATTTATTGTTTTGGATCGACAGATGCGTCGGATTAATATGTGAACTTGGGATAAGAAAAAGTTATGCTTCTCAATATATACAGATAACTTTTTTTTCAAAATCTTCTTGAGCTATCAATTCAGCCCAAATATTTGGTCTATCACTAAGTCACGTTTGGGTATATTCTTTTCAGAAAGCAATACGTTTATTATTGTCACTTATCCATCAAGTCGTTTCTTTGCTTTCAACTAATTGATTATTAACAAAAAGAAGCATTTGTTGAATTAAGACTGGTTCATCACCCATTTCTTCGTTAACAATCTTTAATCCAAGAGGTGCATTCGATTCACCGGTTGGAATCTTATTCATATTAATAATAATATTAATTTTTTCACCTTTTGATACCGATATCGCCTTTGAGTGTAGAGATCACATCATTTCATTTCCGCTTTCATCAACATATTTATAAAATTGATCTAGTGTTGTTGAGGTAGAAGTACTACATCCGCAAGCACTTAAAGAGGCTAGCGCCGTAGTAACTGCCCCTAGAACAATAATTGGTTTTAATAATTTAATCTTCATGCTCTTATTATAGATTGCTAGCTTAATGATTATTACTATTAATATTTATATAGATTTTGTAATCTATATAAAGATAGCGACTAACTGTAGTTAGGAACAGTTCTTCATAACAATAAGGTGTTTAGATTCATCCATGTTGCTTAAATAATTCATCATGTTTATCTAAACGTGATAAAACTTCTTTTTTAAAACTTCTAAATTCTTGAATTAGAAGATCAATTTTTGACGGTTTTCTCTCTTTTCTTTTCATCATAACAATAATGGTGTCTAGATTATCTTTATATGTTTGTGATAGTGATACTAATTCTTTAGCAGTCACAATCTTGTCTATATTATAGTTTTTACTTATTTCTGATTTGTTCATATTTAATAATACCCTTTAGGGTATTTCCTACATATCCCATTACCTATAATCTAGAAAAAGGTAGGAATTATTTAAAAAACATATATATCTATAGATATATATGTTAGGTTATTATTTTTTTCATAGTTATTATATTTATATAGATTTTGTAATCTATATAAAGATGGTAATTATGTTTTGGATCGACGGAAGTGTCGGATGACGATGTGAACTTGGGATAAGAAAAAGAGCCGAAGGCTCTTTAAGTTAGATTATAGGCTTTGGTGGTATATATTCTTTATATGCAAAAGTGTATGCCTCAGAACTTGTTAGAACAAATGACTCAGTTGCATAACTCAATCAATACACGATCTTAATTATCCTTTTGTTTAAAAAATACAAGTTTACTTTATTTGTTCCGCTCTCATCTGAAATTTCGGCAAAATAAGATTTTGTTTCTTCATCAAATGTATAGCTACACTTTTCTACTATTTTAGTATAGAAATTATTATGAAGAATCACGCCATTTTCTTGTACATCTTTATACTCATCTTCACTAGAGGGAGTTGGCCCTTGCCAATCTGGCTTGTCCTGATCACACGTGTACTTTTGATATGTATCGGGTGTTTGACTATTTTTGAAAATGTAACTTTTGGTTCAAGCTGTGATGATTTCTGGTTCAGAAAAATTTTGTTGTGTGTAATTATAATAAACGGTAGGTGCAAAATTAATATCAGCCTCGGCTTGTACAGTTGTTCTTACACCAATATCAACAAGCTCGGTAGTTGTTTCTGCGCTTCGATTTTGTTGAAAATAATTCACCCCTTTTAACAAGAGGGCATCTTGCATTTCTTGATCTGTTACTGTGTAATCAATGACGCTTTTATTACATCCTACTAAACTTATTACTGGTGTTAAACCAGCAATAAGGGCCGTTGGTATTAATACTAATTTCTTCATATATCTATATTATATTTATATAAATTTTGTAATCTATATAAAGACGGTAATAAGGTTTATTATTAGATCCTATGGGTTTAATTTATTGTTTTGGATCGACAGATGCGTCGGTTGAGCATGGGAACGGCGATAAGAAAAAGAGCCAAAGGCTCTTTTAGGGTTGTGGCCCTATTGTAACTTTGCTAAAATATGTTGTTGGATAAAAACTTGTAAACACAATCAATGCAACTCTGTGATCATCTTGGCAATCAGCTATTGTATAGTCGATTGTATCATCAATTTCACCAGAACTGCTGTGATTATGATATGTAAATGATCATTGTGTATCTGTTCAATATTCATCCGGGAGTGTCCCACTGCCCATTTCTACACCAGATGGGCCAAAGCCCAACAAAGCATCAAAAGAACGTAATGACATTGGAACATTAACATAGATAGCTTTATTGTTGCTTGATGGATATTTCATTTCATATGTGAATGACACTCGTTGTTCTTCTAAATCAATATCATTTATTGTGGTTTTGATATGTGTAGCATTTGATGCACCTGACCAAGCATAAAAGGAAGCCAAAAAAATTAAATCATTGGCAAGCAATTGTTTATTAATTCTTGTGTAATAATCGTCAGTTGCAGCATCTATTGAATCAAAAAATAGTGTTGGTACATCATAGGACCAGATTGGCATTCCTTGGCTAATATCTCATTCAGCAACATTTTTTGGTTCTGGTGTTGGTTTTTATTACATCCTACCATACTAACCATGGGTGTTAGTGTGGTTAATGCTATAGGTATTAATATTAGTTTCTTCATATATCTATATTATATTTATATAGATTTTGTAATCTATATAAAGATGGTAATAAGGTTTATTATTAGAATCTTATGGAGTAATTTATTGTTTTGGATCGACAGATGCGTCGGATTAATATGTGAACTTGGGATAAGAAAAAGAGCCGAAGGCTCTTTTAAGATTTATTATAAATTTTATCCTTAATTATATAGACACATTAACTTGAAAATTTCAGATGGTAGGGAGGTTAAGAAATGGATCAAAAGTTGCAATAACTGAATAAGGGTTGGCTACTGTAGGGTTCCAACGAAAATAACCGGTTGGGTCCCAAGATATTTGAAGTGAATCAGATGTAGTTATACTAACCATTACAGTTGATGTCACATCGATTTCTCTTGGCTCATCAGGAAGAAGGCGCTTAACTGTAATCTTATCTGTTGCGCCGGGTGTATTTAACTTTGCTTCATAAGAATTTTTTGTTCCTGAAAGAACAATTTTTGGTTCTCTAGAATTTATTTTTAAATTGAATGTATATTTATCAGAAGTAATGCCTTCATAAGAAGCCGTTAGTGAAATGCTATATTCATCGCTACTAATTTTGTCATCTCATCAAAGCATACATTCACCAATGCTTTTAACATATGATATATGTGATCCCAATGCAGAATCAATAACAATAGTGCTATCATATGATATATTTGTTTTTTTACTTCCTGTTGTTAGTCAAATAGATATAGAGAATGTCCAGATGTTCCTACAACTCCTTCAACTTTTCCAGATGAAGGGATTCCCTCTATCGTAATGTCATCTTCTTCTGGAATAGGTTGTTTTGAATCACCGCATCCCACCATACTCACCATCGGTGTTAGTGCAGTTAATGTTATAGGTATTAATATAAGTTTCTTTTTCATGCTATTATTCCCCAGGATTAGCAACAAATGTTAAATAAGCATCATACTTTTCTTGTTGGAATCCAACTATAAATTCAATCTTATGATATGTAGCATTTTTATCGATGATGATACCTTTTTTCTCACCTATTACTGCTTTTTTAAATGCTCCATCATCTATCTTTACCATACATAAATTTGGGTCAAAATTAAATTCATCACCAACAAGGCCAAGCATGTTTTTTGCCTCAAGTCTATATCCAGTAAAAGATTTATTGGATGGCAATTTTGATAAATCAATAGAAACTGTATATGTTTTGTTAAGCTCAACCCACATTTTATTAGACGCAAGTGACTCACTTCCAAAACTTAGGATATTGCACACAAAATCTGCTTTTTCTGTATTTGGTTTTCCACACCCTACTAAACTTATTACTGGTGTTAAACCAGTAATAAGGGCCGTAGGTATTAATATTAGTTTCTTCATATATCTATATTATAGATTTTTAACCACTTCAATGTTTTAAGAAAGAGAAAGTAATGGTTTACCATTACTTTTTAATTTGTTAAGTCTTGAACCGGTTCTAAATGGTTGACAGCAAAAGAAAAAGAGCAAGACGCTCTATAATCTTATTTTTTCTTTGATTTGCTTAGAACTGTTATTTGCCTTGTCTTCACGGTCAATAACACTTGCACTACGGTGTGAAGTTCTTTCAGCATGGTAAACTACTGCACCAAAGATAACCTTGATTGCACCGATAATGCCTAAGATTCCGCCTGCAAGGGCACCTAATACTGTAAAGGCAATAGCGCAACCTAGATTAGGGATTAGAGTAAATAACCCTAATACGATTCCAATAATCACTCCTGCAATAAGACATTGCAGACCTATTTTTAATTGGTGTTTACCGTTCTCTAATGTATATTCAAACATATTTGATCTCCTATTTTCTAACTGCTTTTCTTGTTCTGATTCATAAGGATATAGAAATGCAGCATGTTCATCCTGCAGTAATAAAGAATGAGAAGCTTAATACTGATAGCATTGGTGTTATAGCACTATCTACAAAAGGACAAATTAAGCCACATAGTATCCCTCAAAACAAAATAAATCCTGATGGAATAATGTTAGCAAGACTGACTCATAATTTATTTTCAATAAATCTAGAGCACAATGATTTTATTCCTATGATTAAGGAAAAAATTATTTGTAAAAGCATACCCAAATCAGCTAAATAACCAAAAACTACACCAATATAGAAATTTGCAGGTGGGGTTGTTGATCATGGTTGACCTCATGGTATGATCAACATAGTCAAAATACCGCCAACCACTACCATAATAGAAGCTATCATATTAACTAATATTAAGTTATGTAATGTTTTTAATTTGGATGTAGATCCATAAGTTTCATTCTCTGCCATATTTTCCTCCTGAATAAAACACTCATATTATATATTTATATAGATTTTGTAATCTATATAAAGATGGCGACTAACTTTAGTTAAGGACCAAGATTAGTTTTATATAATTAGGGTATAAAAAAGAGCTAACAGCTCTTTTTCTTTTATAATTTATCTATTATGAGTACTAGAAAATATAAGAGCAAGATTGATCCTAATCTAAAGTTAGAAACATTATTAGATAAAGATGAAAAAGTCTTATGAAAAGGCAAGCCTGTTAAGAAAGCATTTATCCTTAACAAGGTCTTTGCCTTCATTCCTATGGTTATTATCTTTCTGGCCATAGATATTGTCTTTATCGTAATGATGACTAGATGATGAAATGATTTACCCAAACCAGTGCAAATCTTTTTGCCTATCTTCTTTGTTTTACAGCTAACACCAGTATGAATATGGCTAATTAATATTATCTTTGCTGTAAAACAATGAAACTATACAGAATATATGGTAACAAACCGTAGAATCATTATTAAATCTGGTTTGTTTGCTGCAGGATTTCAATCAATCTACTACAATGAAATAAAAGCGGTTAATGTCCATGTGGGATTAATTGATAAGTGATGTCATGTAGGAGATGTCATGATTAGTTCAAGTGCTAGAGGACAAGGTGGTATCATTGACATCTTAGATCCATATGGAGTTTATAAGATCATAGAAAAAGTAAGTAGAGAAGTAGCAACAGATATTTCCTTTCCTAATGCTTATCGTCCAGAAAACAACCCTGGTTATAAGACAGATGTAACAATTAAAAAATAGAGCATCTACTCTATTTTTTACTAGTTTTCATAAAGCATCAAGAACATCGACCATACTTTGAGTATCTAGTTCACAATACTTTAGCATATTATGTCTAGTTTGTTCTTGTTCTTTGCCAGACATTTTTATCATTTTAGGAAACATTGCTAGTGCTTCACCACCATTATGTACTTGGTCTAGGTTATGATAGTCATCTGCGTGTTCTGGGCAGATAGCAGGCATAACTTGTTTAATAGAGTTTGAACCATTTTGTGTAACACTATAGAAACAACAGTCTCTAAAAGGAATTAACAAATCTGCCATATGATCATGGATATTCATTAAATGTTCAGATAAATCTGGGAATCTAGATGCTAAATGTTTTAAAACAGTTTTTTAAATGTCATATTAAATGACATAGATGTAACATTTAATGGAATGTCATTGCATAATTGTTTAGCAAGTTCATATTCACTGTCTAGTTTAGATCCTAAAAATTCTTTATGGATAGTCTTACCACATGGTTTATCTTGAATGTGTAAAGAATATTGGAAAGGAATTTGTTGATAGCATCCAACACCATCAAATGGTGGTACAGCCTCATTCATTGTTTCAAAGTCTAAGTGATAGATAGGAAACTTTAGACTTTGAAAGAAGTGTTTAATTAAATCCTTATTAACATATGGTTTTTGGTCATTATTCATATGCGTTTTCATTTGAATCATTTGATAAGGACTTAATTTAACCTTAAATTCAGATAAACGTTCTTTGTTATCTAAAACATTTTGGTAAGTGATAATACCATGTTCAATCATGGTATGAGCTTTGGATGCTCATATGCCGCATAAATCTAAAACATTAGGTTGTGGTAGATTTTTATGACAGAATTCATAAAAATCACAATTCTTACAGTTACCATAAGTTGGTAATTGTTTTAATTGTCTCATTAAAGTAATAGTGCTTGGTACTGTTTCACATTCATCTTTAAATAGTTTAGAGATCTTTTGTTTATCTTTTAATTCTTCATGTAAACCATTTAGTGCATAAGGAACTAACATTTGTTTAACATCAATGTTACCTTTTCTAATGTAGTCTGGGTTTAAATGAAGAATGTAACAATTTTTAATTTCTAAACCACATAGTTCTAAAACATATTTTTGAAAAGCGACATCGGCTGCATATTCTTTAATATGCTTATAAGCATCAGTCGATGCTTTTACTTCATAGATATCATAGCCATCACCATTTTTAGCTAAGATATCTACAGCACAGAATAAATCTTCAAATAAGAATGATGCTTCGGCAATGTAGTCATTACTATCTAGTAGTTTTTTAGTAATAGCTACTTGATTTTTAATATCTACTATATCAGGGTTATCTTTTACCTTAACAGTATGAGCAAAGTATTGGTGAGCATAATCACCAATTAGCTTTCCTTCATCTATTCTTTTTTTGTTTAACTTCATCTGTTGGTTTAGCTTCATTACTATTATGTAGTTGGTAGTAATAAGCCCTAGGACAACTTCTAAAAGTTACATAGTGTGATTTTGTAATCATTACTATCTACCTCCATTTGAATAATAAACTTCGTTTACTGCTTCAATATAGCAAACATATGATGGATGGTTTTTATCATTTCTTGATAAGTACATATTTTTCTTTTTCAAATATGATAATTTTATTTCATCTCATAGTTGGTTTTGTTTTAATAGTGTAGCTTTATAGTCAATATCCTTAGACTTTGACATTGGTTCTCAAACCCATATGTCATTTTGAATTTTGCCAGTTTTCTTATGAATAAGACGGTATCGTGTTCCAAATTTGTCATCGATCGTTATTGCAATATCAAAACTAAACAGAGTTCCTTTTTTTGTCTTGCTTTTAAACTTTTGACTTGTTATTGCACTAGTGGAATCTTGGCAATTGCTATATTTATGGCTAGATAATATTTCATTTAATTTATTAATGAAATACTCTTTAATAGGCCCACATTTGTTTATGTTTACCGTGTTCTTATCATAAGCAACAATTAAGAGATTATAGTCGAGATCTATTGGTTGATTGCCGTTTTGTGTGATTAAACTTTTTCTGCCACTTCCGACTAAACGGATATCAATTTCAAAAAAATCATCTTCATTTACTTCATTTTGCAATTCTCTAATTATCTGATTGCAAATACTTTTCATTTCATTTATTAGTTTTTTATCTTTATTTACTAAAAATCTATACATATATTGATTATACATTTATATATAAATGTCAGTGTTTATTATTATGGACAAAAGATTTTTTTATTTTCTCCAGTAAATGTAGTATAATGACATTAAGTGGAGAAAAAATATGATTAAGACTACACCCATTTTAGTTAATGAAATAAGCAATTTTGCCCAACCTAACCATAAGTTGCAAAGAATGGTTAGGGATGGTAAGATTTTTCCATTAAAGCGTGGTCTATATGAGACTGATGTTAATGCTAATCCGATGCGTTTAGCTAATATTATTGTAAGCCCTAGTTACATTTCCTTTGCTACGGCATTATCATATTATGATTTAATCCCTGAAAGAGTCGTTTCTATTACATCAGCATCTTTTAATTTAAGAAAGTCAAAGTCATTTAAGAATAGATTTGGTCATTATGTATATCAAGATATACCAAAAAGTGCTTTCTGGTTAGGAGTAAAAACTATTGACCATGGAGATGGGCCCTTTCATATTGCAACACTAGAAAAGGCAATATGTGATGAATTGTATTTATTGCCACCAATGGATGATATAAAGCAATTAGAATATATGTTATTTACTGATTTGAGATTTAATGAAGAAGTATTTAATACAATTAAGAAACCCGTGATTGCTAAGCTTGCTAAGTTATATCGCTGTAAGAATATCTATTTGCTTAATGAATATTTAAAGGAGGTTAGATAATGGACAATGTGCTTAAGACAATGTTAAATAAGCATCATGCAACTAATGTTAGTCAACAACGCAATGCATTGAGAGAAGAAATACAAAATTTAATTTTGTATTGTTTATCTAAAACTGATTTCTTTAAATATACAGCTTTTTATGGTGGGACATGTTTAAGAATTTGTCACAACTTAAATCGTTTTAGTGAAGATTTAGATTTTTGTCTAATTAAAGAACAAAAAGATTTTGACTTAAAAAAGTATGGTGAAAATGTAATTTTAACTTTGCAATCTTTTGGTTTAAAGGGACAATTATCATCAAAAGTTAAGAAAATTGAAACATCTGTTCTTTCGATGTTTATTAATTTTGATTTAAAAGAGCTAATTAAAACTTTTTATCCAACAGCTAACAAAGTTAAAGTAACACACGGTGAACGATTGTCTATTAAGGTTGAAGTTGAAACAAAGCCAACACCCGAAGCAGTAATTGAACCAATTTATCTAATGTCACCTTATGGATTTGCAATTAAGAAATTTGATTTGTCTTCTTTGTTTGCGGCTAAAATCGAATGTGTTTTAGCAAGAAGCTGAAAAATTCGTGGAATGAAGGGAAGAGATTTATTTGACTATGTATTTTATCTAGGATTAAATATTGGTTTTAATATTAAATATTTAACTGCTAGATGAAAACAAAGAAAAGTCATACCTTCTAATCACCATTTAACTTTACAAGAAGTTAAAGATGCTTTATATAAAAGGTTTAGTACCATTGATTATGCTAATGCTAAGGCTGATGTTGTTAGCTTTATTGATGATCCACATTCTATCGATGTATGATCAGAAGAATTCTTTATTGATATTACAAACAGGTATTTAAAGGAGAAATAAAAAAGCCATTAGGCTTTTAATTAATAGAATTTTATTTCATCTTCTGTGATTTCAATCGTAGATACAGTTGATGAACCATTGTTGGCTCTAGTGTAAACAAATTTGTTTACACCATCAGTATGAAAACCAATAGCTTCATCATAAATCGATCTAATGTAGTTATTTTCGTAGATTTTGCATCAGTCATCGTCATTTTTGTACCACTCTCTTAAAACCTTAGTTTTTCCAGAACTATTAAAATCTGTTACATAGAAGCCATCAACTTTTAAGGCTTCTTCTTTTATCATTGACCTCTTTATAATTGTGTAATATTTCATATTTTTCTCCTTTAGTTTTACATTTTAGTTATATATTAAATTTTATTAATTTTAATTTTGACATATTAGGTGTTTTTAACCACTTCAGTGCTTAAGTAAAACTTAAGTAATGGTTTGATATGGTTTTATTTGAATTGAAGTTCTTAACCGGTTCTAAATGTTTAATAGCAAAAGAAAAAGAGCTAGTTGCTCTTTATTTTCTTCACAACCCATGAACATTGCAATAACAATAAGCAAAACGCAATTGTTCTTGGTCAGCTAATCTAAATCTAGCTGTTGGTGGACAGTGTGGTTTAAGATATTTGATTTGTCATCCTAAATTAGTTTCAATACATATTCATTCAATGTAGTGGGCTTCTTCCATGGGATGAACTTGTGATCCAATAGAAACTGTAATTTGATTATTAGTAGTTTCTACTACTGGAATATGTTTTTCTTTTGCACCATCAGTAGTATTAGGTGTTATTTCATGCATTGGTTGACCACAACATATCGTCTCTATTCCTGTCGGATATGATGTTACAACAATTACTTTATGACATATATCACATTTATAAAATTTTAATTGCATAGTTTACCTCTAGGGTTATTATATGTTCCTATGATTTTAATTATGAACTAATGTTCATCACATTTAATTTAATTAAATGTCATAGGGACTGGATAGGGTAGAAGTGGCGAACGCTAGTGAGCCTCGATTTAATTTAAAAAAGAGGTGGTTAACCTCTATTTTTTCTTTTTATTAGGAACGTGAATTACACTTCCATTATTAGCTCCTGGATATTCTGTTACTATTGTCATATCTCCAGTATCTATATCCATATATGTTTTTGATCCTGTTCCATTATTTGGTCCGTACATAGTTTTCTCCTTATCAATCATCGTCTTCGTCTTCTTCAAATAGGCCTATTGGTGCATCGAAATTGCTTTTCCCTCAGCCTGTGCCGCCTTCTTCTCAGTGATTTGTATTAGTTTTTGTTACTGATCTACCATCTGAGCTTCTTCAGCAACCATTGTTTGTTTTAGTTCAGCTGTTTCCTTTTGAATCTCTTCAACAGCCTTTACCTGTTTTAGTTCAACCCATAGTTAAACCTCCTGTCCGTATATAGTATAGCACTTTTTTTGAAAAAAGATGCAATTATTTCTAAAAAGTTTCTAAAAATAATAAAAAGTAAGTATAATACTTATATGATGAAAAAGGAAAGAAAATTAAATTCCCTCGATGAATTATTAGATGAGATAGATGCATGAATGGCTATTCTAAGTCAAAAGCGAGATCAACTTGCTGAACATGCCCTAGATTATCGTGATCGAATCAAAGATACATTAAATAGGTATAAAAAGAAAGCTTTCTATACTTATTCCTTAAATATAGATAAGAAAGACTACGATCGTTTAGAAAAAGGAGCTAGAAAAGAAGGATATAGAAGTATTTCTAAGTTTATTAAAGAGAAATACTGAGAATACTTCATGTCTGGCGGTCCTAATGTCTACAATGTAGAATATCAGCAAATGCTACTAGATATTTCTGATCGCCCACAATCTGGAGCTATGAAATCTATAGCAATGGCATTAAATGAGGAAGAGGAAAGAAGATTTAATGAATATTTAGCTAGATATCATATCTCTGAGTCAAAGAAAAGAGATTTAATGCGTTTCTTCATTACTCAATTCCTATATGGTGCATTTAATATGGCAGGTAGAGGAACAGGAGTAATGTTTAAGAAATGCAAATCCTCATGGATTGAATCATATGGCTATGATGAAAAAAAGAAAAAGCTATATTTACAATTTGCTTCAGGGCCTATCTATGCCTATATAGATGTACCTAATAAAGTCTATAAAGGCTTTGTAGAAGCAGAATCTAAAGGTAAATACCACAATAAATACTTAATAAATAGTTACAAGTGTAAGAAAGTTAAATAAAATGTAACAATCTGTGGTATAAGAGATACGCAAACCCTATGGGGTTTAAGGGGTTATTTTCAATTGAAGGAGTATGTTAATTAATGAAAAAGAATAAAAAACTAAAACAAAAATTTGATTTTAATAATAAAAAATACCAATGAGAACTAAAAGAAGTGTTTAGAAAAGACGAAACACCAGAATTAGTTATGAAACAATGATATAAGACTACTTTGCATTTATATGCAATAAGTAAAGACTTATATCGATCAGTTGATAAATTATTGCATTGAATAGAAACATATAAGGAAGTAGAAAGACTACGTACAAGATTTAACATCTTCCTAGGTGAAAAACTCGAAGCCTTTCCTAAAGCGACAAAATGAAAATCTCTCGATAGAAAAGCAAAAGAGCTTACTAATAAGGCAAATAAAAAAGAAGTTAGTTATACTAAAATCATCCTTAGTCATGAAAAACAAATAAAGAAATTATTAAAGAATGAAAAATTAAAACAATATAAGAGATTCTTTGAAACTGAATTCTTTGTTTTTAAAGATCACTTGATCTCTACGCAAGACAGCAAGACGATTGATGCTATGCAATCTGATCAAGCATTAGATATCATTCAATCTGCTATTATTGCTGATTGTGATGCTGAAAAGCCACATGCCAGAAATTCTAAAGGTAATGAAGTTAAAGCTGAATCTTTTGAACCATTAGTTACTAGTTTAGATCCAATGGTTAGAAAAACAGCATTTATTAACTTCTATTACCAATATTACTTAAGAAAAAATACATTTAGTGCTTTATTGTATGTTTTAAATTATAGAGCAACACAAAAAGCTAAAATGTACAATTTTGTTAATGATATTCAATGAGCAATGCATGATAAATATGAATTAATAATGGATGATTTCTTTAAGATAGTTAACAAAAGTTATATCTTTAAAGATTTATACATTAGACATAAAGATCATAAGCATGGTGTTATTAACAAAACTTTTAATCTTGATAAATTTGAACCATGAGATATTCCTCTATGAAGGAAAATGGATAAAGTAACATATACACCAGAACAAGCTAAAGAAATTGTTTCTAGAGCATTTAAATGTTTTGGACCAGATTTTTCTAAAGTTACAGATGATATTTTGCATAGTAACTTAATTAAATGAATTAGTGATGGCAATGCTTCAAAAGGTAACTTTACTATTTGTGGTTCTGGTAATTTAAACAAAGAACCAATTCAAGTTAACTTTGATGGTAGTGCTAATTCGGTAGCAAATTTAGCTCACGAATTAGGACATAGTATTACATACTACTATATTAAACGTAGCCAAAAAACATATCGTTCACTTCCAGCATTATTAACAGAAGTGCCTAGTTGTGTTTGTGAGTTTATTTGCTTATTCTATATGTGGGGTCAAGCAAAAAGTAATTTGGAGACCTTTGATATATTAGATGCTATTCAAACTGTTTTCTTTGATCATGTTAATCTATTTGCTGCTAAGGCATTGTTTAAGGAGAGATTATCAAGAATACATGATAAAGAAGGAACACAAAAACCTGGCGAAATATATACAGGCTTTTACCACTATAGAAAAGCATTTGAAGGTTTGACTAAGTTAGAGCAATCTTGATATACAGGTGGTCAATACCCTAGATGGTTGCATAACTATAGTTTCTTAAACAAACTATATTTAGACTTCTATGAAAATAACGGCATTATGTACTATGTTGGAGCAATAGTAGGTATATTAATGACTTGTGCTATTTATTTCAATAAAGATCAAAAAAGTGTAGACAGATTTTTAAAGTTTATTAAGGATGGTGGCACAAAAAAACCATTTGATGCTTTAAAAATTTTAAAGATTGATATAAGAGATGAAAAATATTATAGATATGCAAAAAAGATAATGCTTAACGTTGTTAAAGCCTATGAAACCTTTCCAACATTAAATAAACCTGGATCTTTAAAGTTTGGGAAGAATAAATGTGAATAAACAAAGAATTAATTATTCTTTTGTATTATGCTACTACCGCCAACCCATAGGTTATCAACAATAGTTCATCCACTGTGCGCTCAATAACCATCCAAAAGGACTGTCGAGTAAAGCAAGTTATTAGGGTTATCAATAAGCAACTTCGCATTTGATAAAACCGCTTTAATGTTGTTGCCGTTTTCTTCATCAAAGCCTCTAAAGAAGTATGTAATGCTCGACCCGCTCTCTTTGAAACCAATAGATGTGATATGAAAGGGCAAACGATGGAATGTTCTCTCTGATGATTTCATTTGATCGCGGATGTCCTTTGCTTGATTTAGGAGATTAATTAATTCTTTAATAAGCGAATTTGTTGACTCGCTGTACGGCCTGCTATATTGTGTTCGATACATAATTAAATATCTTCTTATTTCAGATACTAATGAACCAATCATGCCATATTCAGTCTTGGCATGAGAGTCATATTGATGGTCAAATTGCGATCTGAACTTTTCAAGCGAAGAATTAATTTTTTCTATACTATTTTTATAATCATTAGACATAATTTTTATATTATATATTCATATAATATAAAATAAGGAGACGAATTATGAAGGAAACACCAAAAACAATACTAAACAAAAGAATTAAAGAATGAAAAAATGAACAAGCGAATAAAGAAGTTATAAAACAAATTAATCCTGACTTTGTTGACAACTATTTTAAAACATTGCTGGTTAATTACCCAAACGATTCAACATGAATTCACAACTTGCCTTTCGATAAATTTAGTGAGATTTCAACAGCTGCATGACCAATTATTAATAGTGGGAGCATGAAATACAACGAAATTATTTCTATTAATTTAATTTCAGAAGATGATGAAGATTCAAATTGAGTCGATGAGGAGACAAAAAAACAATACGACATTGCTAATATTGTAATAGATTGCTCTCATTGTGCAACTGCGGATGAATTAACTGAAATTTCTGAAAAATATTTTAGTTTAGCTGATAAATTATCAATTAAATATTTTAGAGGAATCAAAGATGATTTTGGACCAGATTTTTTGAATAATCTTTTTGTTGCTTTAAAGGATAACTTAGAAGCTGATGACAAGATTTTAAGAATAAATCTTTCTTTTATAAATATTTCTGACGAGAACATTGACTTAGATAACTACAAAAGTATTATTGAGGCACGTGGTGGTGACCTTAGTGATAATGATATGGAACTAAGAAATAACGTGACAGCTCATTTTTACAATAATGAGACATTATTGAGTCTGTATGATCAATGTTTAAATTGTCAATATCCATATGTTAATGCCGTAGAAACTATAAAACTGACGAGCGATGGAGTTTGCAAATATCGTGTTCCTGATGAAGACTTGACAGGGTATCTTTGCAACATTTCAGCTAAATCTCTAGCTAAGTTATATCAAAGATATAGAAATGGTTTGTTCTCTGGAAACATTAGATTCTTTATTAAAAAAGGAAAGGGTGCCAAAAATGTAAATATTGGTATAAAAGAATCTATTAGAGACAAGAAAAAACGAGGAATGTTTTATTTCCTAAACAACGGTATTACATTTATTACTCCATCAGTTAAGTTTTCTAAAGGTTCGATTGAAATGGATAAGTTTTCTATTGTTAATGGTGGGCAAACAACATATTTGATAGGGACTGAACCTTTTGATGAAGATTTTAGTATTCCTTGTAAAATCCTTGAAATTAAATGCGACGTCTCACGTAAACTTCAATTAAAAAATGAAGAAAAGTATAAAACTAATCTTACTACTTGGTTATCTCATGCAAGAGATATTTCGTATGCATTGAATTCACAAAAACCGGTAGCTGATAAAGATTTAGTAACAAATAGAGTTTCTGTAAAGAGATTAAAAGAATACTACAACCGGGAAAGCAATGGTAATGTAATTTTCCTAACAAAAGCTGGTGAAGATTCATTCTTACCTAGTGAACAAAAATCAAAAGCTATAAAATTAGAGACATATTTAACATTGGTTTATTGCTTGTTTTTGCAATTGCCAGGTTTTGCCAAAAATCAAAAGCAAAAAATGTATGCTAAAACTAATATCGAGAAGGTTTTAGGCCTAGATGAGGACAGAGACAGTAAGAAATTTTTGTCTCCAGCTCAATTAATACAGGCTAATCAAATGAAAAAACAAATAGACAAAATTATTAATAAAATTGGTCGTGATTTAAAAAAGAATCCCGATCAATTCAAGCTAGACGACACTATTAAAATTGGTGTTTTGAAATATTCAAAGAATATCGTTCTTTCCTTGTGCGGGTTAGCCCACATGTGGTCTCTTAATAATGATTTGTTTAATTCTTATAGTCATCATCAATACTTCCAAGATGAGTTTAGAAAGAAACATTCTGATTACATTGATCTAACTAAACCAATCTTTAAGAAAGAATCTATTAGTAGTTCTCAAGCAGTCGAAGAAGCCATATGAGATGTACTTGATTATGTCATCTATCCAGCATATAAAAAATGAAAATCATATGAAGAAAGACAAGGGCGAACAGAAACGTCATATAGAATGTTTTCTATGAAGGATGAAACATATTTCAACTATGTTGTTGGAGAATTTTCAAATTTACATCAAAAATCTCTTAAAGATTGAATGAAAATTTTCATTGATTTAGTTGAATTGAATTAATTATGATTTACGAAAATTGAAAAAAAGATTGTTTAAAAAAACACATTAGTGAGGACAATATTCGACAAAAGGATTTATTATTTGATCAAATGATGAGTGACATAGATCAAACAAATAATAAACTTTTGCTTGTGGGTTCTATTCAATCCGGTAAAACGGCAACATATATGGGGCTAATAGCCAAGTTATTTGAAACAAATAAATCTAATCTTTGCATTTTGTTTTGCGGAGTAACTAATAAATTGAAAGAGCAAACCTTTAATAGATTTTTTGATGCTTTTCATGTTGATGAGGAAATAAAAATACATAAATCCGTTTCTGGAGTTGACAATTTTGATGAGATTTATAATGATTTGCAATCTGGTAAGAAGGTTCTTATCATATCAATAAAACATTATCAACATATAAAAAGAATAGCAACTTGATTTAATAAAACACAACCATTTATTAAAAATGCGTTAGTAATAGATGACGAAGGAGATCAAGCGTCATTCTATAATTTATTGCAATACTCTCGAGTTGGGGAACATTCTGCAACATATAAAGCTTTTTTAAATTTTTTTGAGCTAAAAAATTGCTGCACATTCTTGTCTGTAACGGCCACGCCATATGCACACATATTAGTTCATAAGGATTTGTTTCAATTAGATCCTAAATATGTTTATTTAATACCTGAAGGTGAAAGCTATCAATCTTATGCAAAACTAAGACAACACCCAGAGATATTTTATTTTTTGAACGAGGAAGATATCGCAGAATTAGAAATTGCAAAGGACGAAACGGGTTACTCTCAACTAATATCTCTACCAACATCGTTAAAAGATGCCTTAATAAAGTACTTTATTAATCACAAAAGATATTATTATGATGTGAAAAAGAAACCATTTCAATCGCAAATGATTATTAACATAGATCGTAAAATAGCTGTTCATTTTGCAACAAAAAGAATGTTAAGTGAATTCTTGCATCAGTTTGAGATGTCTTATGACCTGAGAAGAGCGACAATAGATCGTTTATACCCAGACGCGTCAGACGAAGTGAAAAAACAATATATTTCATATGCTATGGATGTCATCAATTCTGATGATTATGAGTTAAGACCAGTCAATTGCGCAAATAGTGAAGAAAAAAATAGAGAAATTGAAGAATTAGTTTTTTCTAAACAATGTAACGTTATTATAGGATCATTAACATTAGCAAGAGGTATTTCCTTCCCGACTTTGTTATCCTTTTACTATATTAATGAAAAACCAAAAAAATACACAATGGATAATATTATTCAGGTTTGTAGATTTCTTGGATATAGAGAGAAAGAAATTCCTTTCTTCTCATTGTGATTTAGCGATAAAATCAATGATGTATTGATCGCTATGTTCGATGCGGACGATGCGGTTAGAGAAAGAATAGAGTATTATCAAAGGACACACACCGACTTTAGAGAATTTGCGCGAGCATTAAGAATCCAGATTAAATCTAATGCGCAATATTCCATTATTGGAACACGAGAAACTGTCTCAAAACAGAAAACAACAAAAGGAGTTAATAGTCTTTTGTCCGATGCGAGTTTTGACTTTAAATTACAAGAGCATATTGATTTAAACGATAACATAGTTCGCGTGTTTAAACTATTAATTAAACAATATATTCAGGGTGATAAACATCCTAGATCTTTAGATTTCGGGCCTCACTTTAATGATTACCCATATTTAGAATTTAAGAATTACAATGATTTGTTGTCAAACCTAAAATCTAATGGAATATACAATCCAGGCAATATATTTAAATCATATTTTAAAACAGCATGTTTTAATGAGGAAATTTTGGATGAATTAAGTAATACAAACTATAAGGTTGTCGTAGCACTACTTTTATATGATTTTGATGATAAAACCGGAGCGTACACAGCTAGAAATATTCATTATTACAAAGAGAGAAAAGAATATTCATATTACAAACAAGGATATCGTGTTGAGTATATAGGTGATAATAATTGATCGTATGAATTTAAGAAGAACTTTAATCAAGATGTTATATTTATTCAATTCTATGCGATTAATCCGCCAGCTGATTATGTGAGAATATTTGATGGTGAAGTAATAAAATTGCAGTTTGTGTTACCAGTCGATGAAAATGGCAAAAAACGCGATTCATTGATTATTGCAAAAGATGAAGAAATTGGCAAATTGGAAAACGATAAAAGCTTAGTTTAAATAGTGAGAAGAAATATGAACAATAAATTTGACTTTGACATTTATACTGACTCAATAAAAGTTATTCAAAATGAAATCAACACAGTATCTGATGTTAATAAATTAAAAGAAATGTTAGTTTTTGTTGTCGAACAATTAGAAAATGATGAGCACAAGTTAAAAGAACTTGGTCACAGAATAGACAGATCGTCTACATTAAACGGTTGAGAAGAGACTGACGAAAAGGGAAGATTACACCATCGTTACGATTGCTCATTGGATGATGACTGCAAAGAATCGTGGGAACTAGATGAGATTTGTGAAAAATTAAGGGCTGTAAAGGACATGATTGAATATAGAATCTACGAATTAAATTATGGATCTAAAGATTAATATTTATTTATAAATCATTTTTTTAATTTGCTATAATTTTGATATAGATATGAAATGAGAAGAATTAGTTAAAGATCTAAGAGATAAGTTATTATTATCTCAAGAAGAAATGGCTGATAAACTGGGTGTAGCATTTTCTACTGTTAACAGGTATGAAAATGGACACTTTGAACCAACCATTAAAATAAAAAGAAAAATCAAATCATTAGCTATAGCTAATGGTATTGATTGAGATAAATATGTGAAAGGGGCAAGACATTAGGCAACTAATGGCGAGTGGGAGGTTATTTGGTAATTAGACTATGACTAAACGAATTGAATTACATTGTGAAAAATGCAATCAAATCTTCGATATGAATGATTATGTTTTTACCGTGTTTAATGGTGGGGATCTTCACAATAAGCCAGTTACAATTTGCCCAAATTGTCTAATGAAATTAATTAAAAAATATACAAATTTAACATGAGACTTTAGAACTTTTTTAAAACATTATGCTAGGTCAATTAGAAGAATTAATGAAAACACTATTTTAATTGATGAATATGCCAATTCAAAATTTTATTTGTCAATAAAACAAGTAATGGAAAAAGTAGATAACACTACTTATGCTGATGATATTCAAACCGAAGCCAAGTGAACAAAAGACTCCGAATATTATTTTCTAAATAAAACCATTGATAAGTCAAATGCATTGCCAAGAAGATGACTAGATTACGAATGCATCGAGTGAAAGAAAAACCATGGTGGTCCAGATTTTAAATTCGTTAACAATATTAATGAAACACTAGGTTTAGAACTTATAGAGATATCACATAATTTTTGTGAGATACCAGAAAAAACATTAAACTCTGGTAATTATATAAAAGGATGATCTAAAAAAGTTCAAATTAAGGAAGGCTATTTTGAAAATTATTTATTAAGATGTATAGACATTGTTAATAACAAAATTAATAAATCTGCTAATTACGATAAAACTGATTCGTTATATCTTGGAATTATTGGAACACCATCAATGGTCATATGACACTATTGTTTCTTAGATATCATATTAAATAATTTAAATTTTGAAACGCCGTTCAAAAAGATTTTTATATTCTAAATTTATATATAAATTTTTTAATGCTTTCTTTGTTGAGTTCGGCCTTTTTTGCTTCTAAAACTCTCAATATGTTTAAATATATAAATGATTCCTTTATTAGCCTCATCAGCAATTAGCTCTCTATCATTTGAATGATAATGTATTACATCTCCAGCTTTTCTATTTAGATTGATCCAAAATATTTTTTCTTCCTTCTCTATATAACCAGCTCTACAAATATTTTTAATGTTTTCTTCAAATAGGATTTCACCAGATTTATCTTTTAGTTTGAGTTCATAAAATTGAGCTATTTCTAAGATCATTTCTCTAGTTAAACAACAACATGCTAAATAATATTCTCTATCATAACACGACATAAATTCATTTATAAGTTCACATAATGAAAAAGGAATCAGACTCTTAAAGATTGTTATTGAGCTATCATAATGAGATTGGTAGTCGCAATCATCTTGATTGTTATGCTTTCCGTAGTAAAATGATGTGTATTTGTTTCGAAAATAAGGTGGATTTAAAGTCGATATTCTATTTGTGTACATTGTGTCTGTTGAATAAAAAATATCAGAGTTATTTTTACAATAATTGATTGTTATAGTGCCTAGTCCAAATTCATCAAAACAGAATTCTATTTTTCTAGTTTGGTATTTTGGTGTATAAAGAAATGAATCATAATTATCTACCCCTAAAATACCATTTAAATTCGAGAGTGATGCTGCCTCAAATGACCTGGAGTAGAAATAACCTTGCATAAAATCTTTAATTTTTTTAGCACTCATATAAATATTATATATTTAATTACTTTATATGCTATAATTTTGATATAAGCATAAGGAATATATAAACAATTATGAAGTTCGAACTAGAAGGAAAGATTTATACTTCGACAAAGATTAATAATTATGGTGGAATTGTAAGTAAGAAAACTTTAGCCAAACGAAATAGTCAAGTTTATCAAATTGTTAACAATTCAACACATAATAAAAGCATTTTGAATCCCGAACTTGAAGAAAAGTTTGCATGGATTTGAAAGCAATATAAACTTAAAAATTTTGTTACATATTGAAGAAAAGGGGATGTTTTTCACACTATACCTCCACTTCCATGGATTCAAAAATATGATCCAAAAGATTTTGATGATGCTAAATATATTTATTTGGACGATGAACACGGAATTGATGGCAGACCAGATTTTACAACAAATGACATTGACATGTTAATTGAAGCAAAACTAATTAAGTCATTAAAAGATTGTGGCGCTGTTAATTATTCATTTTGTATTCAATGCAGAGGTATATACTTCTATTATTTGATTTTGACAAATGAAGGTCTTTTATATTTTCAAGAGGAAGAAAAAGAAAAATAATATGAAGTGAGAACAATTAGTAAAAGATTTAAGATCTAAGCTTTTACTATCTCAAGAAGAGATGGCAAAAGAATTAGGTGTAGCTTTCTGCACACTTAATAGATATGAAAATGGACACTTTGAGCCAACATTCAAAATTCAAAGAAAATTAAAACAATTAGCTGTGGCTAATGGTATTAATTGAGATAAATATGTGAAAGGAGCTAGATAGATATGGCAAAGAAACAAAAAGAATTATCTTTAGAAACTATTTTATACAACTGTCGTGATTGTCTTAGAAATGTTGGTAGTTTTGAAAAGAAAAGAGACGCATTGATCGGTTTAGCATTTTTAAAGTTTGCAAGCGATAAATTTGAACGAAGATGTAGTGAAATAGTCGCCGAATATGGTAATAACCCATTATTTTTAAATAAAATTGCATTTTATAATTCTAAAAATGTTTATTATCTTGAACCACATTGTAGATGAAATTATATTGTTAAAAATTCATCATCTGATGATATAGCAGTCAAATTAGATAAAGCATTTAAAGATATTGAGTCCAAAAATATATCTTTGAAAGGAACATTGCCACAAAATTTATTTTCTTCACTGGGCGCTGATGCCGCTACCCTAAAATCTGTTGTAGATGAAATTAATAAAATTAGTGAAGAGCGTTTTCATGAAGAAGATTTAATTGGTAGAGTATATGAATACTTCCTTCAAATTTTTGCCATTGGTGCTTCTAAGGAAGATGGAGAATTTTATACTCCAGCTTGTGTTGTTAAATTAATTTCTGAGTTAATTGAACCATATGATGGTGTTGTTTATGACCCGTGTTGTGGATCTGGTGGTATGTTTGTGCAATCAATGAAATTTATTGAAAAACATCAAGGAAACAGAAAAAAAATTACAATTGTAGGTCAGGAAAAGCAGCCCGAAACATGAAGGCTAGCTAAAATGAACCTTGCTATTCGTGGAATTTCATGTAATTTGGGTGAAAAAAGTATTTCAACATTTACAAATGATCAACATGAAAACGTGATAGCTAACTATATTATGGCTAATCCACCATTTAATTTAAAATATTGACGTGGTTCTAAAGATTATTCGAAGGATCCGCGTTTCAAATCATTCCTGCCTGCGCTTCCACCCGATTCAAATGCAAACTATGCATGAATAATACATATGTTATCAAAACTTGATGTTGATAACGGTATTGCTGGTTTTCTACTTGCAAATGGTGCATTAAAAGCTGGAATGGGTTCTGAAGATGATGAAGATGTGGGCCAAGACCAATATTTAATTAGAAAAAAAATTATTGAGGATGATAAGGTAGAAGCAATTATTGTATTGCCAAGAAATATGTTTTATACCACTGATATATCAGTAACACTATGAATATTAAATAATAACAAAAAAGCTAAAACGTTAGGAAAGAGAAAATTACGTGATCGTACAAACGAAGTTTTATTTGTGGATATAAGAACTTGAAATCAAAATGTTGTTGAATATAAAATTGATAAAAAATTAAAAAAGAAAAAAGTGGTTTTATCGGACGAACAAATCGAAAAAGTAAAACAAATTTATAATAATTGACAATCAGTTAATTGTAAGAATTCTAAAAAGTACTCAAAACCAGAGCTATATAGATCTGTTAATCTATCTGAAATTAAGAGTAAAAACTTTACTTTAGCGCCGAACAAATATATTCATTTTATCGATCACGATATGAATATCGATTTTAATAAAGAAATAAATTCAATCAAAAATAAAATGAAAATATTAATTGAAGAAGAAAGCGAATCACAAAAAATGTTGATTGATGCCTTCAAAGGGATAGGATATGACATTAAGAAAAATTAAACTTTGTGATTATATCAAACAAAGAAGAGAGAAATTTGATGGTGCTGAACAACTTCCAATTCGTGGTGTTTCAAGAATGGGTTTTATTTCTCCAAAACAAAAAAATGCTGACACTTCCATCTACAATGTCTTTTATAAAAATGATTTTGTTTTTAATCCCGCACGAATGGAACTGAATTCCATTTATTTGAATACAAAATATGACAAAGCTATATGCTCATCACTTTATGAAGTTTTTTATGTAACAAAACCAGATGAACTTCTTCCTGAATATTTGAATTTGTTCATCAAAAGGGATGAATTCGCCCGACAATGTTGATTTAATGCCATTGGTTCTGCAAGAAATTATTTTAGAGTATCATCATTAGGTGAATTTGAAATAGAGATCCCAAGTATAGATATTCAAAGAAAATTTGTAAATATTTATAATGCTTTGATAAAAAATCAAGAAATTTATGAATCGAGATTAGATGATTTAAAAAAGACTTCAGAATTACTTGTTGAGCAATTGAAAAAGAACGAAAAGTTAGTCCCTATTGGTAAATATATTACTGAGAAAAAAATAATTAATAGAGATTTTAAAATTAAAAAATTATTTGGGTTAAATAATCAAAACGGGTTTCAAAAGCCTAGTTCTATGTCAAAAGGTTCTGATATTAGAAGGTATAAGTGCGTTTCATACAATGACATTGTTTATCCACCACCACATTTTGGGGAAATAGGCACTATAGGAATTTTTAAAAATGATGCAGGTGTTGTGTCACCAATGTATACCGTTTTCGCAGTTAATCAAAACGAACTATATCCTGATTACTTAATGATATGATTGAAGAGAAGGCAATTTATGCGTTTTGCTTTCTTTAGTTCTTGTGATAGCATTAGAGACACTTTTGATTTAGAAAAATTGTCAGAATATAAAATACCAATTCCTTCTATTGAAAAGCAAAAAGCGATTGCCGATATTTATAAATGCTATTGCAACAGAAACAAAATTAATGAGGCTCTAAAACAGCAAATCAAAAATATATGTTCTGTTTTGATATCAGGTTCTATGCAGTATAGGGGTTAATATGAATAAACAATTTAATGAGACAGAACTAGAAAATGCAATAATTAAGCTATTTAAAAAGAATGGTTATTTATATTCTAATGGTGAAACCATTCACAGAAAATATACTGATATTCTTTTAAGAGATGATCTGCTATCTTTTATTAAAAATCGATTTAAAGATTTAAGTGATAAAGAATATGAGAAAATTATCGCTCATATTGAGAATATAACATCGTCACCATTATTTATAGGCAATAAAGAAACTCACAAAATCATAACCGAAGGTTTTAATTTAATTCATGATAACAAAAATCAATTAACCACACACATTAACTATATAGATTTTGAACATCCCGAAAATAACATTTTCAGAATCGTTAACCAATATACAGTTGAAGATGTAGAAATCAGGCGTCCCGACCTATTAATATTTATTAACGGCATTCCATTAATAATATTTGAATTTAAAAGTGCAATTGCAGAAGAAGCTACAATTTTTGATGCTTGAAAACAAATCAATATTCGTTACGCCAGAGGCATACCTAACTTAATGAAATATTGTTTGATGTCATCAATAAGCGATGGTGCCAATTCTAAAATAGGAACTATCTTCTCACCATACAAATATTATTATGCTTGATCAAAAATTAAGGATACAGATAACATATCTGTTGGAATTTCATCATTAATTACTATGATTAAAGGCGCTTTTTCAAAAGATAGACTTATATCTATTATTAGAGATTTCATTTTTTATCCTAACAATCCAGAAAAAGAAGAAGTAATTATTTGTCGCTATCCACAGTATTTTGCAGCAAATAAAATGTTAATCAATTTGAAAAACCATATAAAACCTAAAGGTGACGGCAAAGGAGGTATTTATTTTGGTGCGACTGGATCAGGCAAAACATACACGATGCTATATTTATCGAGATTATTAATGACTCATGAACGGGACATATTCAATAACCCAACTATTGTTATCATTACTGATAGAGATGATTTGGAAAATCAAACAACCAAAGTTTTTGCCTCAGCAAAAGAGATGCTAAAAGAAAAATCTGTTAGAAGTATTGAAACTAGAGCAGATTTGTATAAAACATTAAAAGCTCAAGAAAGCGGCGGAATTTATATCACTACTATTCAAAAATTTTGTGAAGATACAGGATTATTATCTAATAGATCAAATATTATTTGCATATCGGATGAAGCACATAGATCGCAAACAAATATTGGTGGTAAATTAAAAACAACATCAAGTGGCGTTGTAGAAAAATTTGGTTTTGCCGAATATTTAAGACGTAGCTTCCCTAATGCAACCTATTGTGGTTTTACTGGGACTCCAACAGATGATGCAATTAATGTATTTGGGCCAGTTGTTGATAGTTATACAATGAGAGAATCAACTGCTGATGGTATTACTGTAAGAATTTCTTATGAACCAAGAATGGCGAAAGTTATTTTGTCTGATGAAGATCTTAAGAAAATTAAAGAATATTACAATAAGTGTGAAGCACAAGGCGCAAATCCAGCTCAAATTGAAGAAAGCAAAAAAGCCATGAGCACGATGAGTGCTATCCTTGGTCATCCTGACAGAATTAAGAAAATTGCAAAAGACATAGCAGAACACTATACAAATTTATGTGCACAAAAGCCAGAAATTGTACAAAAAGCAATGATTGTTTGTAATGACAGAAAGACTGCTTTCAAACTTTATAAAGAGATTGTTTCTATTAAACCAGATTGATCAACACCTAAAAAAGCTGACAATATTGATAAGTATTCTAAGGGTGAACGTGATTTGTTGATAAAAATACCTAAAATCAATTTGGTTGCAACTAGAGATAAGAATGATCCGAAAGAACTATATTCAATATGTGGTGATCAAGAATATAGAAAATTTCTAGACGAACAATTTAAAAATGAAAAATCTAATTTCAAAATTGCAATTGTTGTTGATATGTGAATAACTGGATTTGATGTTCCATCGCTTTCCGTGATGTACATTGATAAGCCACTTCAAAAACATACATTAATACAAACAATTTCTCGTGTTAATAGAGTATTTGATGGAAAAGAAAAAGGGTTGATTGTGGATTATATTGGTATCAAACAAGAAATGTTGGCTGCAATCAAACAATTTGGTGATAAAAAGGAAAGTCCGGTTGATGAATTGCCAGTTACAATTTCAATTTTTAGAAATCAACTTAAACTTCTTGATGATCTATTATGCAATTTTGATTCAACAAAATTCTTTAAGGGTGGTTCATTAGATAGGTTGATGTGTTTAAACAAAGCTGTTGAATTTGTACAGAGTACAAAATACTCACAAAATAAATTCATGTCAATATCAAGAACATTAAAAAATGCATATTCAATCTGCATGCCATCTGGACAATTAAAGAAAAATGAAATATCTAGAGCACAATTCTATATGGCTATTAGATCAATTATCTATAAACAAACTGTAGGACAGGCCCCTGATGCAGAAATTATGAATGAAGTTGTTGAAAAAATGGTACAACAGGCCATTATTTGCACAGGTATTGAGGATGTAATTGATAGCAATAAAGAATTAAGATTATTTGACGAGAAGTTTAATAAGCAACTCGATAGTATAAAACTTCCTATTACAAAATTCAATGCATTGCTAAAAGCATTAAGAATAGCTATTAACAGTTATGGAAAGGTAAACAAAATTAAAGCTATTGACTTTGAACAAAAACTAAGACATGTTGTCGATATTTATAACACAAGAGATAGAATTCTAACAACAAACAAGGTCATTGCTGACTTCGTCAATGACCTATCAGATGAACTCGTTAATATAATGAAGGAGCTTGAAGAAGACAAAAAATCTTTTAAGAAACTTGGAATTACATTTGAAGAAAAAGCATTCTATGATATTTTGGCAAAAATTAGAGACGAACATAAGTTTACTTATCCTCAAGAAAAGTGTTTAAGTTTAGCTAAGAAAATCAAAAAACTCGTTGATGATAAATTCCAATATGCCGATTGAATTAATAGAAGTGATATTAAGAGTGAATTAGAAATGGAATTAACTGTACTGCTTTACAATAATGGTTTCCCACCTGAATGAAACGATGACGTATTTAAGAATATATTGCAACAAACCGAAAACTATAAGAAAAACAGTAAATAGATAAATAATGTTCTCAAGTAATTTTTTGAAAACTATAAATGCTGAATTTAAGGAGATTTGCAAAAAATCCCTATTTAGTTGTCCAAAAAGGTTACAGATACTTATTTTTGGGCCTGTGCCACAAAATGTTAACTTGTTTCCTAGTAAAGATGAGTCAAGTAGATATTGACTACTTATAAATGACATTTATGAAGAATTGGGAAATAATAATGATGTAATGTTATTATTGCCACAAAATTTACAAAACTGAATAATTAGATCTAGAAGCTGCAGAATACACAGAGGTGAAGCAAAAAGTTTTACTACATCCGATAAATTATTCCAGCCTTTAGAAAATAAATATAAACCTAAAAATACCGAAATCCCTGTAGACATGAATACTTTATTAGATTTGATTTTAGAAATAGACAAAATACATAATTTTGATTTTTGAGGCAGTTTTAATATAAAAAAATAATAATGAAACCAGTTTTAAAGTTTAAAATGTTTGTGAACAATGAAAATGAAACCTTCAACCCGAAGGTTAGTGTGGATGATGTAAAAAAATATTTGATAGACAATGATATTGAAATTAATGATGAAATAAATGTTTCTATAAAGAATTTGACATATAACCAAGAAAACAAATTTTTCAATAACAGAGATTACAAAATAGAAAAAACCAAATTAATAGAATTATGACATATTTTCTATCCTCATCTACCAGAAAAAATCATTTTAAAATTAATTGAAAATTTTGAATGTCAATATTGAGGAAATAAAGTATATGAATTAAGCTGCAATTTTGAATGAAAAAAAGGCAACTTAAAAAAACTAAATGATTTAGGTATATTTAAAATCATAGATGAATTAAGGAAAAAAGATTTGCCAAAGGCAACTGAGTTAATAAACGAAATTAATTGATCAGTTAATCCGTTTACATCCGCGGGTTTTATTCCAATATATTGATACAAAAATTTTGAGTTAATAAGAACGAATCTAAAAAGTACAAAATCCCAAGGTGAAAATAATGGGCCAGATTTTATATTTAAGGACAGAAAAACCAACAAAATTGTCGGCGTTGAAATAGCCCAAATAAAGCCAAACCAAATTATTATTGATACTAAAAAAGTAAAGAATCCTGAAAAAGCTATGGAAAAATGGGTTGAAGGTTTTAAGAAAAAAGAAGGCATTGAAGGATCCATTAATGAGATGAAAAGAATAGTCAAAAATCACACTGATAGTATTCCTATATATGAAAAATGTGATGAATATGTATTAATTCTCGTAACTAATAATTGCTTTCCTGAGTATTTATACCAATTAATGGAACATTATTTAAATGAAGAAACAGAAGTTGATGGAAAACGACAAAGAGCATTCCCAAAATGAAAATGAATTTTCGTTTTCTAGATCATTTTCCCTGGGCTCACTATCGTTCGCCTTTTAACCCTTTATAAAACTCAACTACCTTTGGATCAATCTTTATTTGATCTAAAGATAATGGTTTAGTTAAATATA